>CAYULJ010000001.1:0-52621 GCA_964445715.1 uncultured Planctomycetia bacterium
CATAAAAGATGACCTGGATAGCTATAAAGATCTATATGGCTTTGTCTCTTACCTGAAGAAAGTAAACTCTCTTGATTCTGCAAAGCTCTTTAATGAGATAGAAGAACTGACTTATGAGACAAAAGACCTTATCGCGGATAATGAAAATCAAAAACTCCTCACAAAATCCTTCAGACATATAAGATTCTTGGAAAATTTCTTTAATCTTAAAGTTTCAAACGAAGATTTGGATTACTATCTTAAAAATCCAGAAGACTTCAAGGTAGGCTTTTTCGAGGGTTTCTTGAAGCGCAATTTGAAAGAATACAAGATAGGCTCTTTCATAGACTTTAATCCTGACCTGATAGATAAATACCTGCCAGAGCTCGAATCCTTCTACAGAATAGCCCACAAAAGAGACGTGGCAATGTTCAACAACGCCATAAAAGAAATAGAAAAGCGCAAGGTCAAGACCTCTGCCCTGATAGCAGGAGGGTTCCACACCAGAGGCATAACAGAGCTTTTGAAAGAAAAAGGTTATTCCTATGCAGTTGTCTCTCCATATTCAAAGACAGAGATAGATGAAGAGAATTATAGAGATCTATTGTCAGGCAAGAGAAAGCCGCTGTCAGAATTGCTTACGAGCTTAAATTTTAAAAGCAAACTAAGGGGGATAATGGGCTATGCTGCAACAGATTTTATTGATAGATTTAATGTTAATGCCAACGTTGCTGAGAGATTAGGTATATTTATTGATGAAATACGTCCTATTTCGGGTAGATTCACTGCTGTTGTATCTGCATTTGGACTAGAGGTAGTCGGACAAGATATAGATAGCGTAGGATTTATGTTTACTCTTGAATTCAGAGAATATCTTGAATCCGATATCGTGATCAAAAAAGATGCTGCTGGGAATATATATATTGGATATGGAAAGCAGTGTGCAAGGGTGAGAACCAGTGGCGCTCAATATGAAGTGATTAGTCATAACCTTTTTGCTAGAGTTCCAGCAGCTGAGACAATAACGATTACAAAGAAAGATGTTACGGTAGAGACCGCTGATGTTGCCGCAGCTTCCGAAGAAGTTATCCAACCAACTGTTGCTGAGTCTGAGGATGATTTAGAAGCTGATACGAGCACAGGCGGATCGGTTATACCAGAATTAGAATACATAGAAAAAGTAGCATGGCTTGAGACACCAGTTGCATATTTAGCTGGCTTTATTTACTTATGGCTGTCTGATATAAGTTTATATGCCCTGCCATTGGTTGGTCTTGGTCTCTGGATTTCACACTTTATAGGGGCCTTTGGCTATAAGAAATACATAGAGGGCGGTACTTATAAAGAAGCGTTTAAGGCAGGCTTGCGCGCGTTGTTTAGGATAGATGTAACAACGCTTTCGTTTTTGACTTCTGTTATTGGTGTTGGGTTTTTTATAGCTGGACCGCTTGGGTTTGTTGTTGCAAATGCTATTTTAATATTGTGGCATTTTATCGTAAATAAATTTAGAGCTAAAGACATAAAAGAGGAAGAAGAAGGGCGGCCTAGATTTGCCAGTCTGATAAACGGCATTGCCCGCCGTGGTTGGGCCAGCCTTTCTTCTTTCTTTAAATCTTATTTTTCTAAACATGAGGCGAGAAAAAGAAGCGCTGCAAAGATAGTGCGGATCCTTATGGATACAGGCGCGTTTGATCTTGATGATCATGCAGAGGATTATTTATTCGATGAGCTTCTTGGAAAGCCAAGCCATGAAGTCGACTTTGCAACGTTACGCAGAATACAGCTGGCCTTGGAGCAGGAAGGCATAGAGGCCCTGAAAAGAAAAGCCCAGAAGAAGGATAAGTTTGAATTCTCAGAAGACGAAGCTGCGTATGAACAGGTAAAAGATTTGGCTGCAAGGGCTTTTAAGGGCGCTCTATCAATACCTTTATATATGCCTAAAAACTTTATCTGGCAGCCAATCGCCCCTCATGTGCAATACCGCTATTCCAGGAAGAGTCGCCAAGGTTTACTTAGCAAGGATGATATAGCGAGGGTTATAAAAGGCACAGAAGGCCTGGAAGAGAAAACAGCGCCTTCTACAAATACCCTGGTCATAGCTTTCAGGTATTTCTGGGATCATGCAGGAGTGATTATCTTCGAGCTCTTAAAATTTTCCTTAAAGTTCGCAATCATATCTCAGTTTACCGTATTTATAGCACCTTTTATACTTGCACTTTTGCCTGTGGGGATTGCCACATTTTCAGTTGCCGGCATGCCTATTTTTGGCATGACATTTTTCGCATGGTCAGCCGAATATATATTGGACAGGCTTTTGACAAATACGCTGTTGAATTCCTTATCTATAGTAAAGCAGAGAAAGCAGCAGCTTGCAGAGGAAAAGCTTGCCTATAAACTTTCAGACCTTCCTAAGATAGAGGGCGTAGAGATTCCAAAGGCAGGAGATTTCAATGCATTGTCAGCGTATCTAGAGGCAGCACAGGAAACCACAACCCGTCTTTCGAAACCTGATATCGCAGCCGTAGAAGAACGATTGAGTTTTTATCCTGATTGGCAGAGATCATATCTTATATCATTACTGAATGATATAACTTCCAGCACAGAAAGAGGTGTTCCTAGGGCGAGAGAGCCTCCGACCAAGATATCTAAGAAAGAATCTTTTGTATTGTATTTACAGGCCATAGTCCTAAGTATCCCGGTCTTCGAAGGCTGGACTGTCAGGATCTTCCTAAAGAATTATAAAGGCTCACAATTAAAAGGCTGGAATAAAGCAGCACATATTGTACAGCTATCCTTATTCGCGCTTGGTTCTTCCCTGACATTTAGCATAATAAAATCTACGCTTTCCCATATGTTTATTACAGGCGCGATAAATCAGTTTAGCCAGGGTGCATTATCTCAGATTCCGGTTGTCGCGCCCATTGTAAACTATGTTACGAATTCAGGAGATATGTTAGTAGATAGCGCTCTTACTAACGATATTACTACTTCTGTGTACCATGCTTTTGGCGGAGACCTGCCAACGCTTAAGCACTTTATCTTAGAACCAAGGGCAGATTGGCTATATGACCAAGATGCTGGATTTATTGCAAGCTCGTTAGCCTCGGATAGCAACGCAAGAGAAGTCTTTGGATTGATAGATATGAGAGATGAAACTCTTGGCCTCCAGGTCCATGCTGAGATGATAATGAATGCTTATGAATCAGCTGAACCTGAATATCAAGGAGAGGCCGGCAAAGCTGTGCTAGAGAGCATGTTATATGAGAGTATGTTATTTGCAGAAGGCGAATTCATGTTAATAGTTGCAACAATGGACAGACTTGACCAGCTGCAGGAACAAGGCCTTATCTCAGAAGAAATCGCTTCAGAGATCATGCAGGCCATGTCGTACTATGAGACAGCCGCGAGTGTGTTTAGTGGGTTAATGGAAGATGTTTTTCAGGCTGAGCCACAACAGGAACAAGAGCCTGATCGCATACCTCTCCCTGTAGAATACTTTATTCCAAACCCGTCAGCATCAGATGAATACTTTCTTGATTTGAACAATGCTTTTCTAGACAGTTATGACTTAACCGGCTACGAGCTTCATATAACATTCTCAGGAGGAGAAGGGAAAACTGTCCAGCTTTTTTATAAGGACGGTGACTGGAGAAATCTCTATTCATCTCGACAAACAATCCCAGCTAGCGGACTTATTACATTTAACCCGGAATCTGACCCTGCAGATATAAGAGGTGCGGATCTTAGCAATGCCCGCGCAGTTGGGGCAAAGATATTCGGAGGCTTGGGCGACGTTACAATAGTAGATGCAGCTTTGGTGCGTATAGGAAGTGCTGAGGTAGTAGAAGCGCCAGCACCCACGCCTACTTTGGTGCCGACAATAGAGCCCACAGAGACTCTCACTGCATTAGAAATACCGCTCTTCGAATACCAAACTCAAGACTGGATAGACAGCCAGGCAATAGATGAAGTCAGGCACAACGCCGACGGTACATTGGATTTACATGTGCATTTAGCAAGTGAGGCAAATATAAAAGAACAGGTAATAGAGTTTCTAGAGACACATCCTGAACTGAATGTAGATATTAGCGGAAAAGGCATAGATGAGTTAGCAGTGCTAGTAGCGGATGCGATAGACTCGAGCGGAAACTATCAAGATCCAGAATATCAACGTATAAGAGAATTAGTTGGCCAGAGTAAAGGCGAAGCTTTTATAGACCTCCGTTATGCAGACATCGGCTATCCAGATCATGAACCTGGGCAGACTCTCGATCTCACAAATTATAGACTCGTAGTGACAGTGGACATTCCTCAGCAATTAGTTGCTCCAGAAGGCGCTCCTAATGGCATTCAGCTCTTCTTTAAGAGCGGCCCAGAATGGTCAGCTGTATATGCCAACTGGACTAATGTCTCACAGGGAGGTCAAATCACATTAGCTGTGGATATTGGTGCAGTAACTGAGAACTATAATTGGATTTCAAGAGATCCAAATGGCGAGGTATTATTTGACCCGACTGATATCAATGCCTTAGGCATAAAGATCGGTTCAGGAGGCATAGCCCTCTCAAACTATGAGACAGATGCATGGTTAAAGGCGACCTCAGTTGAATTGGTACCAGTAGAAGAAGCAATAGATACAATCCCATATCCACGCCCGATAACACATGGCGAATTTTCACCTGTAGACGTAGAGAGCTTTGTATCCCACAGTGGCCGTAACGGCATCTGGGGAGAAGAGACGCCCTATGGAACAGCCATGCAGCTTGAAGGTGGATATCTAGATATTGTAGGACACACAGAAGATGGGAGGCCTATAACAAGGATAGAGCAATTTCTGTTGAATGTAAAAGAAGATGGCGGCAATGAAGCTCGAGTATGGCTATTTAATGACATACGCAATCCAGATGAGATATTCATAATGAAAGATGGGGCACCTATAGCATTAAGAGGAGGAGTATATGAAGTAACCAAAGCCATTATAGACGCGCAAGAGAGAACAGAAGTCAGGGTAATACCGGTATTATTCGACTTCCATATCTTAAATAGCATAAGAGAGGAAGGCGGGGAACTGACAGGAGAGCATCCTGAATTTTTCACAGAAGAAGGAAGAGAGGCTCTTGTAGAGATTTTTAAGCCGTGGATACAGGGATATGCTTCTCAATTTGAATTAATAGATTTATTTAATGAGCCAGAGAATGTCGCGCCAGAGCCAGATGCTGGAGTATTGTATAACCCGCATGTATTAACATTCTTGCAATCATTCAGCGATTTAGTTCATGAATACCAAGGCAATGTAACAGTAGGTATAAATAAACCGGAGAATGTGTATCGCTATCAAGATATTATACGGTATGACTTGGGAGATGAGTTTTCAGTGCATTTCTATAATGTCTCACCCGGAGACTTGCCATATGCAGGTGAACTTGGCGTAGGAACTTCCCCAGTAAGGATTACTGAGATAGGTGCAGATTCTAGGGAAGAGGTAATAGCTTTCATACAAGAGGCATGGGAGAAAGGCTACACTGGAATATCATTCTGGCCACAGGACGGGTTTACATCTGAAGGCCTCCAGGAGGCACTGGATAGTCTTAGGGAAGAATCAGCTAGCTTCAAGGTACAGCCAAGGCCTGTCGTCTTTGCAATTCCTGCACTAGCTGCACTGGGAACAAGTGTAGCCGGCTTTATGGATCTTATAGCTGATATAGTGCCATCTCTGGATGATTTTGATGTTTGGGATGTCGTTAAGGTGCTGGCGGTTGTTACTGTTGGTGGTATTGTCTTGAGCACTGCCGGGCCTGTTGGCTTGTTAGCGGTTGGTTTAGTCGTTTTTAGTGTTAGTGCCTGTACCACCCCGCCAACGCCTACTCCTGCACCAGCTCCGGATACAAGAACAGAGGTTTTTCTGGAAGCCATGGATAGAGCAATTCTGGAACTAAGACAGGAAGGCGCGCCTTATATTGAAGAGCTCAGAGAGATGAGGCGCATGTTCGACACAGGCAGGGCTGGTTTTGTATCTATGCCTGGATTGTGGATGGGTTTGGGAATCCCTTCGCCTGGAGAAGAAGGGGAGATACTTTTCAGTGTTAATTATGAACTTATGGCTCCTTTGTTAGAAAGGGCTGCGTATGACAATAGATATAATATTTTCCTGAAAGCGATGTTGATTAAAGAGGCAGCTTCTTTGAGTTTTATCCAGGATCATCCTCAAGAGATACAAGACATATTTCTGTATAGCGAAGAGTATTACAGATTAAGATCTGATCCAGACAATGATCTCAATACGCCTGAATTAGTACAGGCAGCGCAGAATTATTTCAACAGTATAGTTACCAGGGAGGCATTTGGCTGGAAGTCCCATATGGAATATTTGGCTGATAATGACATGACAATAGAATCGCTTGTAGCGATGAGAGATGAAGCAGAGGCGCAGGGATTGTCGCAACTGTCCAGTCTTTTTCACAGTCACGCGATTTACACTTTAGTTGGCGCTCCTGATGGCAGGGTGGACTGGATAAATTTAAAACTCGTCCTCTCCAGCGCAATGCAGGTATTAGATGAGAATATCTATAGAGATATAATGACCATAGAGGAGAACAAAGGGACAGTGCGTTATGATGATTCTATAAATGACTGGGAACTGATTGGCGGCTTTGTCGATGAAAACGATAGATTTCATTATCCGGATAACTTTTTAGAATTCCTCAGGGAGGATAATATAGACTCAGGCGCACAAGACCCTGCTACTGTGCCTGAACAGCCGGCAGTTACAGAAGAGGCGGCTGCGCAATTGTTGAGTGCGCTTCTTGAGGAAATCCATAGCGATATGCTCGGAGGGAGAGATGCTGCATTATCTGGGTTACCTTATTCTGAAGAAGCTTATAATAACCTAAAAGATATATTGACTAGCGGAAGAGTTACGGTAGAAGACAGCACAGGGTTCTTTACGATTTTAGTCCCACAGGCTGATGGCCGCACAATAGATCGCGTAATCATAAGCAGCTCAATATTAAGTCCCGAATACTATGCGATATTGAAAGATGCCTTGAGGCATGAACTCGTGCATTTTGCTGACAACACATTAGAGAGAAAGATGTTGTTGGCAGAGGAGTTTGGCGAGACTGTCCAGCTAGAGATCCTGAATTTGTTTTCCAGCGATGATTTTAAGCAAAACGGCTTAAATCTTTCTCAATACCTGGAACATAAACTCAGAGAAGATCCAGGGTTTGTAGAATTGATCAAACGGTTAACAGCTTTATATATACAGGATGAATACGTGGCATTTGATAGAGTACCTGGCAGTATACCTTTCGAGGTATACGCCAACTTGCTTGATCTTGACGGAGAAGGCAGGGCTACAGGGATCAGAGATGAGACGGGATTTAGATTATGGTTGTTTGAGGGCTATTTAAGAAGGCAGAATCCGCTTCTCTATATCCTGGCAGCAGAAGTAGAACGGATCGAAGGCCGCGGGATTTATCATCCAGTATATAATTGGGATAACGGGACAGCTATGCAGTATTACCGCGTGCCTATATCCATAACAGAGACTGATGTGCAGTTTTTCGATCTTTCCTATCCGATGCTTATTCCCAGGGCATTTGCCTATGATGTAAATGGAAATCCCAGAGCAGTGCCATCTCCTGCAGATGATATTTCTTTATACGTTACGCTGGAAGATTACAGAAGAGATTACCTCCCCTACATTATGGATCCTGGCTATTATAGGGCAGAGACAACAGGAGGAGGCAAGATGTTTAAGATAATGCCACCTACTATTGCGCAGTATGATGCTGTCCAGGACCAGATAATAGAAGGCTTTCCAGAGGCCACCGAAGCCGACATCCGCGCCTCTATCCGCACCCAACTTCAGCCTATAGTCACAAACATCGATGACGTAGACACATATACCAGGGAATACTGGATGGTATGGAACTCCTTTGCTCACCCATGGGTAAAGGAAGAGTTATCCAGCTTACTACTTGACTCTGGTAATAGAGGTAACCATGTCCTTGAGATAGTAGAAGCAATAGGCTTTGACCCAGAAGTAGACCAGACTGCAAAAGTCATCTGGGCTGATGATCTAAAAGATATATTCACTAATACCATCTCTGCGGATTATGTAAGGGGCACGTGGGCATTGTGGGGACTTGTACAGATAACAGGAGATGAGGCTTCAGACGCTGTAAGCGTAGAAGGCATATCCTCAGCTGTAAGAATAAAATTAAACGAGTTGCTCGATGATCCTGCAACTGACTGGACCAGTTACCAGGCAATAATCCCTGCCTTAGACGGAGGAGAGTGGCCGGCTGATGTAAGGCTTGACTCATTTGAGGTATTCGAAGGAGTTGTAAATAATCCAGGCGTATCTGATACTGAAAAGATAGAAATAGGAAATACAGTCCTTCGCGCGTTAGAAGCTATCCACGCAGCAGGCAGCTACGGTATGTATGAACAATACATAATAGTAGCAGGAGCAAAGGTCCTTGCAGGAATAGGAAGGGATGAGACAATACCGGATTCAGATAAAGAAGCATTCTTTGATAGATTAAGCGCCTTACCTCTTCGTGGATTTACTGATCCTGAAAACAATGACGAGATATTCATACAAGAAGTGGATGAGGACTTCTTGGTCATAAATCAATATTATCATATACCTGATGAGACCCTTGAAGCTTTAATGAGCCTGGACGCAGAAGCGCTGATTAATGGAGATGCCTTCAGGTCAGAAGATGACCCATTCGTAAGAGAATCTATCTATGGTAGTGAATGGGATAGGACAGTCGGCGACAGCGAGAAGCTTGCCCTATCACAGGCTGCGAGGATTTTATTAGAAGGTTATAATCTTGAAAACTACGACACCTTGCCTCCAGAAGACCAGATCGCAATTAGAGCAGCCTTAGAGATAGCAGAAGCTGCATGCCATGACGCAACACTCTCTATAGATGAAAAGAAGACCTGGGCAACATACCTTATAGATATATACACGAACACCTCTATACCTTATACAGTAAGGGCAAGAGCAAGCTGGGCTCCTTATGAGGTATCAAGAGACCCGCGTATAGACATTGCATCCAAGATAGATGAAATAGCCACACCTCTGATAGCATTTTTAAATCTAAATATAGATAACCTCACAAACTACGAGGCTGTCGCAGCATTAGACTGGGATACATACCCAGCCGGCGAGCAATTTGATTCCTTACGCATATTAAAGGAGATAGCAAGGTCCCCTGACTTTGAAACTCTTCCTGAATCAAACGTAACGCCTATAGTTGATGCTACAGTATCGGTTTTAAACAACATTAATCTGGATTCTCCTGACGCGCACGATCTAGAGGCAATAGCGCACGGGACAGAGACATTAAACATAATCTTCTCGACTACAAACGCAATATCAGGAACCAGCATGCAAGCCGCATATGATCTCTTGCTCAGCCTCTCGGTCAATGAGAATATCTACCACGAGATATATGTCAAGGATGTTGATGAAGACTCAAATACCGTAGAGATCTACTATAACATAGCTGATGAGGTGAACAAGGCACTGGGGGTGGTGATGCAAACCCAACTCTCTCAAGGCCTCTCTGAAGCCGACATCCGCGCCTCTATCCGCACCCAACTTCAGCCTATAGTCACAAACATCGATGACGTAGACACATATACCAGGGAATACTGGATGGTATGGAACTCCTTTGCTCACCCATGGGTAAAGGAAGAGTTATCCAGCTTACTACTTGACTCTGGTAATAGAGGTAACCATGTCCTTGAGATAGTAGAAGCAATAGGCTTTGACCCAGAAGTAGACCAGACTGCAAAAGTCATCTGGGCTGATGATCTAAAAGATATATTCACTAATACCATCTCTGCGGATTATGTAAGGGGCACGTGGGCATTGTGGGGACTTGTACAGATAACAGGAGATGAGGCTTCAGACGCTGTAAGCGTAGAAGGCATATCCTCAGCTGTAAGAATAAAATTAAACGAGTTGCTCGATGATCCTGCAACTGACTGGACCAGTTACCAGGCAATAATCCCTGCCTTAGACGGAGGAGAGTGGCCGGCTGATGTAAGGCTTGACTCATTTGAGGTATTCGAAGGAGTTGTAAATAATCCAGGCGTATCTGATACTGAAAAGATAGAAATAGGAAATACAGTCCTTCGCGCGTTAGAAGCTATCCACGCAGCAGGCAGCTACGGTATGTATGAACAATACATAATAGTAGCAGGAGCAAAGGTCCTTGCAGGAATAGGAAGGGATGAGACAATACCGGATTCAGATAAAGAAGCATTCTTTGATAGATTAAGCGCCTTACCTCTTCGTGGATTTACTGATCCTGAAAACAATGACGAGATATTCATACAAGAAGTGGATGAGGACTTCTTGGTCATAAATCAATATTATCATATACCTGATGAGACCCTTGAAGCTTTAATGAGCCTGGACGCAGAAGCGCTGATTAATGGAGATGCCTTCAGGTCAGAAGATGACCCATTCGTAAGAGAATCTATCTATGGTAGTGAATGGGATAGGACAGTCGGCGACAGCGAGAAGCTTGCCCTATCACAGGCTGCGAGGATTTTATTAGAAGGTTATAATCTTGAAAACTACGACACCTTGCCTCCAGAAGACCAGATCGCAATTAGAGCAGCCTTAGAGATAGCAGAAGCTGCATGCCATGACGCAACACTCTCTATAGATGAAAAGAAGACCTGGGCAACATACCTTATAGATATATACACGAACACCTCTATACCTTATACAGTAAGGGCAAGAGCAAGCTGGGCTCCTTATGAGGTATCAAGAGACCCGCGTATAGACATTGCATCCAAGATAGATGAAATAGCCACACCTCTGATAGCATTTTTAAATCTAAATATAGATAACCTCACAAACTACGAGGCTGTCGCAGCATTAGACTGGGATACATACCCAGCCGGCGAGCAATTTGATTCCTTACGCATATTAAAGGAGATAGCAAGGTCCCCTGACTTTGAAACTCTTCCTGAATCAAACGTAACGCCTATAGTTGATGCTACAGTATCGGTTTTAAACAACATTAATCTGGATTCTCCTGACGCGCACGATCTAGAGGCAATAGCGCACGGGACAGAGACATTAAACATAATCTTCTCGACTACAAACGCAATATCAGGAACCAGCATGCAAGCCGCATATGATCTCTTGCTCAGCCTCTCGGTCAATGAGAATATCTACCACGAGATATATGTCAAGGATGTTGATGAAGACTCAAATACCGTAGAGATCTACTATAACATAGCTGATGAGGTGAACAAGGCACTGGGGGTGGTGATGCAGGCTATGGGAGCCAGTGGCATAGCTTTTGATTTAGAACCAGTTCGGGTGAGCGATTCAGAAGCAGCACAAGAGCAACCCGCAGCGCCGCAGCCAGCAGCAGCACTCCAGCAGCAACAAGATACTATAACACTGCTTCCTTATGAACCCGTTACTGATATTGGCCGAGACGGACAAGAATATATACTTAATTCAAGGTTACTATGGCAGGGAATATATGAATATGGCTATCTTGCTCACCAGGAGATAGTTGATGCAGACTGGAATTATCGTTTCGCAGAGTTAAATGGACAGCCTGTTCTCGCGCGCTGGGGTAGGCAGGATTATAATGCTGGAGCATTAGAGGTATTTAGCTGGACATATGCAGATGCTACTTTTGCCACAATCAGTATTGAAGAATTCAATAATGATATAATCGTCCTTGATAATCAGGTGTCATTGTCCATGGATCAGCAGACTCTGTTCCTGGATACCTTGGGAGTGGGCGTAGCAGGCATCGGAGGCGGAGATATAGTCGATCTGCCATTGGAACCAGGCCCTGAGGGATTTGTTGTAGAGGGCATGCTCTATCGTCAGACCCTTGGTGGCCAGGTAGAATATGTGGATGCTGAGTTTAGATATTGGTTTGCCCAGCGCACAAGCGACAACGCTTATTTTCTCATAAGACAAGGCAGGTATTATTCGGAGCATAAAGATAAAATCGAGATGTTTGAGATCTCGCCTGATCTTATTTCAGGAGAGACTCCGAGTTTCAACGATATGACCAGAGATGTGTTCAGGGACATTGTATCACAAGAACCAAGCGTACCTACTACTTATGATGTTGAAGAGACAGTCTTGGTCGGCCTGGCTGAAATGCCTGCAGAAGCCCAGGTATATCCTGACGCACAAACATTCGAGTACGAAGGCCTTATAGAAGGCGTAATAAGCGGCAACAAGAAAGAGATCATGAGAGGGGATGCATTGCTGCAATATCTGGAAGGTCTGGCAATAAGTTATGAGTTGCCGTTAGAGATAAAACCATATGAGAACTATCCGGTTTTCACGAACTTCTACGAAGATGAGTCTGGGAACGCGCTTGGATATGATGTTTCAGTCTTTTTCTCTGAACTGGCGAGAGAAGGACATGAATATGACCCAGAAGCGTGGCGCCCTGCTGGCAGCACCCGGCCTCCTGATTTCACAGTTGTGCGCACTGACTTTATTGAAGAGCGCACAGATGAGATGAACAACGTAATATCGACTATCCAGGCCGAGATTCTTGCAGAAGCGACCAGGGATGAGTTGGCGGGTAAGACATATCCTGAGCAGCATACGACATACCAGATCCAATGGAATGATGGCCAGATCATACTTTTTGATCTTAGTTATTGGGTTGCAAACCAAACTCCCTATGCGCAGGAAGTGGCAATAATAAATCCAGTCACAGCTGAGGTTATAAAGGTAGGCCCGATCTATGGCGAGAGATTGAATTTCGCAGGTAATGTATATACCCTGCCAGAGGGTAGTTCATATGCGGATGGCGAGAATGAAGCTGGCCAGTACTTTACATGGAGGATATCAGAAGCAAGTGCAGATTCTATAACAGCAGAACTTGTGCGTGAATTTGAAGTGGCTTTATCTATAGTCCCGCAGGAAGCTCTTGATATTGCAAGCGGTTTAGGAGTTACGGTTACCAAGGCGCACACCAAGGAATACGGCACCTTGATCCTTACTCCCGGCACAGACGGCATTTTAGGGAATGGTGATGATGTCTCTATCCCGGACTGGAAGAGAGAAGATTTCTTTATATATGGCGAGCCCGAAGAGCTTGGAAGCGGCCTGATAAAGATCGCGGCTATACCAGGAGATGATTCTATAGAGCCATACGTTGTGTATCAGGAAAGAACGGTTATAAATGGTATTGAATATTTCACTACATATAGAGAGATGCCGGATGGGACGGGTTGGCTTGTTACGCCAGGCAGGTGGCCAGAGGCGACTATGAAGGTCGTCTTGCCGGATGGAATGGACATCGCTCATCCAGATGTCCTCAGTGAACTGAAGAAACCAGAAAATGTAGTGGAGTATTATGGGCTTTCAAAACCAATCGGCGAAGGTGGCCTTATGGAGATAGAGATCATAACAGGCCCGAATGACCCGAATAGATTCGAGGGTGAGAAGCGCACTATCTACCGCGATGCAGAGATGAATACATATACGCTGGCAGAGGATGGAATCGGTTGGAATGTTACACTGCGTGGTGCATTGGACGTGTCTATGTATATAGTTTTGGATGAGGGTAAAGACATCTCTGATATCACTCCAGTAGCAGGCCAGACTATTATGGATGCATTACAAGAGAATGCAGTGGAGAGACATTTGTATAATTATGACGCAGGGTATGTAGTAGATGGCAGATTACAAGTAATCGGAATTACAAAAGAAAAAAGAGACGTTCCTGCAGATCCATGGGTGGAAGATGAAGTATTTGTAATGTATAGAGACAAAGAAGATGATACTACTTATAGACAGGAAGAAGATGGCCCTGGTTGGTATGTTACACCTAAGGGAACAGATGATGCCTCGATGTATATTGTTTTGGAAGAAGGGAAAGATATTTCTGGTATCGCTCCAGTAGCAGGCCAGACCATTCCGGAAGCATTAGAAGAGAGTGCTATAGAGATAGACACATATAATTATGGAGCACTTGTAGCAGGAGAGAGGTTGCGAGAAATTAATGTTATAGAAAAAGAACGCAGCGCCCTTGGCGATAGCTGGCAGCGAGAGGAAAGTTTCACTATATATAGAGATGCAGATGGCGTTACTTACAGAGAGGCAGAAGACGGTATTGGCTGGTATGTTACGCCTCGTGGCGGATTAGACGCCTTGATGTATATTGTCTTGGCTGGAGGCCAGAGCATCGTTGATATTGTCCCAGCAGCAGATCAGACTGTTCTTCTAGCGCTGGAAGAGAATGTTATAGAAAGACATTTGTATAATTATGACGGAGGATATGTTGCAGGCGGCAAGCTGCAGGTAATCGAGGTTACAATAGAAAAACTAGGTATTCCTGATGAAGCATTTACTATATATAGAGATGAGGATCGTAATACCTATAGAGAGGCAGAAGACGGCACTGGATGGTATCGCACTCCGACTAACGGACTGGTACATCAAGCAGACGCAAAGATAACCTTACCTGATGGAGTAGATATTAACGATGAAGGTGCGTTGGAAGAATTAAGGAAAGAGAGCAATCTAATAGTCAAGTATGGTTCTTGGGTGAGTTTATCCGATGAATTAGCTGTGCAGAGAAACACTTGGGGGCCTAGCGCGCCAGCAGGAAAGGCGCCTGGTGAGATTGAAGCGCTTTATAGGCTTAGCGTAATAGGCAAGTACATAACTGTAAAAAGCCCTGAGCAACAGTCGCATCAGATCAGCTCACCATATTATGGATTATGGGAGATAGTTTTATCAGGCGATGACCCATTCGAATATACCTCATATTTTATCCCGGCTTCGAATGTGGATATAGAAGCGATAACTGATTTTAAGGCGTTGTTTATGGCCATGGATGATTACGCCGAGAAGCGCATGGAATGGATAAATGGCGAAATTACAGACGATGAGATTCTCGCTGCGTTTGACTTGTTTAAAGAGACATTGCTGGATATAGGAGGGATTACATTCCCGGCAGATTTTGACAATGTAGCTGATGTTGCTGAAGACAGCAGATTAGTGCCGCGGGTAGGCAAAAAGGAAATTACAAGTATCACAGAAGGCGTTATCCCCTCCAGGGAAGAGCCAGAACCAGAACCTCAGGAAGTTATTGAACCTATTACAATTGACGAGGCCATCGGAGTAGCAAGGCAGACTCTGGGTATCACGCTCGCTCTTGACCAGGCAAAGGAAGAAGATGGATGGCTTGTATGGGATTTTCCCAGGACTTTTAGAAAGGATATTGAACTTAGGCTTAGCCTTAACTCCTCTGATGATGGGATTATTTATGGTCAATTAATTACATGGGATTATTTGCATCAAAACAGTAAAATGTTGGTGGCCCAGATTCGGCCGGATGGGGTTATGTATATTGATGCTGGAATATCGTGGATGCCGGCATATACATTAGGCATTATGACAGCCCTTGATGTCCAGCAGGATGATATTTCAGATACGGGTTGGGATATCAGGTATGACGCTTTTTCTGACGAGCTTAGATGGCTTCATGGGATAGGTGAAGTTGTGTCTGTGACTCAGGATGTTTTCGACGGGCCTTATGAGCTCCATTTAACTACGCGCTGGTTCAAAGAAGCTACTATTACGATGGACAATGACCCTCGCATAGCAGGTTTTATACCTATAATATATGCGCTCCGGGACCATGGCGTAGAAGAAGCTACCCTGGCTCTAGAGGAAGGGGAAGGCAGTATTAAAGTAGATCAAGGTGGGACCTTGACCATACAAGGCGGCAATGTCATTAAAATTGCGCCGACTGAGAACGAAGGCGAGTATCTAGCTACTGTAAACGATAGAGAGTATAAGGTTATAGTAGAAGGCGACGGCACAATCACAATCGAGGGAGAAGCGGCTATAGAAGAAGGCGCGTTTATGCCAGACTCTTTCGGAGTAGGTCTTGGCGCAGGCCTGAATTTTACCCTGCCGGCCTTTTTAGGATTTATTGAGTTGCTGCAGGATGTATTGCAGCCAGAAGAGCCGGAATATATACCGCTGACAGGTTTTATAGAGAATCCGTCAGCCTCGGATGAATTCTTTCTTGATCTGCGCTTTCTGGACCTGGGCATTCCACAAAATGATGACGGAAGCTATGATTTAAGTCAATATGATCTTGTTATAACATTCGAAGGGGGGTCGGGCAGGAAGGTGCAGTTTTTCTATAAGGATATTGACTGGGGGAATCTTTATTCATCCAGAAAACAAATTAGAAGCGGAGAACCTCTTATATTTAATACAGAATCTGATTTTACAGAGGTAAGAGGAGCGGATCTCACGCATGTAGCTGCAGTTGGCGCAAAGCTATTCGGTAATCTAGGCCTGAGGGGTGTGACTATTGAGAATGCCGGGTTAATGCTTAGGAGGATCGATGATGAGGTTCCGGTAGAAGATGTGTCAGAACCGGATATAAATATAGGAGATTTTATTAGTGAGCATCCATTGTATACAGCAGGCAGTGCTGCTCTGGGAGTCCTTGCTGGCATTGGCGCAGGGATCGGTGCCGCAGCCCTGTTTACTTCAGCGCCTATATGGGTGCCTGTTGCTGCAGGAATACTTGTGGGCGCAGGAGTTATTGCCGGCAGTTATCTTATAGGTCAGGCGATATTCAAAGCAGAAGACCTGGAACCAGAGGGGGCTACATTCAAAGTACAACCAAGACTTGTCATTGCGAGGAGCGTAAGCGATGAAGCAATCTCTTCTTCTGTCCTGGCAATGTCAGGAGCAGGGATTTTTGCAGGAGCAGGTTTTACTGAAACGCTCGCAGGCGCATATGATATAGTGAGCGGCTATATCTTCTCCAAGCCTCAAGAGGAACCAGAGCCTCCTACAGGCACTCATGATATCCCGTTGGATGGTTGGCGTATTGGAAATCCTGGCTTTGGGACAGCTATTACTAATGTAGCGCGTGAAGGCGATACACTCCGTCTGACAGTGGCGAGGTCTTCTGATAAGAAAGGTGAGATCTGGATACCGGCTGATATATTATGGGAGGCCATGGGAATTGAAGGGCCAGTGGATCTAAGTGGGATAGAAGTGAATATGGATGTTCAATCTCAAGGCTCAGGACAGTATGGGCTGCAGGTAGCGTTTCACAATGGAACCCTTGGATTTAAAGCGCATAACTATTTTGGGTGGCAGGTTACAGGAGGCAATCAGGAAAGCGTATGGAGAGGATACGAAGATCTCCGCGATTGGGTGGATCTTTCTACCTATGATCCTGACAATGTAACATATTTATCCATCAAAGTCGATAACACCAAGGGCTTTACAGGAGACATTGTGCTGAGTAATCTTCAGATTACATTCCCGGAGGAAGGGATTGCGCTGCCAGAGCTGGAACCGCGTCTCACTGACACAGAGGTTATAGATCCGTTTGAAGGAGAACTCTCTCAAAATATAGGTGTAAATTTAGGCAATACAGGTGGCCACGATATAGGTATTTGGTCCGGGACACATGAGGGCTTCTCTTCGACAACTGGTGAGGCTAGATTGCGTAATTTGGTCGCAGATCTTCCGGAGGGCACTGCGGTGCGTGTGTTCTTAAGTCTGGATGGCAGGGCGCGATTTGTAAACGCAGACGGACAATTGACAGATGTTGCCCGAGCTGACTTAGATACATTAATACAAGTCTTTCGGGACAATAATTTAAAATTGATCCCTGTTTTGATGAGTTTTGATGTTGCAAATAGTAGCGGAGTAGCAGACCATCCTGAATGGTTTGAAGATCAAAAAGAGCGCCAAAATATGATAGCTAATTATGCTAAGATGGTAGAATACTTGGCTAATCTGGATCCTCAGCATGAAGTAATCGCGGCATGGGAGCTTATTAACGAGCCTGAAGGCATGAAGGTGAATCCGCAAGACATAGCTGTTACGCTTATTGAGCTTACCAATATGATCCGCGAGATCGATCCTGAGATACCTATAACAGTAGGTATGCGCAATGTAGCTACGTTATTGCAGGAAGGCTCGGTGCTTACTGAAACTGTATTAACTGTGTCTGACTTCCTGCAGGTGCATCATTACGAAAATCCGAGTGAACTGCGATCCTATGATTTAGGAGAAGAAATTGGTTTCCCTGAGAGAGATACATGGATAGAACGATTGACTGCTTTGGCAGAGGCGCATTCAACATTGCGGATTTATGTCGGGGAGTTGGATCCCTGGATCTCTCCAGAAGAGGTAGCCCATGTTCTGGAGATGGCAGGAGTGGATGGCGTGGCTGTCTGGGGACTGCATAGCTTCGCGGAGGGAGACGGACGCTATTCGCAGCGTCTTGCTGAGCGCGGAGGCTTTATTGGTTGGCAACAAGAGGTTCTGCAAGGGCTGTCCGAAGCCGAACAAGTTATTCCAGTTGAAGAAGAGATCCTTTCTCCTCCTATTAGTGTACTACCCGAGCTTAAGATAGACAGTAATTTCCGGCTTATGAAAGGAGAAGAAATAGGCATTGTCTCTTTATCCAGCGAAGAGGACTATTTTATAACAGATGAATACGGGAATATATACTCACCCAGAGGGAATTACATCGATGTTATAAGTCCACGTGACGAGCGAATTTCTCTGACCTATATTTTCGAAGATGCAATAGATGTCGAGGGACTTGCCCTTTCAGAGCTCGGAGATATTATAAGCGATAACATAGGATACTTTATTTACGCCTATGATAGATCAGCTGTGCTTCCCGAGGGAACTGTCGTAGTTACAAGGATAGAGTATGATGTCGAGGGCGACCAGGTTGGTGAATCTACATGGTATCTTTTCAGCAAAGATTTATTAGGTCAGTTTGAACGAAGAGCGGAAGAATTCTTTGGTCAGGATTTAGACATTAATAATCCTGAGCACGAAAACATGCTCAATGCATTTACGGCATTCGCTATCAATGTAGGCGATGAGCGTTTGAGCACCGCCTTGACAAGTGCCCGAATTCTAAGGCCGTTCTTTAACGAAATCTGGAGCGCTAGCTTAGAAGGCTTTGATTTTGGTGATGAAGATAGACTTTCCACGCTGTTTTACTGGACAACAGAATTGGCCTTTGACAAGGATGTTGCGCGTGAGCCAGAGGAAATCGAGGCGATCCTTGTCCGCGCTAGAGAGCTAAGGCCTATTATTGTCGAGCGTCTATCAGGGTTATGTAATGAGTATGGCCTTGATAAAGCAATAGACGCGATCGAACAGCTTGATACATCAACGCATGCTGGCAAATATGCTTTTTCATTGATCATGTACCACGCTTCTAATGAGACCGAGATCAACACAATACTCACTAGCAACATAGAAAGGCTGCTTGCCCTAAAGTCTATAGTAAGTCCAGAAGACTATGAGACCATAGAAGCGCAGGAGCTTGACAGAATCACGCAGGAAAATATAGATGGGCTTACGCAGGAGGTAGGCAGGTTTAGTGGACCGCTTAGTGTGACTGAGACATTCGAAGGATTTGTCTATGGAGAAGTCAATAATCTCCAAAAGGCTGTTAGTGAAGGGGGTCTTACTGATCCTGTTACGATAGAAACGTGGCAGAAAGTTATCTACGCATACATTCAGGCATATACTGTTGTCTCTAGAAGTAAATCTATGGGGCAGGAATTTACAGGGAGCCCTGAAAGACTTATAAGCGGAGTCCTTTCTATCCTTGAGAATACACAGGTATCTGGCGAACCACATAATCTCATGACCCTTACGAATTTAATCTTTGAAGGCAGAGACATCGAAGGCGTATCTTTTGAAGATCTGATAGAGCTAGATGCAGATAATCCTGTTTGGATATATGAGTTTGATGAGCCTATGGACTTAAGCGGAGCAGGTTTAGTCCTGCCGATGAGGATTGAAAATCAGGGCTCAGCCTATGCACGCATAACTGTATTTGACGAGACAGGAGGCGTTGCCTACGCAGATGTGTTCCAGATCCTTCCCGCAGGTTCTAAACTGCCTGAAACTGCAGAAGAGGTGTATTTCAGGTTTTTTGCACCTAGCGCAAGCGGGTTAAATGCATTGGCAGCTCGCATACAGATAGAGGTATTGGACGGGTATGCGGATGTGATTGATGAACAGACTAACTTTGCGCAATTAGAGTATATCCAGGGGTGGATTTCGAATAATTCTGACATAACCCTTGCAACCGTAGTTCCATTAGGACAGATCCGGCCAACAATAGAAGTCGCAGGAGAGGGTTTCAGGAGAGACCTTGACGGAGATGGCGCCTTAGAAGACTGGTTTATCATAGGAGGCAACTGGAGGCCGCTTGGCTATGGGAATATTTCCGAAGTCGTAGATTATGAGGATATTATTGATGATGCAATAGCTGAAAAGGCGCAGGACGGCTACAGCGTACTCAGGGTAGGATTATTAGATGACGGCCGGGCTTTTTTTGACGGCGACAGGGACAAGATCATAGAGAGCGCTCTCTCGCTTTTAAGGCTGGCTAACAAGAACGGCGTAATGATAGAGTTTACACTCGCAGATTTTCTTATGTTCGCAGAGCATCCAGAGGCTATAAGCAATGCTGAAGTAAGTGACTTTTTAGAGGAATTACTTGAGAGGATAAATAAAGACCCAGAGGCAAAAGCAGCCTTGTTTGGATTTGACCTCTTAAATGAACCAGAGTGGCTTATAGATGATGAGGATTCAATAATAGTAAATGATGAAGACGGAATAATAACACAGGAAGAAATCGAAGTCTATGTAACGAATAACTCAGCTGTTATTAGAAGCTTAATACCCGAGGCATTCGTAACTGTAGGCATATCAGCGGATAAAGCGGATCTCTTGAATAATGTGCAGAATCTCCTTGATTATAACGCAGTGCAATACTACGCCTATATGGGTGATTTCTCCGGACTTATAGGTGCCCTTCCGCAGGATAAACCATGGATCTTAGAAGAGTATCCTACAAGAGATGAAGGTCGTCCTATTGATCCTTCATTCTATCTTGATATGGTCAGAGACACTAGTGGTGCAGGCGCATTTGTATGGCAATTGGAGCCGGCACGCAGGCCTTTAACCCCGGATACCAGAGTAATGATACAGAACTTCCGTCTCCGTGAAGTTGACCGGGTTGAAGGAGTGATACAGGATGAATTTAATATTTCTCTGAATAGAGATCTACAGATCAATGATACCCCAGAGCTATTGACTCATGACCCAGGCTACGGCCGATTATTCTATAGGCTGAATAAAGAAGGAGAACTAGTTAATCTGATAGATAGGCTTCTTAATATCACAGGCATTGCGCCGAGGCAGGCTGATTTAACAGAGCCTTTAGAGATATACTTGATAGACGAATGGGGCAAAGAGCATCTTATAGGAAAAGCAGAAGCTAACCCTGACGGCACTTTCTCTCTCGAAGATACGCAAACATGGCTTGCAGATTCAAGGATCCAGAATATCCAGATGATAGAGCTCAGGTTTACCTATAAATCTGTAATGCCATCAGCCTGGTGGGCTTATGGGTCTATCTTTACAGCTTTCATTATAAATCTCATCGGTACCTTTCTAAGGGTTTTATCCCAGTATCTAAAGTATCTTGAAAGAACTAAAGATTATCCTGGTAAGCCAAAGACGCTAAGAGCCAGGATATCGAAGTTATTAAAGGCCCTTATTTTTAAAGTAGCAAAAAAGCCTGATAAGCCAAAACCTGCAATAGATCTACCATTGCCAGATGAGGTTCAACCAGTTACTCTAAAGCCGAAAGACATAGATGACAATGTGCTTATCGATCGTGTGCGCGAGGCAGCCAAGGCTATCTGGGACTGGGTAGATGAGATGCATGTGGACTTCCGTGCGATAGGACATCAGCAGGAGGATGAAAATAAGTTCTTGCCATGGATGCGTAGCCCGGAGATCTGGCAGACTGCTGACCACAAGATCGCGCCTCGCTATTCGCTTCGTCCTGCCCGCAATGTAGTCCTGCTCGCCTTGATAGCAAGTCTATTGGCATTAAATGACTATTCTGGCGCATTGACCTGGATCTTTCCAATACTTGTACTTTTAACAGCATCAGGTTGGTTCAACTGGCGTAAATTCAGGGACTGGACAGTGTATGGAGGCCTGACATTTACCGTATTACATCAACTCTTGCCTTTATTCGGCGTAGGCCATGAGATGATAAGCCTGGCTTTTACAGTAGCTGCGCTTTTCTTATATGCGGCATCACCATTTTTTAGATACATAGATACTATCCGAAGGCCTCAGGTGTATGTCGAAAACCAGCGCGATAGGCTCGAGACGCTCCACAGCATCCTGCATATTATACAGAATGGAAGCGAGGAACTTGAACAATTAGCTGTATTAATACCTGATGATGTCAAGCCTAGTGGTTTGGAAGGAAAGATGTTAGCAATAGTGAGAGGAGAGGTTCCTGTTAGACTGGATACGTTGCCTGCGGGTATCGAATTTCCTGAGAATATAATTTATAAGGGTAGATATCTTATTCTTGAAGGCGTGATGACCCGCGAGCAATACAAGATCTTAAAATCATACTCTTCTGACGATATGTCTTATCAGAAGGCAGTTGACAGGTTACTTGCATTCTCCAATGCCAAGAGATATATGAAGGCCAGGGCGTATTGGTATGGAGAAGGAAGAGGAGGAAGTAGATGGAAATGCTGGAAATTCACGGGTAAACAGGCAAAACAACACCTTGCAGCTGTTGCAAAAAATCCTGACCTTTTACTTCCCTATACCAATGACCTCAGGCGATGGAGACGCTCCCATGCGTTTGGCAGGCAAGAGGTATTTGCCATACTTAGAGTACTGCCGTCTGAAATAGATACTGATGCTGGTCGTCGTCTTCTTCACGCATCAGGTGTCTGGCATGATGCCGACAGGGGCCAACTCATGACATTTGGTCCAATGACAGAAGCTCAGCGTGATGACTTATTAGCTCTTTCAGCCGATGCAGATTACCAGGATGCGATTCGAGAGATTTTTGATACGTTGCAGAGACAAGACCGAGGTCCAGAGGGACATTATCTGCTCGGCGGTGGCATAGAACAGGCAGAGCCATTCTCTGCTACCCTTGATCGAGCTATTACAGAACTTGAAGGCGCTGGAGATGCAGAGGGTCTGCTTGATCGCCGTGTTGGAGAAGTCAGCATAACTAGACCATTATTAACGTCTTTAGGCTGGACTATTCCTGTAATAGTTGTAGGAATAGTAGGTATGATCTTCGCCCCAGCCATATTAGGAGCAAGTACAGTTATTATTATACCGGCAGCTACACTGCTTGTATCAATAATGGTATTTACAAGGACGCTCAGTCGCGAGATAGAAAAACAAATGCTCATCAGGCCTGCATTGGATATGCGCAAGATCCTGGTGGAGAACTTCAGGATCATCTATAACAATGAGACTGGCTCAGGGTTGGTGGCCTTTGATGCCTGGCGTACGCTTATGGAAATCGCAGCAGCCATGAACCGCAGTAAGAAAGATATTAGAGACAAGGCAGGTCCTGCTGGCTATAAAGAAAAAGATGTGAAAAAGATAGTGCAGGAGAGCCTTAATGATATAAGGATAGCAATGACAAGCGTGAGAGACTCTGCGATTGCGCGCTGGTTCATTGATTCCTTTCATCTATCAAGGTACCAGGGCTTTATTGGCCGCACACGCGCTATACTGCGCAATGCGTTCTGGCTTTTTGTGTTTGGCTCAGCTGTTTATGTGACAGGGTTGCTGGGTATTTACGCAATAACAGAACTCTCTGCATTCTTGAATCTTGGTCACTTGCTGCCATTTGAGGAGATATTTGCCCGTCCTTTTGCAGTATTAGAGATAGCAAAGCTTTTAATACAAAATGTCCCTCATGCCATAGTTGATAGAAATCTGGGGATCATTTTTAATGACATGGCGCCGTGGCTTGTGTTTGCCTTTAGTCAGACATTTCTGGGCATGGTGATATTTGGCGCCCTTACCCTTACCATGGGGAAATTTACATTCTACTTTCTTGGAAGCTTTGCAAAGCTATATCCTGATGAGGAAAATGTAACAGAAGGGCATTTTGTGAGGCTTGGCGCTATGGCATTGATAGCAGCAGGGGTCTTAATAATCCCAGGAGCCGGATGGATCTTGCTTCTAACAAAGACATTTGCCGGATTTGCGTTGCTTGCTTCTTTATACATGTTCCCTATACTTTTAAAAGCGCGTAGCAGATTTAAAGGCATTGGCCAGGATGATAAGCTTCAGAGTACAAAGGCTTCATTTGAAGACTTTGTGAGGACAGTGTTGCAGCGCTATGATTCAAAAGAGATAGATGCTATTCTTAAAACCGGGGATCTGAGCCACTCTGAGCGCAGGCGCTATGAAAGAGCATTAGGTAAAGGTGCAGTTCCATCAGGAGTAGAGTATAGAATGGATATCCCATTAAGGGATGCGATTAATGAGGCATTTGGACAATTGACTGCAGAACAAATCCTTACACGTATGTCAGGAGCTGGTTTTAGAGAACTTAAAGACTATTTGCGAAAACAAGGTACTGAGATAGATAATGAAGCAGAGCTATGGCATGTCCAGCAAGGTCAGTACACTCTAGATGTCGATGCTAATACGCTTCGCACTTTCCTCCGTGAAGAGTCGCCCAACGAACATCGCATAGTAATGATGTACGACTTTCTGCCAAAGTTCACTCCGTGGCTTGTAATAGTAAAAGGAGAAGAGACTACTTTTAAGCTGATGCACGCCATGACAGGGCTTCGTTATCCATTAGAGCGCTTGCGATTCATCGCTGCAGGCGAAACCTGGGATGTTGAGACCGAACAGTTAATTATTGAAAACGTTGAAAAAGGCATCATGCCGCCAAACCTTGAGTTTAGAGGCATGGCTGTCCGTGAAGAGAATATAACCCAGGCAGATATAGAGGCATTGCCTACGGAAGACCGCAGATGGCGCCTGCGCAGGGCAGTCTGGAGCCAGTCATCACAGCCATATACCAAACCTGGTGCAAACACAGCAGTCTTAGGCTTCTCTGATGGTACGCACGGCATTATCTATGACAACGAGAATCTGCCGCAAGAGAATCAAACCTTACAGTTTGTCTTAGCGACAATGGATGGCGTCGCGACAGTGCGTAGCCTTGCAGATGGAGCGTTTAAGGAATCTCTTGAAGCAATGTCAGACATATCAGATGTTGATGTATTAGTGCGTACCTATATGGGTAAATTAACGTCGGAAGAACGGCAAAACCACTATCGCTTTAACCTGAAGCAGGGTCGTATCCTCAGGCGCCACCTCAGGTATTTTGTGAACCACACACTTCCGACACTATTACGTGAGACAGAAACAAACCAAAAGCTTTTCTCAACAGCGCTCCTTTTTGAAGAGATAAAACAGGAAATGCGACAGCCAAGAAGCAAGAATCCGTTTGAGAATCAGAGCAGAGAAAACCGTATAAGGGACCTCATAAACTTATACATTGTGCTGGCCAATATGCCTGGATATGGCGAGGCAGCAACTGAATATATTAAAGGAGAGATAGGTAAAGATGAATTTATAAAGAGACTCCTTATAGGAGAATTTAGAAGAATTAATGAACCTAAGAATGGCCAGGGACGGCTTGCCAAGATTAACACCGCGCTTCAAACCACTGACCCGGACAGGTCCAAGGGGTCACAGGGCCAGGTAGCAGCATTTATGCATGGTGAATATGCAAGCTGGTACACTGCTGGTTGGGATGGTTTTCATGCTGCCCAGGATACGTTTAAGCCGCTTGGAGGCACCACTGGATACTTCTGCGTAGAGCCAGTAGAGGAGATTGACTGGGAAGATGATGAAGTTATCGATAAATTAAAATTAAAGGAAGATGCAGAGTACGAAGGCGTTGATCCAGGCGCTACGTATGCTGATATAATCAGCGGACATTATGTACAAAAGAACAAACTGCTCACCTTAGGTGCCTGGGATGAATTCCAGGTCGCAGAAGACTACATGCTTGGTATGATGTTGTGGTGGTATGGATTTAATGTCGCAGCATTCTATAGCGTTACCCCTGAAGATCCAGGTGGCTTTGAGTCAGAGTTTGGATTCAAGTTCAGGCCAAAACAGATGTCCCGCTGGGTCAAGGGATACATTATTGGGTGGGTCATTGCAACCGAAAGCCCTAAGAACATGCGTGAGCTCTGGGAACGTAAGGGGCTCTGGGGTTATATAGTATTCTTTATCCCTACCCTAGCCAGTACCCTAAATCCGCTGTTATTTAGTGTTGCCCGCGCAGTGGCGCACGTATGGTGGCTCTTCTTTGTGCCTATCGCATGGATAATCAAATACGCCAGTAACAACGCAAATCTTCATGCCCTGCTCCACCAGACCCAGCTCGGGGACCTGTTGCTTAATATACAGGAGGTTGCCCAGAGCTTTATACCAGACAGCCTTAACTTTATGCCGTCTTCAACCGCATGGATCCTCGGAGCTGGGATTGTCTTTGTCCCATTTATGTTGCATACTTACTTTACAATCCGGGGCATCTTTAAAGGTGTAGCTGATTATCTTGGCAGGGAAGTAATGCTTGCTGAATATGATGAGTTGCTCGAGAAGGCGCTTGGAAAGACGATTTCGCCTGACATTGAAGAAAAAAATACCCTGGCAGATCCCAATAGAAGAGCTATTGTTGAAATGTTTCTGGATCAAGAAAAGAAGATCGACCGACTTTTAGAGCAGCATGATTTATATACTATGTTGCCGCATATGAATGCGCTCATGTCTTCTGAATTGCCCCAGGCTAAGGAGCTTCAGGAGCTTTTGACAAGAGTTAGGTCTGGGGAGATACTTACCTTAGACGAAACGCGTACGCTCAATCAATTGTTGCTCAGTGCTGTTTATGTCCAGAGTGATAGTTACTATGTACCTGTCTTAAGAGAAGTCCTGTCGCGCCGGGATATTATTGCGACTGGTAAGCTAATAGAATCCCCGGGCATTATCTCGCATACAAAATGGTACAGACGCGCTAGTATTCTAGTGGCTGGCTTGATTGCCACAGTCATAAGTCCGGGCATGGGTATATGGTGGCTGACCATTGGCCTATGGGCTGGTGTTACAGCAGTGATTGCATTTGTGTTATATCTGGGCATTATGTTTATGGGCAACCGCTATATAAATGAAGCAGACAATGATATCGAAGAGCGCAGTGTCCGCGCAATGCGCTTCAGGATGGCAGCGCCCAACCTATTCATAGGATTTTATCATACCTTATATATACTTGGGAATGCAATTGCCTGGCAAGAGATATTGAGTGGGGCGCGAGTTGGCTACTGGTGGCGAACGCCTCGTACGATAGGGATTCTTGAGGACATAGAAACCCGCCACCTCAAGAAGAAGTCAGATGACGTGGAAGAGGAAGAGAAGGAATTCTTAACAAAAAGCAAGTGGTCATTGCGAGCCAAGGTTTATGACAATAAAGAAATGGAGATGAATCTTGAGCAGGAACGGCTTACTGTTAAATTGTTATATAACTGGGGTTTTGTAGGAGCAATGCTGCTTTTGACAACCCTTGGCTTGCGTTGGGACATGCGGGATTACCTGCTCTCGGCAGATGTGTCTTCGGTTCTTGTAAATATGAAGGCACCGTTCCCATGGCTTATGACTGGTGCATTGTCGTTGGTAGCTGTGGCTGGAGCTATCTGGGCTATTCGAGCATTGCGAACTCGTCGTGAAAAGCCAACTACAAGCCATGTCTCTGTCCGAGGCTCATTAGTAGCTGGGGCAGTTTCCAGTGTAGGCGTCCTTGCAACAGCCAGTGCAGCTATAATAGGGCTGCCTGTTGTGTTGGTAATCGGTCTTGGTGCAATATTAGGACTGCCATCATTTGCTGCAGCGTTGTTCTACTCTGCTCAAGGCATATTGATATTTATTGCAAGGCATGGTCTAATAAGAGGGCCTGACAGGTTGAGCGAGAGATTTAGCAGTGTCTCCTATCGCCTCGATCCTACCTCAAAAGACCCTGCCTATGTAAGAAATAACATCCTCTATATAAATGAAGACATAATGAAACTCCTCCCAATCTGGCTGCAGGAATCTATATTAGGACATGAGCTTGATCACCTTACGGGAAAAGGTGAGGTAGGTGCTTATATCGGACAAGTATTGAGATTACTTCGCACCTTTAGCGCTCGCAATGACAAGGAATATATCCTTAATTTAACCCAAGGGAATCTCAGAAATCATACTAGGAGAGTCGCGCAGATAGCGGTTTTACTCGGTCGCCATATGGGGTTGTCGCGGGAAGAGATCAATGTCATTGAATATCTTGCATTGGTCCATGATTTAGGTGCTTCTCAGGATGTATTTACGCCAGAAGAACTCGATGCGCTGAAGAAAAAACTTGAAACTCTTGGAATACCCCATGAGGATTACAAAGGTTTTGCGCCTCGGGGCCGATATGAAGAATTTAGAACCCGAGTAAGTGACTTACCCGAAGGCACTTTCACAGATAAAGAACAGAGGAATATAATAGGCAGGTTCTATCCTGCAGATAGCACTTTGGCTTTCCTCCGCGAACATGGCCTTCCTGTAACTCCTGAAGCAGAGCTTATAGTTGGATATCATCATATGTACGATAGGCTTTCACAAGATCCAAGGCTAACGCCTACGAACACTGGATTTGTAAAAATGGCCCTAGCTATTCTTATTACTGCTGATGTATTTGAAAATGGTAACAATGTGGTTAAGAGAACAACCTGGTTTGACAAGGGGCCTGAATCCCCTGAAGAAACACTCGAATTCCTAGAGCAGACATATGCTCAACAAGGGATAGAAGATAGACGTTCCCTGGAGGCATTAAACCAATTAATCGCAGCAGAAAATGAAGAACTGTTTGATATCGTCCGTGATGCAAGAGATCTTTCTTTGCCAGGCCGACAGGTCAAATATCCTGCTCTTCGAGCCACGCTTACGCGTCCGACAACGCAGGTAACATTTGTCATTGAGCTGGCAGATGGTTCTCGCAGGTATTTTTCCCAACGCATAGATCCCGTCATTCTAGATAACGATGAGTCTTTCCAGAGAGCAGTCGCGGATCTATCCAGAGAATTACAGAGTATTCTTTGGGGCATAGGAGGAGAAAGGGTATGGGTATATTCTTCCAGCAACGCGCCTCAGATAGTTGGACTTATAGACGGAGTCATAGGAGAATTCTCTCCTGGTGGCCGCCACCATGATGTAGTCAAGGCGCTTTCCTGGATGTATGGCCGTGAGCGTAAAGACATTACCTTTCATGTAGATAAGCCTTCCAGAAGACAGACACGTTTCTTTAGAATAGAAAGAGTTATTAATTTCTTAAAGAGGGCTTTCCGCAGGATATTCAGTTTTTATATAAGGCGTAAAGAGACAGAAGAGCTTGAAAAACTTTCTAAGGCAAGAGATGTAAGGAACAATATCTCTTCTATAGACGTAGGAGGTTCTGATATAAAGATAGCCGCCTATAATAATAGAGGGGAACTAGTGTTCCTGAAGATACATAAAGGAGGCTGGAAGCCTCATACATTTACTCGCGCAGCACAGCATGAAAAAGTAGTTTTGTCGCTTTTGAGATTGACCCGGCTTGCTATAAGTTTATCCCTTATTCCAGAATCAGAGAGGGATAATGACGTGGATGTTATTATGGCCAGACTGAAAGAAATAGAGCGCGATAGCAGTGTCGATATAGTAAGTGAAAGCGGTATAAAAAATTTCGTAGAAAGCGCTGAAGAGATCTTGGCTCAGAGAATGGCGCGCTTGGACGCTATATCTATAAGCTGGCCTGACGTAGTTGTAGATGGACTAGCTGTAGGCGGAGATACATCAAAGACCAGAAATCTTTCCGGACGCAGAGACGAAAGGACTAGTCGACCAAAAGACATATATCTCGACGATGAATATTGGGATGAATTCGAAAAACTCATGCCGCTTGCCCAGACCGTATCTCAAAACTTTGAGAATATACCTGTAACGATACTCAATGATGGCCGCGTAGGTCCTTTTGGAGCAGGAGTTATACTGGGTAGATCAGATATATTAGGCATTGCCCTGGGCACAAGCGTTGGTTCTGGAATTTTCACTATAAAAGAATTACCCGATTCCCCTACATATATAGGCCGTATGGATCTACCAGAAGCACCTGTGCCTGACGATGTCTGGCCGACCGGGCCGATAAGACCTGCTGCGCTTTACATCTCGCAGAAAGGAGTAGCGCGCCTAGCGCCCAGTAAAGGTATTGACCTGGATAGATTTGGAAACGATAACCGGGCCAAACTGGAATACGTGCAAGGGTTGGTTGATGAGAACCATCAAGGGGCAATTGAGATATTCGAGCAGATGGGCGAATGGTTGGCAGATACAGTGACAAGGGCGCGTTATTACTGGAGTGAAGACGGCATAAAGACTGTTGTGCTATTTGGAAAGGTTACGCAGGGCGCATCAGGAAGGATTATGAGAGATGTTGCTCAGGGAATAGTAGCCTCCCATGGCATAGAACTCCTTTTCGCCTTTGATCTTACTGATGACAGCGTGGCGAAAAATCTGTCTCATCTGCGTCCTGAGATCGAGACCATGAGTAATTTAGCAGAGAAAGAGGAAATGACCAATGACCTCACGCAGGACTTTTTCCAGGCCATTGCCGGTTGCTGGCTGGCTAATTATAATCTGGGAGCGGGAGATAGAGCTCCTGAACAGACCTCGTTTTCACTTCCTTCTAATGTAGTAGCGGCATTGCAGACACTTTTGCCTGGCGAAAGGATCGACGACACAACCCAGGCAAGACAGATATTAATGGGTACTTTCAGGGCATGGGTTGAGGGTATGGCAGGAGTGGAAGATTTGATCGCTTCTCAGAAGAGAGGCCATGAGCAGGCGCAGGAACTTTGTGAAAGGTTCCTGGCAGTAGTGTCTGTTGGTTTAGCCAATGAATATCAACGCCCTCTTGATGAAATAACCGAGTCTGAGTTTGACAGAATGTATGGGGCAATACCGATCATCCTCGCAGGCGGTTTTGGAGAAAGATATTCTCGTAATGGCCTGATGCATAAGTCTATGGGGCATACGATGCAGGGCGAGACAAACTATCGTTTTGCGCTTTACGGTGGACACTTCTCGCCAAGGGCGCGCCCTGTAGTGACGATAAGTGACTTATCAATCCGGGCAGTCTTAAAGGATGAGGTATTGTACAGGCTTGACAGAGGCGAGGTGACATTCGATGACCTTATGCCTGTTGAAAAATATAAGATAGCCATCATATCGGAAGAATTCCTTGACCGCGAAAAGCTGGCGCGTTACTTTACCGAAGATTCTGTAATAGTGCGTTGCAACGGAGATGGTTATGGCGGAGAGTTCATGGATGTCATAAGAGAGACCCAGAAAGAGAGCCAGGATGGATTTGCGTATTACATCCGCTTGGATGACGGAAGCGCCCCCAGCATCGATCCCGAACTCCCATGTATTCATCTGGTTGCGTGGATGGAAGCAGTGGCCTCCCAGAATCTTATTACCGTAGGACTTAAAAATGATACAGTAATAGCGGGTAAAGGCAATCCTGTCTATGATGAGAACGGAATGGTCAAGAACCTGATAGACTGGCGCAATATCTCTTTCGCGGAAAGAAAAGACCTCTTGCTTCAGCTTGTGAAAGATATCCCTGAAAACAGAGACCTCAGGGTAAGGCTTGAGTTATTCGAAGAACTGGCACCTGAGGAAAGGGCATTGTTGATAGACGAGATACACAATAATATTCCTCTGGACAGCCGTAATCAGATGCTTATAAACGCCAACTGCGTGGTGCTGCACCGTGGCGCAATACCTTATTTTGCCGAAGTAAAAGAGCATCCGGCGCTGCAGGGCCAGGTTGATGATCGCAAAGGTATAGCGGAATTCTCTCCCAGGGACGCGATGGTCGTTATCCATTCAGAGTATAAGGAAGGGCGTATTCCATTGGGCCATGTAGAATTCGAGAGAGGCGTAGACAGCGTGAAGAACGTATGGATACAGAGCGAGTTGTCTCGTTTATGGCAGTCTCAGATTAAAGAGGCCTTAGCAGAGTTTCCCGGTGTGGATACGGACAGATTAGATTATCTCTTGATTTATGGCGGACCTGGTGGGGCCAGGAATCCTATTGATGTATTAGGGGAGATATTCGGTTCTAACCCGGAAGGCATATCGCTGCGCGGGAGAGTTATGCTGGATGCCAACGTGCGGATAGATTCCGGAGTAACGATAGAGGATAGCGTTCTTTTGGGCTCGACTGCAGTAGCTGAAAGAGCTAATATCAGTAACAGTACATTGCGTAATAGGCAAGTAGGTTCCGGAGATACGGTTGAAAGCGAAATACATTTGCCTGAAGCAGAAGATACATTATTGAATGATTCTTACTATGAGCGTGGAGGTTCAGGTGTTCCAGAAGAACTATGGGATATCCTGCACGGCGAACCCCTGTTTAGTCCTTTGACTTCACCTGCCCATAAGACCAACGGACAGATATTAGAAGATATCAGGTATTTGCGTTCCATCGCGCTAGGCGAGGAAGATGATGTCATTGATATAGATCGCTCAGAAGACCCTGCTTACGTAACCAATATCATACTTTCCCATATAGGTTTATTTAGCAATCTCTGGACCCAGGATCCTCCGGTTGCAGGGCAGCCAGTAGTTTCGCCTGTACCTATAGAGGATATACCTTTTGAATTCCCAGAGCCTGAACAGGATAGCCTGGTAAGGGTTTTTGGCAAGCTTGTCTTTGACCCGGTCAGCAAGTTGATGACGCGCGTTATAGACCAGATAATCATGGCTGGCCCGGTCAGGCTCGCTAATAGTTCGGTCAAGATCGGCAATGGTACATACCTGGATGAGGTAGATGTGAACAGCGCTGCTTATATCGGAGATGGATGGGCTATTGTCTCCAGCGAATTAGGACAGAGAGAGCAGGAAGGATTGGTGATTTTAGGTGATCATCCTCTGGTGATCGACAAGCGTTCGCGTCGTTATTGGCATCGTTCGCCAGACAGCGGCAGACTAAATAATCCTACTATTATGCAGGATGTCGATATACGGGCAAAAAGGACATACATAGGCCCGGGCGCAGGTGTCGATGTTCCTCATGAAAGGGGCCGTGTACTTAAAGGAGCGGTCCTGAGCGGAGAATACGTGATAATCCCTGAAGGCAGAGAGATCACTTCTGATATAGACGGGTTAATGCAGGAGGAAATAGACCTTATCCAGACGCTTTCCTCTGAAACGGTATATAATGCATCCCACGTCCTGTTGGATGTATTGCAAGGCGAAGATGTCGGAAGGTTTACTTCTGCGGCCACTGCATTGTCTGTATTGATCGCCCAGGATAAGAGGGCATTTGTAGAGGACATCCTATCCTGGCTTAGAGCCGAGCACCCTGAATTGAACAATGTCTTGATGCTTAAGATGGTGGCTATATCCCGTATAGTCGATGAGCAAAAAGTCTTCCGTGGGTTTATATTAGAGCAAGACATTGCGCCTCGTTCTCCTCCTCGGTTTACCAGTTATGATAACATCAGGGCTTCATTGGACATGCCTGGGTTAGAAGTTTTACAAAGAGTCATAGGTGAGGCTGTTAATGTCGGACTTGACCCGCAGATAATGGGTAAGGTGAAAAAAGGCAGGGTTTATGTATCACAGATGACAAACCTTTCCAGCTATCCCACTGCCGAGGAATTAGGTATGGCTATTGCCGCCAATAGCACTCTTAAAAATGTCCAGGATATAACTGTATTATTTCAGGCGCGCGCTGATATAAAAAGAGATGGTACTGTCAATCAGGCAGTTGCTCAGGCATTTAGCGAGCGTTTTGGCGTTGAACCGGACCCGGGTTTCATTATAGATCTATACCAGGCCTTATTCGGGCCATTGGATGATATTGGATTGCCGGAAGATGAAGAATTCAGCTTCGTGTGCTTCAGGGGGGGCAGGGGCGCTGCATGGTTTTTAAAGGAGATGCGTTCTCAGCTGGCTGCAATGGGAGTTGAGCCTGATATGATTATGTTGCCTGGAGCTACGGATGACGGCAGGAGCTGGTTATTGTGCAGCCTTCTCTTCCGAGCCAGCGGCATGCCTGATATAGGTAAGTCAAATCTCGATATCGCCAGAGATATAAAACTGGCAGAGGTCATAAGCGGGGGCAACAAGGCACAGCGTATAAACAGGATAAGTGACCTAAGGGTTTGGGAGAATGAAAGACACCCTCTATGGATCGCCTTGACTGAATATGCCGCTGAAACAGGACATCGGGATAAAGTAGATACTATACTGGGATATTTTGATAATTTCTGGAACGAACTCCAGAGGATAAGGAAAGAGATTAATCCTGAGGAGGCAAAGGAGACTGCTATCCATACCCTGACAGAGCTCAGGGAAGCTATGCTGATAGGCGAAGTAGTTGTCGGCTCAAGGAAGATCTGGGGAAATTTTGTCAGTAATATTGGTCGCTATGCATCTTTAAACGGATATAAGTTTAGTGCAGATGAAAGCCGTCAGCTTGAGAGAATATATGATGTCTTAAGACATCCAGTAGAAGAATTTAGCCGCGCTGATCTCGAAGATTCACTGGATGAATATATCTCAGCCCTGTCTGATACAGCCAGAAGAGAACTTCTCTATGCGCTCTTCTGCGCTAACATGGAAATCCCTGACTTCGGTATCCCTGCGCGTAGTATAATCCTTGTTGGCTCTTTTGTTGGCGTTATGCAAGAGAGCGGGTATGGCGCGGAAGAGCGTCATTTAGCCTGGCAGGAAGCCATTGACGAAATAGGTAACCTCCTGGAAATCCAGGGCAAGGTAATACCTGCTACTTCCTCAAGATACCATCTCTCAGGATTGTGTTTCCCCGACCAGGAAATCCTCTCAGAAGACGCTTATAACGAGGTTCCTAAAAAAGGTAACTATTATTACACAAGACTAATGCCTCACCCGTTGAGATTAGAAGATAAGCGCAGGATGCGCACTGCTGACCTTGAAGAGAAAAGGATAATCCTCGATGAAGTGGGAGGGCCGATTTCTGAGATTACTACAAATCCAGAGGCAGTCGAGGCTATAGAAAAAGCTCCTCTGGTTTTATTCTTCCCTACTACATTGGTTTCCAATATAGGCTCTGCCCTGATCGCTCCTGGTATTGGCGATGCGATAGAATCTTCCGATGGCTTAGGTATCTATATCCCCAATGCCCGTCTCGAGAATGATCCACCAGGGACGACTGCCTCTGTTATGCTTGATGACTTGATCAGGATGATGTCCTTGCAATTTCGGGCAGATCTTTCAGAAAATGGACTTGCTAATGCCCCTGACTATTTAGATTATGTCCTTTTAAGGGTTCCGTGCCTATATAATGCCTACAGGGCCTGGGTTAAGGGAGAAACAGGTGAGATAGTCGAGACAGGTTATGTTGCTGATGCTATGGACGAGATAAAATCCACAGGGGTTTCAGTGGTAGGGTTGGATATAGAGGACCCAAAGATGACCTCTAAGGGTAAGTTCCTTGCCCCACCTTTGACCAGGACAATATTACAACTTTATCGTCTTAGACAGTTGGGCGTTGATATAGAAGGAGACGCTCTTGTCTTTGGGCCAGATGATGGCCGGTCTCCTTCTGCTGTTAGTCTTAGCAGTACTCACATGGAGGCTATGGAGAGCCGGTTGCAACAGATAGGCATTCCTCCTCAGGTGCCTCAGGAAATCATTGCGCGCCTAAGAAAAGGATTACAGAGCCCTGCGGACTATTGGTTCTATGAGCGCGCAAAGAGGGCTTTGCAGCTAGGCTGGGATACAGATGTCTTGTCCAGAGAGGAATGGCTTAGTCGCATAGAGCGGCCAGAAGAGGGTTTGAGCGAAGAGGATTCTAGGTTAGTCAATGTCATTACGCCTGTAGATGCCTATGATAAGGACGGAAATCTAGACCCTAAAAATACCAGCACAAGAGAAGAAACAGCCAGGCGTTTGGCTTTGAGAATGGCTATCGGCAGAAAACAAGCAATTATTACTGCTAAGGCCTTAGATGAACTTGTGAATAAAGATCTCGAGATATATGGGCCAATAAGAGGGGCAGTGATTGGACTCATGATAGAAGAAGGCTGGCCTGAGCCAGAGAGGATGGCAGATGACTTATTGCTTGATTTATTCGAAGTTTACTTGGATAGCGGAGCTACTCGTTTCCTGCCCCAGAGAGAAGTAGTTAATCAAACCGAATTATTATTAGATACAGACTATGCAAGAGGCTTTGATGACAGAATAATCGAGCATATTAATAGTGTTATCTTTGGAGAAGGGTCAGTTAGTGAAGGTATTAGGACTGAAAGAGCGAGTTTACCTGAGGCGGAAGATAGCATAGTCAATCTATTTAGGATTCAAAACGGAGACAGTTTAATTGTTACTAAGATACAAGTCTGCCCTCTTGGCAAAGTCAAGACTGATAGACGGATTAGAGAAAGATTAGCTGTTCTTATGAATGATGCGTTTGATGATTTAGGCATAGGGCCTAACTCCGAAAATGGTAAGATGAGAGTAAAGGCTACTGCTACTGGAACTACTTCCACTGATATAACATTAATAATGCCTGATGGGAGCACTATCGAGAAAGATAGGGCTATCCTAAATATATTCTCCCAAGATCATATTCGGGTAGAATTTTATGGCGATGAAGTGATGAGCGGTAATGATAAATCTGTAACAGATCTTAAAGCAAGATCTCCAGAACTCGATCTAGAAGTGGTAAGCGTAGATAAAGGCTTGAACGAAGGAGATATTATTAAATTAGAGCAGAGAGGCGTGAAGCTGGTAAGAGATGAAGATGGCAATGTTATCTCTGGGCATGAGGCTGTTGCATATCAGCTGGATAGAGAACTCGAGATCTTAGTTGGAGAGTTTGATGAGGAGAATATTCTTAAGAGGATATATAAGCGTCAGGAAAAAGAGAAATCAAGTCGTATCAATGCAATGATAGATACTGGCGTTACTACATCAGGCGCACCTGGTGACCCAGTGATCGGCGTAAGGTTTAAGCTAGACCATGAAAATGGAGAGATTAAAGATAAGAGGTTAGAGCTCCATCCATTGTTAGAAGAAAGACTTTCGCAGATAGAAGACAACGAGAATTATAGAATTATACTAACCGCTTTGCTGCTGAAAGAATTGGGTCATTTTGATGAGTGGAATTATGCAGACTTACTTCCGTTGGCATTCCTGACCCAACAATATATAACTAATCCGGATGATCCAGAGATTGCAAGAAGATTAGCTGAGCTGCAGCTTGCCTTTGAGGCCCCGAAATATCAAATCCTATATGACTATTTAGTTCAGAATCTTGGTGCAGGTGAGCATGCCCGCGCAATTCAAGTCTTGACTGAAATGATTGAAGCAGAGACTGACGAATTCTTGCAAGACATGCTCAAAGGCCTCAGGACTTTCATGCTAAATGTCGGAGAACAGGGCATAAAGAAAGCCGCGGCTTATGACCTTAGTCAGGGCATTGGTCCGATTGCAAAAGCAATAGAGATGAGTCTGGATAAACTCAATGATGAATTAGTAGATAGAGCCGTAGATGAAGCGATAGTGCCTGAGCAGTCCACAGACGAAGTCCTGCTCGGCGCGACTGTGCCGATTATCAGACGAGCACATCGCGCTAAACTTGCCTTGCTATTAATAAGCGCTTTTGGATTAACCCAGATATCCGCAAGCCCGATGAGCCCAGGGATCCTGACTGATTGGTTGCCTTACATAGGTGGCTTGGTAGCTCTTGGAATACTAATTGTGAGATTTGGGATTTTACAAGTTGGCAGAGTGAAATTAAAAAATCAAATTAATGGAGATATACAGATTCTTAAAAGCCATCATGCCAAAAAAGGATATGCTAAGCGCGGAGTTGCTGCTGCAAAGGGAGCAAGCGAGACAGAATCATGGAGAGTTACTCAAGTCGATAGAGCCCGAAGAGAGGCCAGAAGCTTGCGAGAACAAGCTCTTAGCTCAGAAGGTGATGCTGTATGGGACGGGAAGCAATGGCTTCCTCTTGTTGGCTCGGAGCAGAAACAACAAGACTTGCTAACACGAGCTGAAGAGGCATATTGGACGGCAGAGGGTAAAGGCCTGAGACACGGACAGAGAATACATGAACTAGAAAAAATAATTAAAGAACGGGAGAGAGAATTAAAACAGACTTTGTCAGATTTAAATAGAGCACGCATACGCCTAAAGATAGATCTAAAGCGTTTAAAGAAAGAACATAATCATCTAAAGATAGCTTTAATATCTATTAAGGATATGATTATAGGCATGATCCCAGTCTCGGGCATTCTTGTAGCAATCGGATGGGCTGTAAATTTCTTAAACAATCGCCTAAATGTAATTAAAAGATCTTCTGATGTACTAATTAAAGCGACCCAGACACCTGAGGTAATAGCTCCTGTAACTCATGTAACTCAAATCCCAGATTGGGCTGTAATTCCTATTATAATTGGTGTTGTAGTTGTTGGTGCTGCACTTGCTGTTGGAATTCCTGTTGGGGCAAGCCTTATTGGTGACAAAATCCATGGATCTTCTGATAAAGACAATAAAGAAGGCAAAGACATTTCTTCTTCTGATACCTTGAAGTCTCTCGGCATAACTGCTTTAATTACTGCAACAACAGTTACAGCAAGCTGCCTGACCCGCTCAATGCCTGTATTTGCCGCAGGCCTTGTTCTTCTTCTGCCTCTATACATGTTCACAAACCTTTTCTTAAAACTCAAGAGGACAGAGGAAAGACTTGCCTCCCAGGAGACAAGGGCAGGTCCATATGAAGCCACAGGGCTATTCGAAAATAATGCAACCGCTGACAATAACTTAACCCACCTTGCAACTACGATAGATGATATAATTTACTACCACCCGATAGAAATCACAAACTACCACCCAATAGAGCAATACCAGATATTCATACATGAATTGACGCACCGGGTATTTGGAGCTAATGAAGGAATCGCATATTTTGTGCAGGGTGTAGCAGGTACACTTGTCTTGGTCCCGTTCGAGCTAATCCTACGTACAATAGGAACAGGTAGAAATCTCATACAGCGAATAGGAAATTACGGCAGGACTGTCCTTAGATTAGTTTCCACAGGAAATCTTTCCCAAAATCTTTTTTTTGACTTACTTAAGAAAGCGTTTTCAAAAGTCCGAGGCCTTGCTCCCGAAGAGGAGCTAGAACTGCATTTGCAAAACTTGCGTGATAAAAATGCATGGGTACGAAGCACTGCAGTAAAGGTATTAAGAGAGACTAAAGACCGCCGGGTCATTGATGGAATATTGGAAATCGTAGAGGATGAGGATGAGAATATAGAAATACGTTCTGAAGCAGCAACGCTCCTGGGAGAGATCAGGAATCGTCGACCGGTAGATGGATTAGTAGAACTTTTACTGGATAGCGCTAAAGAGGAAAAGCTGCTTTCTAAAAAGCCAGTTCCCAGGGAAGATATAGATCTGGCAATAGCATTAAAAAATATGCGCTGTGCTATAGCAGAGGCCTTAGGAAAAATTGGAGGCCGTAGTGCGAGAGACGGCCTATTAAAGGCCTCAAGAGACAACAATCCGTCAATACGTTTTCATGTAGCAAGGGCATTGGGAGAGACAGGAGACCATGAAGCAGAGGAAGGATTATTGAGGCTATTAGATGATGAAAAGGCATTTGTACGTGATGCTGCAGCAGAGGTATTGGGAAAGATTGGGAATTCTGGAGACTCTAGAATAGAAGAGAAGTTAATGAGATTATTAACTGATGAAGATGAACATGTACGTTTTTCTACAGTTAAAGGTATTGGAAATTTAGAATTTGTAGATGGATTGATAACAGCATTGGCAGTTGATGATCGATTCGTCCGTAGAATAGCTACGCAACTGTTAAGAGAGCTGGGAGAAAAACAAGTCATAAGGACCGGTGATAGACGTGTTGTAGGGTCATTGATAGAACACGTAGATGACGTAGATGGAGTTGTTAGGAAAAATGCTCTAGATGCATTGGTAGTGCTAGGAGATGAGGATACCATATTTCTTTTATGTCAAGTTTTATCAGGTGTTCCTGAAACAGAGGTCGTTTCTATTGCTGACGATCACGACTCAATAGTCGAATACTATCAGCCGTTAGTTTATGACAGGTTTAGTATGGCAAGTGTTACGTTGCTTGGCGAAGAAACAAGAGTTAGTCCACTAAAACAAAGAATTCCTGATGCGATAGATACAATTTTTGAGAGACTCAGGAAGCAAAGAGCAGAGAGAAAATTTAATATGGGACAGCTCAATAATCAGAGATTAGGTGAGTTTTTGCATTGGTTAGAAGAGATACCTTTAGATGATGGCACATGTCTAGGCGATCATATAGTAGCTTTTGGTGGTGCACCGAGGGATGCATATATAGAGAAGAAACTTGTTGATATAGATGTAACGGTCAAAATTCCTTTGACAGACCAAGAGAGGGTCGCTTTCTTAGGGACTCGTAGTATGGTTAATGAAAGAGTATATTCATATGCTAAGGAGAAGCTACAACTATTAGCAGAGGCATTAGGAGTAGATTGCGAGCTATTTCTTCAGCCTCCAAGTGCAGAAAATAGAATAATGTGGCGGGGAGAATCTGGAGAAATAGAGATACAATATTCTGGTCCAACAGTTCCTACGGCTGCGCTTAGAGAAAACCAAGAAGAGAAAGTATATTTAAAGAGGGCGTTTGTTGATACAAACACAGGGATTTTATATTCGTCAAGAACAGGCCCAGCCTTATCACAGATGGCGTTAGACTATAAAGGAAATGTATATGGGCGCGTTCATGCGTTAGATGATTTTGATAATGGAATAGTGAGTATAGCAGGAGATGGGCATAATTTTACCATAGGGCTTATACTGCGACTATTACGGTTAAAACATGAATTCGAATTTAGAGTCTTAAAGAATGATTACCAATTAGTTATTGATACGCTTAAGAGAATGAGCTTGTCAAAGGGAGATGGGGCAATGCCTTCCTATGTTAAAAAGGCTACAAGTGATCAGGTAGATAAACTAATTAGAGTGGCACAGGATCCGCAGGCTACCCATGAGGAATTAATCGCATTAGGGATATATGAGTTATTGAAGGATATATGGGATATTGATATGCAAGGGGATATAGAAGCAATGATTGACAGCGAAGGCCCGGCCAATTCTATTTGGCTGCAGGCCCTTTCTTCTATTGTTTATGTCACCTTACCTTACCTTGCATATTTGTCCCAGTGGGCTGTGCTACTTCTCCCATTTCTTTTTTATTTTCTTGGCCATGAAGACCTCCCCCTCCCTGTTTTAGGTCATGGCGCGCTGGCGATGTCTATCATGGGCATAGGCCTTGATGTAAATCCCCAAGCAGTGGTAGAGTTCCCTAAAAAACTCGCCGGACAAAAGAAGTATAAAATTGTTGTTTTATGTGAGTCAAATGCATTCCGCAGTCCTATCTTAGAAGATAGGTTGCTTGAGAGCATAGAAAAAAGAGGATGGGAAGAGTTCTATGATGTTATATCTCGCGGAATGCACCATCTAGCTGAAGGCCAGAGCGAACGCTTAAAAAGAGATATTCGCGCTACCTTAAGAGCAAATTGGGAATATTCTGAACGCGTTAGAATGCTCATGGATATAACTATTCCTCAACAAATATCTGAGGAAGATGTCAAAGACGCAAGTCTTATCCTGGTAGCGACTCACGGAGAAAAAGAAAGCATTTTAAATATGTATCCTCATATGGAAGGAAGAGTTATTTTAATAACTCAGTTTATATCAGAAAAGGACCCTGTCTATGGAAAATTATTACATGGCGAGGATGTGCCAGATTTAAGAGAGAACATTCCTGGCTTAGGAAAGATCGGAGCGGAAGAACTTTGGAGAATATATAATAAGGTCCTGACAGGACTTAGCGGGTATCTGAAAACGGCGCGCCATCATGAATTTATGGCAAACACTAGCGTACATATCATTCGGAAAAATAATCAAGCTTTCATTTATCACTGGGATACTGGAGAGATCGTTTACTTTGACTGGGGAGAAGGAAGGGGGCTTACCGAAGAGGAGTTTTCAAGCTTGGACAGGGTTACGATAGGGCATATTAGAGCAGCAAGCAAGCTCAACATAGGCGGGAGACCCAGATTTAATTTAATAAAACACAGAGGCAAGGAGATAGAATTTGATGTTATTCAGGGACAGGTAACAGAGATTAGAATTACAGAGTCCATAGGTGGACCCGAAGTCATAAGACCACTTCTTATATATATTATCGAAGATGACGGCGGATTAAAACTCGTAGATTCTCGCGGCAAGTTAAGCAAGAGCGTGATGATGGAATTCAAAGGCCATAGAATATTAGTAAGAGGGGAGAGAGTCTGTGTTGGTAAGGATGGAACTGTGGCTTTAGGCTTGGACCGAACGTACAAAAACAGAAAAGGTAAAGATGCAGTGTCGAATAAGTGGGTTGAACTTGGGGATAAAAGATTGCATGGGGCAAGATTTGAAGCAGAGTTCGATTGGACAAGTACACGGAACAATACGCACGCAGACTATTATATGTCGAGGATGCGATTTGCAGACGAGGACGGAAAGCCGACTCTGGATTATAGAGGCAATCCTATTGTGAATTATCAGGGAAATCCTCTTACGCTTGAGATAATGCCTGCTTTAGAGAGGCATCAGTGGGATGTAAGAAGGCAGATAGCCAGATTATATCCTATACGAGAAAGGGATTTGGATGAAAAGACAAAAGGCGGAAGATTTAGATATGCTATTTTCGATAATATTACAGGCAGGTGGAAAGGCCAGGCCAAAGGCGATAAAGAGGATACCCGTTACCTATGGTCTGAGATCAATCTTGATGTATTGGATGGGACTGCGGATAGTCATCTTTTCGGGCCAAGACTTAATCAAGATGCAAATCTGTTAATACTTCGGGAGCATTTAACATACTTTGAGCCGCGCAATGAAGCTGCAGGCTTGCCTGTTAAGGTCCGTTATCTATACAGAGAGCCTGTTAGCGCTACAATTGTAGACGAAGACGACAAGGTTGTTTATAAGGAAGGCACGCCATGGTCAAGGAAAATCAGATTTGGTAAATTAAGCAAAAAACCTGAATCCTACCGTCCAGCCGATGCCAATGACCGGAAACTCCTTGTTGATGCTTGTGAGGCAATATTAGATTTTAATATGTTAGTTGCGCTCGAAAAATTGGACACATTCTGGCAGAGAAAAATTCCAGATGAAAATCACGGACTGGCAGAGAAGTTGGCAGAAGCAGTTAAATTTAAGATAAATAGTAATGATGCAGGAACGGATGTGGCTGATTTAATTGAAGCGTGGGAAAATAACAGAATAGGCCATAGTTATGAAGACGTTGTGGATAAAATTCTTTTTTATAAATCAGGACAGGGAGAAGTTAGAAAATTAGAAGGCAGCATGTTCTTATACCTTTTTGTCGTATGGGCAAGGGCTTTACAGGGACAGGCAGATTTTGGATACAGGCAAGAAGATATTCATAGAGCATTTAAAAGAGCCTTGATTTATACTTATACGAGCTCACATGAATTGAATCAGGCTAGAGAAAGCGGATTGGTCGATCTTGATTTTGCGCTGTTAAGGTTATTTCTAGGCCCTCCTCAGCTTAATCCGAGAGAAAAAGAAACGCTGACTCGTATACCTCAACTGTTATTAGAAAAAGGTGTTAATGAGGCTCTTAATGCGAGATATTATATTAGTGCCATAAAAAAGCTGGGAGGGCGTCCCGTGAGAGACGAAGGTTACGCTGCTAAGCTCGAACAGTGCCTCTATGTTGTTGGGATAGCTGGCAAAGTAGGCCTTATCAAAAAAGCCGATGTCAGGTTGCTGAAAACTATTGTAAATGGATCCAGGATTCTTAGTTATAAGATTCAAGGTTTATCAAATAGAGAGATCGGTCGTAAGCTTTCTATGGGTCGCTCTGTAGTCAGTAGAACTTATAATAGATTCAGAGAACTCATTGGCCTGGGTCATATGTTAGAAGGTCTAATTCGCAGTCAAAGTCTAGATCTTGAAATGCACCTTGAAGCTGCGGAGATAGCTAAAAAGAGAGACCTTATGGAAGACGATCTTAGTTCAGTTAGAGAAAGGCTCTCGGCCCTTAAAGAAGCAACTAGCAATATCTCCTCCTCTGATACCAAAATAGCCAGTATAGCCGCTACCCTGATATCTATCTCGACAATAACAGCAGGATACCTGACCCGCTCTGTGCCTCTATTGGCTATAGGCCTTGTGCTTCTTCTGCCTGCAGCCATGTTCATCTGGTTTTTCTTTAAACTCAGAGCAACTGAGACTAGGCTCGCCTCTGGTGAAATCAGGGCAGGCCCGTACGAACCCATAGGACTTTTCCAAAACAACGCAAGCCCTGACGAAGACCTACGTTACCTTGCAACTACTATAGACGGGATCATCTACTACCATCCAATTGAGCTTACAAATTACCACCCGATAGAACAATACCTTATATATATACATGAATGGGCGCATAAGAAATTTGCCTGCACAGGATTTAAGATGTTGGATGAATTCCTTGCGTATGGCTTTCAGTGGTTGTGCATAGTGGCCGTACCGGTTGCACTAGTTCTTTTATTACAACAGTCCGGGCAAGGCTTGTCTAGAAACACCCTCACTGTGCCCCGTACGCAAATCGTAGATTTCGTACGGGGCGTGGCTGGTGGGGCTTCTGGCTTTGCCTGGGCTGAGCTATTGGGATTTATAGGTATGTGTGCGATGGGAAAAGGACCTAGGCAATTGAACATGTTCGGTGACCAGGGCGATGATTCAGGGCCTGACAGCGATGAATCAGATGATTCACAATCTGAATACAATGAGATAAAAGAAAGAATTTTGGAAGCTCTAGCTAGTCTAATAGAATCTGCCAATGCTGAAGCTGTGAAATGGACAAAAGAGTTAGAAAGTTTACCAAAAGGCCATACGTCAACATATACTTACTTAGGCGAGATAAGCCGTCAGGAAGCGATTGCCAGAAAAGCTCAAGAGGCAAAGGATGCCTTGGAGAATAAAGGCGCAAAAGGCCTCATCAGGTATCTGAATAAAAAAGACCGCAGCCGGACGATAAGAGATAGAGGTCGAGGGGTGTCGCCTTATACTAAGGCGAAGAGTGATATTAGGCAAGCCATACTGGAAGATGCTCAAGAGCTACGCAGTAAAGAGATAAAGCTAGAAGGAAGTTCACGAGGACAAGGCCTTGTATTATTTAATATTATCTTTGCTGTAGTCCTAGGGTTAGCCGCGTTGTTATTTGGAGATTTTCTTATAGACCTGATTTTTACAGGAGCGTGGGATACGCCAGCAGTTCCTAAGGTGTTACTGGCCAGTTCTCTTGGCGGTTTTGGCCTGTTGCAGAAAGCCCTTGGGATTATTGATGGCACCCAAATATACGAAGATATTCGAGAAGAATATGGCACTGAATTAAGTGAAGCGCAGGAAAGGATTGCGTTCTGGAGAGACAAGATATCCGAAGTCGCTCCAGATGATAGCGAATTATTGACTACGCTCGAATTTCATTTAAGACTGGATACATTTATTGCGCGTATGAATACAGAGATATTGGAATTATTAAGCTCTGTTAATCTTTCTGACTTATGGAAACTTCTGGAATTAAACTATAGGATTAGTAGTAGTCTTGCTGCAATCGTAGATAGCGAAGACATTGATCAGCTATCCAGATTAGAGAAAGAGTGGGAGTCAAAAAAACTTTCTATCTCAATGCAAGTGGTGCAGCGTTCTATCGAGTCTTCCACCTCTTCTCCTAATTCCATCGCCTACCGCATCGCAAGGCTTTTCTCAGTCGATGAAGAAGTTACCAAACGTATCGGGATCGCTGGTTTATGGCTTGAGATCCCATTACTACTCTGGGCTTCAGTGACTCAGCCTTTTGAATTACTTGCGCCAGCTCTGTTGGGTTTTGTAGCACTTCACATAGTTTTAGAGGCAATAGAGGAGTATCGTGCCCGAGGGCAGCTTGATTGGGATAGAGGAGATGTTATAAGGCGTTTTATTACCCAGTCTGCTGTTTTTGCACCATATGCACTTATTCCACTTGCCATTACAATTAGCTCACCTCTATTATTAGTCGGCCTCATGCTATTTGCAGCCTTTACGCATATTATTTATGATTTGAAGAAATTTGATACTGCTGTAGAGGGCCTATCTTTTGATGAGATTATCGAAGAGATAGAAAAGTCAGTTGCGGCGCATGATACAGCTAGGGCAGATCGACTGATAGATGAACTCGACAAGAGACTTGATCTCTTACTTGGAGATCCTTTTGCTGGACAACCTTCCAAGGTGACCAATGCCTTAGTATATCTTTTAGAGAATGTCTATAATTCCGATAACATCGAATATTTTTTTAGAATCGCTGCTATTATACTGAAATGGCAAATTAAGAAGCCATTGGTTTTTAAGTATCTAAGAGCTTGTCTACAAGACCAACCAGTTTCTGTAATAGTTGAGGCTGGTTCTCTTCTTCTGGGGCATACGTCTGCAACCCCGGATAATATAAAAGCAATGAGGGCTTTGACATCTGTGCTAGGAGGCTATTACTCAACCAATGACGAATCCCTTAAACTCAGGGTGAAAGATATTTTATTAGCAGAACGCAGGAAAGATAAAGTCTGCTCTGCGCTTTTATATGTGTTTCAGGATGCGACACCTGAGGGAAAGCAAGAGTTATGTTCTGTGCTTGGAGAATTAAAGAATAGAGAAAGCGTCGAGCCTTTACTTAATATGGCAAGAGAAGAATCTAATCCAGCTCTTAGATCTATTATGGCGCAAACTATAACTGAAATACTTGAACTTCCTATAGAGCCCGAGTTAATTTTAGAGAGTGATTTCGAAGGTCTTAGAGAAAGAGTTTCGCAGTATATAAATGACGGTACCTATGGAGAAAAAGCACAAGAGGTTTTGATAGGCTTGGATATGGGAGAGCCACATGAATTATTGTCTATGTTAGATAAATATACAATAGAGGTTGTGGGTAGGGATTTGGCTGCAAAAGATGCCATTAAAAAGAAAGCCCTTCAGGTATTAGCATTGGCAGAAGAAAAGGTGGTAAATTTTGGTGAGGTTATAGAAGATGTTCTGCCAGCGGTCATACTTCTGGATGGCTTGGGTTCGACTGATATTTTAGATGCGCTTCTTGTTTTCTTTATTGCGCTGCACGAATCTGCGCCAGGAGGGAGAAAAGTCTTTTTAGACCGCGCTGAGTTTCTTCCGGGCGTTAATCCTAATCGGCAGATACGACATAATGGTAGTAGAACTCCTGTTAGAATGTCAGACCGCGTTAAAGATGCAAAACCTCAAGAAATCATTTCTCACTTTGCAAGCATGACAGAGAAAGTGAAGATTAGACGCTGGGATACTTCTTCTATGAGACTTTCTTCTGAGCGCCAGGTGGCTTTGCGTGACGGTGATTTTATTCTTGAAGATGACCTTAGAAGGATAGGAGATTTCTTGGAGCCTATAGAGATCAGAGACGGGAGAGAAGTTTACGACTTGAAAGAAATAACGCCGCGCAAGGGCGTTAAAGTAGTTGCTAACAATAGATGGGCAGGGGGGCATACTAAGTCCACGGAGCTGCTTCTGCTTAGCCCAGTCGGACTAGACGGTATTGGGACTATTTGCGAAGATGTTCTTTTTGTAAGACACAAGGTATCTAGCGGAGATACACAGGAGAACGTGTATCTTTTGTATTCTATATACGCAAATATGCTTCCGAGCATTCTTAAAGAAGGAGTTGAGAAGGGTGAAGTAACCCAGAAGGATATTCGCAGGGCTTTAAGAGATCGACCTGTAGCAGGTGTTCATATAGGGTTAGATGGAATGATTGTTATCCAGCCCTATTATTGCTGCACGGGTTGGGCGCAATATTCTTTTGATCCGGTTAGCAACCTAACAGTAGGAGGAGAGTGGGTATTTCGTAGTTTTATCAAGAGACTGGAGGGATTAGGCTATGGCCCTTATGAGGTTGAATATACTCCTTCCGGTATTATTTACGATTCAGAAGGTTTGGTAGTATCTTTAGTCAGCGCAACTGCAGAAAATCCAAAAATGAAATCTCCTTTAAGAGATTATTTAACCATGAGAGATGCTGACCCAGGGACACCTTTTTCGGAACACCAGCTAGAGATTATTAGAAAATATGGCCTGGAAGGTGTGGACTGGTTAGCGTTTATGACATCGACTGTTCCAGATGATACTCCTGGAGATATAAGAGAGGCGGCTAAGAGCGTAGTAGCGAGAATAAGAGAAGGAGAAGAATATAGGGACATAAGAGATTCCTTTGCCGATAGAATGCGCCTTGCTTTAGATACGATATTTTTTGGCATTGGCAATAGATCAGCAGCAATCGGTTCAGATGTGACAGGCGCAAACTTTAACTTTGACGGCATGTTTGGCAGAGGGAAACTTTCTGAAATGGATGTTCTCCTAATAACTGCTGACATACAGCGATCTGTTGAGCTGCGAAAGAAATTGAAGGATAACCGAAAATTAGGTTACAGGCTTCTACCTGACTTGGATGAAGCAGTGATTAGCGACATAGAGAGTTTTGTTATAGATAGAATAAGGGCAGGTGTTAGGGATTTGGTCTTGCTGGGCATAGGTGGTCAGGCCTTAGGAAACATTACACTTCAGGAGACATTGGTTTCCACTCTCTATAACAGATTTCCGCAGTTAAGAGGCAGTTATCCAAGGATACATATCCTTGATAATGCTGACGCGCAAGACCTGAGCAGATATTTAAAAGAGAACAGACTCGATCCCAATACGACAGATATATATATCAGCTCTAAGTCAGGCGGGACTGTAGAGACGCTGTCTAATGCGTACTTCTTCCTTAATTGGCTAGAAGGGTCTGTAGGCGAAAAAGAGGCGATCAAACATATTGTAGTTACTACCAATGATGCAGAGAAGGGGTTACTTTATGGCTTTGCGAAGGAGAAAGGTATAAAGATGTGGTTTATACCCACTGAACAGGATGAAGATGTCCCTGGCAGGTACTCAGTGCTTTCAGTGAGTGGATTGCTCTCTGCTGCGTATGCAGGCGTTGATGTGCGTAAACTTCTTGAAGGCGCAAAGTCAATGCATAGTAAGCTGGAATCAGATGACCCCAGGGAAAATCCTGCGTTCCGCGCAGCGATCTTAGCCTATCTTGCTTATTTGGATGGGAAAGATATTTTTATTCTAGGCACATATTCGGAAAAACTGCGCTCATTCGCTGATTGGTTAAGACAGTTATTCGGAGAGAGTTTAGCAAAAGACGGAAAAGGTATATTTGCCGGAGTAGCATCTGGTGTTGATTCTATAGAGGCATTAATAAATAGCCCTGATGACAAGCTTTTTATTCTTTTAGACTATTTACCCGAAGGGATCGTGCCTCCGGAATTTCGCGATAGATATAGTATCAATTTAGAAATAGAGCATTTGGATGAATATACCGCAGGTCAACTTCTTTACTTCTTCGAGGAATTTACAGTTAGGTTTGCCAGCCTTTTAGGGATCAATCCTGTTATTCAACCTAAGGTTGGCCTATTGAAGACAGTATTCCAGGACCTTGCTAGAGAGCCCCTGAGTAGAAAAATAAAGACCCGTCTATTTCTCGATGATAGTTTTGCCTTTGGAGAAGGAGGCATAGATGGGGATGAGTTACGATCGAAAGAACTAGAGGCCAGGGAGATTTTAGATGCAACTACAGTTACAGAACCCAAAGAATTATTAACCTGTTTACGAGGATACTTTAAAGAGGTTAGCGCCCAGATAAACAGAGAAAAAATAGAGCACCTTATTATTATTGGCAAGCGGGCGCACACGTTAAAGGCGCGTGCCCTAAGCATGGCTTTTAGTGACATAAAAGTCCATGTATTTGATGAGACTAAGTCTGAGACAGTCGAAGATCTATTGCGACTGATCGGGCCTAAAAGTACATTGGTTCAGGTGATGACTGAGCCAGGAGATAAGAGGGAAGATTTTATTCACTACAGAGCAGTATATACGTGGGTAAGGAGGCATTATCCAAATCACATAATCGCCACAACAAATGATCCAGAAGGTAGATTTCCTGAGTTTGTAGATGAGGATAATGTTGTTAAATTAGGCTTGCCGCAAGAAATTCAAGAAGCATGTTCAGTCAAAGGGATTTCAACAAATGAGATCTTGCCAGCGTATATATTAGGAGTGGATTTAGAAGAATTGCATAAGGGTATCTTGGGCGTCTCTACGGAATTAGCTGCTCGAATTTTAGCTATACAGTATTTAGCATCTAAAGAAGGGAGAAAGATAAATGTAGTATTTACCTATTCTAATGCCCTAAAAGGATTTAACTCCTGGCTAAAGGCAAGGTTTAGACAAGCTTTGGCAGGACTATATAGTCATCCTTATGTAGAGACTGCGATTGGTACGACAGATAATCATTCTATCATCGAAGGCATACTCAATGGCCCTAATAATGTCTTCACTATTTTTATAGGGCTATTAGAAGACCCGGCTTATACAGATGTGCTTAGAGAGGGTGAATTTGCCAGTCCTTTGGTGCCAGATTATCTTTTAGGGAATAGTATGACGGATATATCCACTAAATTCCGATTAGGCGCGAGTGAGACTTTTACCAGAGAAGCCAGGTCGAATGTTACTGTAGAGGTACCCCGCCTAGATGCCCGCTCATTGGGAGAGCTGTTTGGGTTGTTTGAGATGGCAGCGGTCGGGCTTAGAGGGTTGATTATTAATGATGAAGCTGATGAAAGTCCTCATGAAAGATTCAAGATAGCTAGCGAATCGCTTAGTCAAACAAGTGCCTTGGAATGGGTGGGACCTGACTTACTTGATAAGTTAAAGGAGATAAATGAAGGCAAAGAGCCAATAGCGATAGACCTTAATATTAATACACTGCCAGAAGTCTGGGAGATGGATATCCAGGATTTATCGGAAAAGTATAATGTAGATCCTGGCCAGTTTGTCGTATTAAAGCTTGTCTCGACTGATTTTGAGGGGAATATAGTTATCCATATAGTGGCTGATAGGCTCGAGCGGATCAATATCAGTAATCTTGGTACCGTATTTTCCCCTATACAGGATACGTATCTTTATAATTTGCGAATAATATTGGATTATAAACAAAATTCTGTTATTAGCGAGGAGCGTTATATAAGTAAGGAGATCAGAGGAAAAGGCCTGGGGCATGAAATACACGTTAATCTAAAAAGGTTATTAGTCAAGTACGGATTTGCAGGATTTTCAATACAAACGTCAGCAGTTAATTTTTACACAGCAAGGACATTCTTTTCTCTTTACAATGCAGAGATTGACTGGTCAGATCCTTTGAATTTTATAGGTAGGAGGCAAGGGAGATGGAGAGGAATTTTTTCTCGCCTTGGCATTACGACATCTACAGATACTGAAAACTTACCTATAAAAGAACTAATGCCAGACCTTTCATTTTTCTATTTAAGAGATTTTCTTAATAGGGCTAAGACAGAGGATGCTAGCAGAGGATTGGTTTCAGCTTCTGTTTCTGACCTGGGCTATTTTCTGCAAAAGATAAAGATGAAAGTTGAAGAGAGGCAAGCTGAAAATCCCTATAGCACTACGACATTTTATGAATACGCTTTAGGGTATTTTGATAGCTTGGATCTAATAGCAATAATTCCTGATTCAGCCCAAGAAAAGGCTTCGGTTCCAGAAGTGCAATTGCCAAGTATGAGTAGAAAGCTTCATGATTTATTAAGACATATTGCTTTTGACACGAGCGGGAAAGCTAGGTTATCAAAATTAGACACTGTAGACCCAGAGGGAGAATCATTGCCTTATCTAGTCAGGTTATTAAAAGAACAACGATGGGATTCGGAACGCGGGTTAGATTCGATCTTTGATTATGGCGTAGGAAGGATCATGGAGCTTTTTATAGAAAGAGATTATAAGGAAGCATTGCCAGTGCTTATCCAACTGAGATACGATATCGTTTATGGTAGGCGAAGCGCAAGTGAATCTGAGATAGCTGCTATAGATTCTGCAATCAAACATTTTACTACAAAAGCTCCCACACAAGATTTCCGCAGGGCTCTTAAACTCCTCCGCCAAGCCATCTAACTTTACACTTCAACAATGTTAAAGTGTATACTTATTTCAGTAGGTAGACATTAAAGGATACTTAGTGAATAAGATCAAATATGGCGTCAAAAATGTTGCTCAGGTTGTATCGGGTTTTGGCGAAGTTTACCCTTGCGTATGCACAGATGATGGGATCTTGTTTGCGGATAAGATAGATGCACTGAATAAAAAAGAGAGGGCGAGGCATATCTATGACGTTATCTTTATGCTTTCTAACAAATATCCTATAGATAGAGTTTTTTTGAAACGTCTTGGCATAAAGAAAGAGCCTTTCGAGGTTATTTCTGATAGGATAAAAAGCTTTTCAAAAAAGGATTTGAGAAAACAGGACGAGACATTAAGGCCTTTTCTCTTTGATGAGAGCGAAGCGGATCTAGTAGCAAATGCTGATGAAGTAATACCGAAATTATTGGAAAGATATATGGAGTCTTAACTTTACACGTTAACATTGTTAAAGTGTAAAGTTAAGGGGCCAGGCACGGTGCGTGGCACGAG
>CAYULJ010000002.1:0-33102 GCA_964445715.1 uncultured Planctomycetia bacterium
CTATCAAGATCAATATCCTCATCCAACTCTTCCTTACTTATAGGCGCGAATGTTGGCACAGAGGGCTAACTTATGACCAGTTCTGGCATTTCTAATTTTTGATATGACTTCGATATTTCTAAAGCCAACTGTTTCCATAAGCGTTAAGAAATCTTTCTCTGGCAAAGCTCCTCCTATACACCTAAACCAGTCATCGATATTCTTTTTTATACTTTCTGGAAGGCTATCTTTTAGAACGACTTCACAAAAAACCGTTCTGCCTCTGGGCTTTAATACCCTGAATACCTCTTTCATAACGTTCTCTTTGTTGGGTGAAAGGTTATAAATCCCATTCGAAGCTACAACATCAAAGAAATTATCTTCAAAAGGAAGGTTATCGGAGTGACCGCATTTAATTTCAACGTTCTTAATTCCTACTGCTTCCATATTATCTCTTGCTTTACTAATCATATCTTGTGAGATATCTAAGCCATAGACTTTACCCTTAGTTCCTACTGCTTTTGCATAAAAGTAAAGGTCTAAGCCTGCCCCACACCCTAAATCTAAGACCATCTCTCCTTCTTTTAACTCTACAAAAGGCTGAGGATTATTAGCGCCTGTAAAAGATTCATACATGGATTGAGGAAGTCTACCAAGTGTATCTTTAGGATAACCTACTTTTAAAGCAAAAGATTTACCTACAGGGAAATTAAATAAAGCACATGGCTTTTTTGCCACTTTGCTATACTTTCCTTTAACTGCTTCTTTTATTTCATCCGAGGACATCTCTTTTAGAGGTTTTTTCTTTGCACCAAACATTTTTCTTATCCTTTTTAATTGTATCTACTTTATATTACACTTTCCCTGTATCCCAAACTTATTAAAGAGTTTCTCTAACAAACAAATCCCTGTTAATCCAGCAAATATCATCATTATACCTACAAAATAAGCCAAAGGTTTAAAGAAAAGAAGACCTATTAAGATAAGTATCCCCATGGTAAGTCTTGTGAGCTTTATTGAAGACATATAATCACCTCCTATCTTTGTTCTTGATGTACTCAGATAAATAATCTGAGTACCCTATAATCACAGATTAAACTTATTCTACACCCCTCCTTCAAAATAGTCAATAAGTCGCAGTGAGCCCCTTCGAACATACGACTTCAAGGGTTAAAAATAAAAAACCCTCACAGCTTTCGCCGTGAAGGTTTTACTTTATTATTGTCCGGGATTTCCCCCTTCGAACACGGGACATTATTTAATTGTAATCATAGTTTACATCGGGATCGCGGGTTCGTCAAGAGATCGAGAAAAAAGTCGGCTCTTATCCTCTTTTTTTGGATTTCTTCCCAATCTCCTTAAGGTATTGCTTAAAAAGCTCTGTAACGCTTCTATCAGGCATGCTGTTTATTATTTTATATACTGCCTTCTTATCTACTGATCTTACATTTTCAACCATTTGTTCCATGGTCATGTCCGAGGTAATCTTGTAAGTAGCCTTAATATCTGAAGGCAAATCCTTTACCAGCTCATAAAGCTTAGCATATCGCGTCCTGAATTCTTCTTCATCTGTTTTTTGTATCTTATCAATAATCTTCTTCTTTGTCTTTTCAATATTTGTTATTGCTACATATATCTTAACTGTGCTTTTAATAGCTACGCCGGCCAGTTTTTCTCCTACACCAGCTTCAGCCGGGGCCGGGTTTTTCAAAAAGAAAATCACAGCCAATAACAAAACCACCCTCAATCTCATAAGGCCCTTCTTCTATATATTAAAACGCGATCCGGTAATACTCCTTTATGGTTTCTAAGGAATCAGCCACCAAAAGCCCTACAAAATAAGCTAGAAAAATAACAATAAGGGTTATGACCAGCTTTTTCTTCGCGTCAAAACCAGGATTAAGCCAGACCAACGGCAAGGCAAATGGGCCCCACGAACAGAAAGGCAATTACCAAAGAAGAAGTCTTAAAATACCATTTACTCTGTTGTTTTTTATCTAAATCCATATCTTGTGTCATTTGGAAACAGTTGCCAGTATCTCCGCTATCTTTCTGTCAGAAGTCGCGCCTGATACGATCCTGATATCCCGCCTCTTCACGCCAAACTCTTTTGACAAAAGCTCTATTATCCTCTTATTGGCTTTGCCTTTCTCCGGCGCGCTTGAGACCTTTATCCTGTAGCTATCCTCAGAAAGTCTCAGCAGTTCTTCTTTTTTCGCCCTTGCTATGACCTTCAGTTTTATTCTCCGCATCCTTACATCTGCGGCAAGGCTTCCTGTATTAAAGGAACGATGCTCTCCGCCTCTTCCTTTGTCATTCTCCCTAATTTTGCAAATTTATATTCGCCTTCTGCGTCCCGCCTCTCTCTCGATATCTGCAATTTCTTGACGCCTTCATTATAAGCCATGACCTTTACTGACAATCTACCCATGTCATTTTCAACAGCTTTACCAAAGACTTCCTTGTCTAAAGAAGCATCGTACGGCATTGGTCTTCCTCCTTTTGTTTAAAACGTTGCCCTCTATTTTTTCTTACAGCTGATCTCATTTTACACCTCATCACAAGTATAGTCAATATGACATTCCTTAGGAGGATTACCTTCCAGGGTATTTTTTATCATCACCTTGACTTCCTCACTGAAATCCCCGGTGAGCATCCACTCTAAATATGGTCGGTCGCTCTTGAGTATACTCTTTATGTGTTTTTTCTTCCTGTACTTGCCGAACATAGGGTACAATTCACCGTTCCACCAACAGAATTTGCGGTCCTTATCAAAATAAGCGCTCGAACGTTCATAATCGAAATCCTTCAATGACTCTACGCCCTGCTTCTCTGTTCCGTACATCTTGATCTGCGCATCAAGTATCTCAACTGTCGCCTCAGCGTCGCCCAGGGCAGAATGCGCGTTATCGAGATTCTTATCACAATATAATTTATAAGCGGCTGTCAGGTCCCTCTTCTCGTGTATGTGATAGACTTTTTGAGCATCATATATATTGCGCTCCTGCCAGTTAAAAACGAGTCCTGCGCCAAAAAACTCGCGCTCAAGCACAGGCAGATCAAACCTCATGACATTGAATCCGCCTATATCAGAATCGCCTATAAAATCCAGCGCCTCCCTAGCGATATCCTTAAAGCTCGGGGCGTCTTTCACGTCATCATCGGTTATATTGATAAGGCGGCTGACATTTGGTGGGATCGGCATGCCAGGATTGACGCGCTTCACGTAGCTTTTCTTTGAACCGTCAGGCAAGAGCTTGACCATGCCTATCTCGACTATCTTGTCCTTCTCTATCCACGTCCCGGTTGTTTCCAGGTCAAATACCACTAAAGACCTAAGTAATTTCATACGACTATCACTCCATTCTTCTCCCCTGTTCACTTAAGTTTACACTTTAACATTGTTAAAGTGTAAACTTAAGTTAGTTATTCAAGGGATACCAGAGGGGTCTTGCGTAGTTCCTTCTTTTCAGAGCGGATCTTTTTATACCTGAGCATCTTTTCCTTGGCCCTGCGGGAACGCTTTCGCTTCTGACGTCTTATTTTTTCTATTTTTCTCTGCTCCTCTGCCTTCTTGCCTAGAATGAGCGATTCGATCTTATTGACAAGTATCCTTCTTGCAAGAAACCTATTCAATGCCTGGGAACGCTCTTTCTGGCACTTGACATCTATTCCCGTGGGCTTGTGCTTGAGATAGACACATGAGGATGTTTTATTGACCTTCTGCCCGCCCTTCTTACTTGCGCGTATAAATTTTTCCTCTATGTCGCTTTCTCTTATTCCAAGCGACTCCATCCGCGCCTTTAAAGCAGTTTCTTTTTCGCTGGTTACATTGAATATTGTCATAATCAGATCTTCTTCCGCCAGAGAAATACTTTATCGTTCTGCCTTACAGAAAAAGGAAGCTTCACTCCGACTTCCTCGCCCCTTAAAGCCTTTTTTCTGGGTTTATGCCTATGCTCGATCCGACTTACTGAAACTATCCGAGCAGGCGTGTTTTTCCCGATAAACATTATATCATCTCCCACATTAAAAGGGCGATCAAATACCTTTATACGCGCAACGCTTATCTTCTTGAAAAACTTTGTCACCTCTCCTATGAAGACCTTCTCGTGAGTATGTTCCACGCCTTTACTTATCTCACCTACGGGAACGCCAAATAAAAATCCCCTGGAAAACCCGCGGTTATAGACTGTTTCCAGCTCTTTCTTGAGACTTTTCTTTAGAGAAGTTGACAATCTGTTTTTCAATGCAGCGTCTATTGCTTTTCTGTAAACAGAAGTCGTCACCCTTACATACTCGGCAGATTTCATCCTTCCTTCTATCTTAAACGCGCGTATACCCACTGCGATCAAATCATCGATAAAACCAATTGTACACAAATCCTTTGGACTTAGAACATAATCTTTGCCTAAGCGATAAGAACCCTCCCCCTCGACACCAGAGATATAATATTCCCTGCGGCATGGCTGGAGGCACTGGCCTCGATTCGCCGATTTTCCGAACGAATGTTCAGATAAAAAACACCTACCCGAAACACTCACGCACATTGCGCCATGAATAAACGTCTCTATCTCGCAAGACAAACGCCTTTTCGTAATATAATCCGTGATCGACTTTATGTTTTCCAAAGAACACTCTCTTGCGAGCACGATCCTTTTCGCGCCGAGCTTAGAAAAAAACAAAAGCGCCTCTTCATTGGAAACACTAGCTTGTGTCGAAAGATGGATTTTTAAGCCAAGCTTTTTCGCAATAGAAAAAACAGCCATGTCCCACAGGATAACTGCATCCACCCCTGCTTTTTTCGCAGCAGAGAGGATCCTCTCGACCTTAGCAAGCTCTTTATCCATGACTATCACATTAAGTGCCAGATAGCCTTTCTTATTATTATCATGCAGGAACTTCATTATCTTTGGTAATTCTGTTACATCAAAGTTAGTCGCCAAATTCCTCATATTGAGGATCTTCGCGCCAAAATAGACGCTATCTGCTCCGCCCTCTACTGCAGCTGCCAATGAAGGCCAGTCTCCCACAGGCGCAACAAGCTCAGGCTTTACAATATGTCTTTTCATATTTACCCACTCAACTTCTACTTTAAGTTAACACTTTAACATTGTTAAAGTGTTAACTTAAGCATCATATTATCTACCAAGAGATTCCCACAGCTTAAAGAAATGATCTTTTATAAGGATAAGTAACTTACCTGTATCGTCATTGTTAAAACCGAATTCTTTGAGTAATTTCTGGACCCTGTCTATATAAGTATTTATATAAGGATCTGGCTTGTTTCCATCTATTATTTCTGCGAGAAAAATCTCGTATAGAGGCAATGACCTGTCAATGACCTCTTCTGCTTCCTTTGCTTCTAATCCTCCGCTTATCAATATCACGGCCATATTGAGAAAATACACCTCAATATCATTTTCGAGCACTCCTGCTTTATCGCTGATCTTATCCAGCACTATCTTAGAAAAAGACTCTGCGATTTTCTTGGCTTCACCAGAAACATCTGCCTTGTTAATCTCAATGCCAGGCGGTTGGATAGCCATTGCTGTCGCAGTAACAATCAAAACCAAACCAAAAGCTAAAACCATGATCTTCCTCATACATGCTCCTTTCTATATTATTAAAAACAAAAAAGCCAAGAGCAGTAATGCAACAACAATCGCCAGCATGACTCTTGGCGTGGGATATTTAAATTTTCCCATAAAGCCCACGCTACGCTTAAGGCTATCACCACAGTAAAGGCACAGCAAGGCCTCGTCATCATATATAGGCTTCCTGCAGTTAGGACAGATATATTCAGCCATTGTTTTGCCTCACATAAGCGCACTGCGTACGGCCCCACCAGGTCTTATGGAGCATATTTCGGATCGGAACGCAAAGCACAGGCTCGCCCTTGACAGTCTTTCGCAGGCCAAAGCGATTCTCGTAAATATCGCAGAGATACCTCCCATCAGCCCCTCTCTGCAGGTGCTCACATGGGTCGCCCTCTAAAACGCCGCAGCAGGCGCCACAACGCTTGCACTTAGCCTCATGCTCGTGAAGTTTCCTATCCTGGGTCTCATAATAGAACGCTTCGTCCATTATCTTTTAATAAAATCAAAAAATATTGCCAGCGCCAATGCTAAAATAGATGAGGCAAATATAAAAAAATAATTTATCTTGTCTTTTTTTGAACTTAATTTACAAAGAATAGTGCCCAGGACCTCTCTATCGTGCTGAGAAAGATCTTTATTGTGAAGCAACTTATCTGTCAGTCCGGTCTTCTGCAGTTCTCTATGCAATACCTGATCGTATCTGAACTTATAAACAAAAAATATAAAAAAACCAATAACGCCTGTATACCATAATATCTTGGCAAACAAAGGATTTGCATCCAGGACAATATTCACCGCTCTTAAGGATACAACCGCTATAAGAGCTATAAAGAAAAAGATCCAGGAAGCTGCAGGATCTTTACAGCTCTTTAACTTAAAACAATCGTAGCAGACAAATTGTTTATTCTTCTTTGTCATGGACTTATCCTCCCAGCCAATTGACCGCATGCAGCATCTATATCGCTGCCTTTTGATTTTCGCAATGTAACACTTGCCTTTTTTCTTTTAAGAGCGCTCATAAACAATTTTATTTTTTCTTCAGAAGGCGGCTCGTAACCAGTCTCTGCTACAGAGCTGCATCTTATAAGGTTCACCTTGGCATGCAACCTCCATGCTATCTCGCCAAGCTTCAAGGCGTCCTTTGTCGAATCATTTATGCCCTTTATCAATACATACTCTAGCGTTATTAGTCTTCCCATTTTTTCAATATACCTCTCGCATGCCCTAAAAAGCTTCTCGAGCGGATAGCGCCTATTAACAGGCACCAGGATGTTTCTTAGAGGGTCATTCGCCGCGTGAAGTGATATCGAAAGATTCACCTGCAAGCCCAGTTCTTTCAGCTTGTCGATACCAGGTACTATGCCGCAGGTCGACACAGTGAACCTCCTAGAGCCTATACCAAGCCCTTCCTTTGAATTCATGATCATTATGGACCTTGCCATGTTTACATAGCTATCCAATGGTTCGCCCATGCCCATAAAGACATAATTAGTCAGATCGTAGCGAAGATTGCTCTTTAAAAATAACACCTGGCCTGTTATCTCGGCAGGCCTGAGGTTTCTTGTAAAGCCGCGACTGCCGCTCGCACAAAAAGGACAGGCGAATTTACAGCCCACCTGCGTGGAAATACACACTGTCTTTCTTTTCCCGGCATATAAGACAACTGTCTCTATTAGATTATCGTCTTCTAGCTTAAAAACAAACTTCTCAGCGCCATCTCTTGACCTAAGCCTACCTTCCAGACCCAGGTCTCCCGAATAATAATTCTTACTCAATGTATCTATGAAACTAGCGGGCAAGTTTTTCATCCTTCCAAAATCAGAGACGCCCTTCCTGTAAAGCCACTCAAAAACCTGTTCTGCCCTGTAGCGCGGCTCGCCAAGATCCAAAAAATCATTTTCCAGTTCTTCTAAAGTGAAATCTCTTATATCTGGGAAGGAAAGCATGATCAATAGTATTAGCGGGAACTAAGCTCTTTTTTTCTTTCTCTTTAAGGCCTTTTTCATCCTATCCTTTGCCTGCTCACTCGTCCTGCCTTCTGTCAGATGCCCGCAGCATATAGCTGCAAAGCCCTTGCGATTCTTCATCTTGAACACCTGCATCCTTGACTTAGACATACTCAACTCCTTCCCCTACGCCTTAAGTTTACACCAAAAATACCACTTTATGATGCTTTATTATTTGTCTCTCGTGCAGAGCCCTTTGAGCTTCTTCTTTTGCTCTTCTGTAAAAACATTTTTCAAAGCGACGTATGCCGCTATCAAAGCCTTGGTCTTTTCCTTTTTAAGCTCATATTTCTTATCTATTAACGCATTAACCGCATTTACGTCTACCGAGTCTTCCCACATAGCTGCCTTGATATCAATAGCGAGTATGTCGATCTCAGCCTTTTTCCTTATCACTTCTTTTTTGGTGGTGATCTTCAGATCCTTTATCTTTTTTACCTGTTCATCGGAAAGGCCTAATTCTTCCTGGTTTTTAATAACCATCATCGCCTTGAGGTAAAATTTACTACTAAGGTCTCCCTTGTGATCCTTTTTCATGCCATGCTCTGCATAGACGTAAGTTGTAGATAAAGCAAAACAAACCAGCAGCATTAAAACAATAAATCTTTTACACATGCCTTCCTCCTTCCGGCTCTTAGCCGTTCTTTTTATTACCACTTCGAGTTCAGAAGCCCGAATGCCACGTCGTTATTTGAAGCTGCAAAAACTATCTTTGCCGGGCAACCGCCTGAACAGGTCGTACAATAAAGATACTCTATATTCACTCCGTTACTGGCAAGAAGCTCAGATAGATTCTTTAATGTCCCTGGTTCATTCTCGAGCTCTGCGACAATAACGTCCCTTTCTCCGATATCCTCATATCCATTATTAATCAATTCAGCGATAGATTTTTGATTGTTATTGGTTATAAATATGAGATTGCCTTGCGTGCCAGTCCGATCCGAATATCCTGCTACTGTCTCAATATTTATGCCATGATTGACTAAAAAAGACATCATCCGCGCTAGTGCGCCGACTTCATTCCTAATACCCACGCTGATTTCTTTTGTCCTCACCAACTTTTTAATCACGCGATCCTCCTTATTCGCCTATAATTTTTACAAGGACTCTTTTATTGCGCTGGCCATCGAATTCACCGTAGAAGATCTGCTCCCACGGCCCAAAATCAAGCTCACCACCTGTGACAGCGACCACGACCTCTCTGCCCATTATAGTCCTCTTTAAATGCGCGTCGGCATTATCTTCAGCAGTCAGATTGTGCTTATATTTCTTGACATTGTAAGGCGCGAGCTTCTCGACCCATTCCATAAAATCCTGATGCAGCCCGCTCTCATTGTCATTGATAAAAACGCTGGATGTGACATGCATGCTGTTTACAAGACACAGGCCCTCTTTTACATTGCTCTTCCTGAGGGCCTGCTCAACATGAGGCGTGATATTTATGATCTCGTACCGCTCTTTTGTATTAAGCGTCAGGTATTCCGTATGCGTCTTCATATTGCCATTATATTAACATAAGAGGGAGGCAAAGACAAACTGTTTTCATCAGGGAATAACTCTTAAGTTCACACTTTAACATTGTTGAAGTGTGAACTTAAGAGGACTTATTGCTTGGCGGAGGATTTATTGGCGGAGGACTTGCCTTCCGAAGTATAAAAACCAGGGTAAAATTCCTTGTAAAGCAGCTTGCTAAATCTGGGCCTATCTTTATCACCGAGTTCAACTATTTTAATGCCGGCTTCTAAACCACTGTCTTCATCTCGTTTCTTGACCCAGCAGATGCGGCCAACCATTGTAATGGGGCTATAAGGTTCATCAGGATCACTTATTGCAAACTCGAGCACCTCGCCTACTTTCCTGTATTCTTTTAACTCTATCCTGAACCCACCTTCGCATATATCTGATGCCGAACCTTCTTTGTACCTTTCATCTGACGATCCCTTGCGCCAAGAAAGCGTCACTTCTTTTTTAAATCTAGGATACATCCTCTGTTCTTTTTTTATTCTCAATTTCACAAGTACCCTATTTTTTAACTCTTCAGCGTTGTATAGACCATCTCCCTTTATCTTTATCTCCTTCATTACGCTGATAAAGGCACAGATGATCTTATTGTTAGTCAGGCGTTTTCCTGTAGTGAATAAGGCATCCCTACCTATATTGTCTATGAATTCAAGCTCTTCGCGGGTGAGATTTACCACTACGCGGCCAGCCTTTAATCCTCTATTAATATTATTGTTAATAGCCTTTTCTTCCATGCCCTTTCACTTCCTTCGGCTCTCAAAAAAAATACCTTATTTTATCAGATTCCTGATCTGGAAAAATAAGGCATTTTTTCTCTACGGTAGCTGGTCGGCCTTGCCCGCCTTTGGTGGATTTAGGCACCTAGCTTTGCGCCTCATCTTTTCAGATGATTTGCCCTTTTACGGAGCATTTATCAATTTGTCTTCTACTATAAGTGTACCATATTTTGCGAAATAGTCAAATTCTACAATTTCACATTTTCAGCAGTTCATAGCCTTTTACTATGCCTTCACATAGCATCTGGACTATATTATTGAAGTCGCCAAGGTCTCCTTTTGAAAGCGCCATGTAATACTGGTATCTGTCATCTATCCTTATGATAGCAGGAGCAAAACCCTGGCTCAAAAGCTGTGTAATCATGATCAGCCTGCCAACCCTGCCGTTTCCATCAAAGAACGGATGGATCGCCTCGAATTCATAGTGGTCCCGGGCTATCTTCGTTATAGGGTCATGGCCGTAACTATTGATGTTTTTGGCAAATCTTCCCATCCTGAGCGGCACATCCTGGGCTGAAGGCAGGGCAATATCTGCGCTTGTCAGATTGACCGCGCCTGTCCTGTATTTGCCAGGCAATTTGTTATTGAAATTGTACATGACTATCTCGTGGAGCCTCAGTATATATTCAGCGTCTATCCTGAAACCAGCGCGGACTTTATCAAAAAGACACACAAGCGCATTCTTGTGGTTCACAGCCTCGAATATCTCGAAGAGTTCCTTGCCTTTGACCTTTTTCCCGGCAAAGGCCTTTTCTGTCTCCTTTATTGTCATGCGGCTCCCTTCTATGGCATTGGAATGATAGGTCATCTCAAGGATAAATCTCCCCCGGATTTCTTTGTTGTTATTCAATATTTTCAGCGGATCTTTGATCGTCTCTTTTAACTCCAGCACTGCATCTCTTAAGTCCACATATTCCTTGAAAAGCTGGTCAATATCTCGAATCTGAGCTGAGTGCGGCTCTATACCTCTATCAAGCCAGCGATACACAGTCTTATAGGTAACCTCCAGTCGTCTGGCAAGCTCGGAGCGCGAGATCCCTGTTGTCTGCAGTATTTTATTTATCTTCTCTTTTGCGCTTAACCTAAAACTAACCATATTTCACACTCCTATGTCTTAGGACATATGTCCTATCTTTATATACACTAAAAGTATACCATATGTCCTATATATGTCAACAAAAACTCCCCTTAAGTTCACATTTTAACATTGTTGGATTGTAAACTTAAGGGGAGTGGCTATTTCTTGGCCTTGCTGATTTTCTCCTGCAAAAACCCTGGGAATAATCCTGTTGCGGCGGACTCTTGATAATACAATGTCTAAAGCGGGAGAAACCACATCATTATTAACTGAGATCTCTTATGTTTCATCTTAAGATCCTCAAAATATTTGTTGCCTCTTGAGGCATACTGCCTTTACCTCGAATTAAAATCTCATCTGCTGACAAGGCCTGGCCATAAAGAGTTGCGTTGCCGTCCTTATGCTCCTTAACAACAGCTCCTTCTAATTTGACTCCGGCAAACAAGCCCCTGCTCCTAGAGTAAGAGAGAATCCCACCTTTTAACTGTGCATCTGTTGATGCCTCAGCATTCCTGCCAACAGGACCTGCTGACACGCTAGCATCTGCACCAAACTTGAATTTGCCCTGCAAAATCCCGTCTACGCTACGCCTGTTCATTATAAGGAGGACTATGTCTATTGCCTGGCCGCCTATCTGCCAACCAAAACTCCCGCCTGCCAGAGTGAAGATAGCTGGGCTTGACCAACCAGCTCCACTTTTATTGCGCACCATGATTATACCCTGGCCGTATTTACCGCCAATGCCCAAGCCAACGGATACTGTGTTTGGAAAAATAGCAATAGCCTCGCATTTACGGATAAGATCTTCCGGGATATTTTGGTCAGGCATTTCCTGTATATCACCAAGCACCTTGTCGCATTCCTCTACTAGATCGACCCATTTATTATCGCCAGCCATCACATGACCACTAAGCGCGAAACTCATTATAAATATCCCAAAAATCAAAACCTTGCAAATCTTCATACCTGCTTGCCTCCTTATCTTTTAACTGCTGTCACAAGCATCCTAGATGTCAAAAAACCATAATCTCTCTTCTGCTTATGCAAAGACACCCCTTTTTTTACAGAAACTGTGTCAAAGCCGGCTCTTTTCAAAAGACGCGTGATCTCATCTTTGCCGTATATCCTTTCACAATAAAAACCATCTCTTAAAAGACCCTTCTTTTTTGATAGGACTATTTCCCTTGCCTTTACGATATCGCCTTCGAGCTGTCTCTGTCTGCACACTAGCACGTCACCATCTGCTTCGTGCCAGGAAATTGGCTTAAGATTGCTTCTTACATGATTTGAATCGACCATGTCCAACAACAATCTGCCTCCCTTTTTCAATAATCTATAAGTCTCTTTCAATATGCGCCTGTTTTCTTTTTCATCTGGAAAATAACCGAATGAATTCGCCATTATGAATATCGCAGAGTAGTCGCCCGCTCTTAACCCACTGAAACGCGCATCACGACGCACGAATCTCACCTTGCAACGCGCCTCTTTTGCCAATCTCCTGCCGAGTTTAATAAGATAATCTGAAAAATCCAATACCGTGAGGTCATGATAACCTCGCTTCGCCAATTCCAAAGAATGTCTTCCGTGACCACCGCAAAGGTCAAGGATCCTATCTTTCTTATGCAACTTCAGGATCTTTTCCAATAATTCTGTCTCTCTGCGCGTCAAATCATCATCGCAGACACTCCTGGAATCCGTGATCAGATATATCTCATTAAAGAACTTCTTCCACCAATCCCTCATACCTCTCCTTAAGTTTACATTTCAACAATGTTAAAGTGTAAACTTAGGCAAAGCCGAACAAGCCGTCAGAGGCTATTAGCGCAGGTCGACCCTTCCACGAGGCTAACTTTGCAATATCTTCTTCTTCTTTGCTGATCTGGACATACTTACCAAGCTGGCCTTGTAGCCATAATTCCTCTAAAACCAATGCGTCTTTCCATAAGTTTTGAGCGTATTGTTTCAATTGCTCGACATGTACCTCAGTGATAATGCGCGGCCTTAGCGTGTTCATCAAAGGCCCTAGCAGGTACACATTACCAATCTCTATGGATCTCTTGTCCATCTCCTGTTGTATTTTTAAGACAAAGTCAAAGCCTAAGCTTAAAATAGCGTCATTGACCCTCTTGACCGCCTCTTTTATAGGCATGTTCGAACGCAGTATTGCGCTACTCTGGACACCTCCACCAGAACCGACATTAGTAGGAATGCCGCCGAATCTCGTCACAAAGCCGATAAGCCCGACATCTGTCACAAAACAACGAAAATCAGTCTGCCAGCGCTTTATAAAAAGTCTTTTCTTATCTTTGCCTATCCACGGAAATTCCTCTGCCCATAAATCCATAGGCACAAGCGGCTGCACAATATAATCTCCGGCCTTCAATGCGCGCTCAATACCTGCATCCCTATCAGGCTCTTTGTGTCCTATGATAATACCTTTTCCAGAATAGCCATGAACTGGTTTCAATATAATACCAGCCCAGTTATCCTTGGCCCATTTCACCAGGTCTGGAATATTTTCACCATCAGGCCCGATTGTAGCGCGCTTATAAAACTGCCTTGTCCATGGCGTCCTCTTGATAGTCGTATCTGACAATCTGTTTTTATACTCTGAAGTCACTATTTCAAAAATGCCTTTTGCACCAACAGGCTCCATGCCTCTTGGATTCGTAACCAGACCCTGCTTTATAGCCGCCAAGAGCCCATCAAGATTATGCGATTTTTTTAGTCTCACAATGACATTGTTGTTAAAATCCAAGAAAACAGCTGTTAACCTGTCCCCTCCAACGCAGACCTTATCGTCTTTCAGTTCTAGGCCAGTTGGATCAACTAAAACCGCCTTGACACCTGGAAGGCTATTGAGGTATTTGGTAAATCTTATATTCTCGCCTACTTTATCTAATGTTTCTTTTTCCGCTACAATAGCTATAAAAGGAGCTTTTTTGGGAAAATTCTTTCGATGCGCTCTAAGAAGAAGTTCTGCAAAATTCGGCACAGGGTTCAATATGGGATCATCGAAATCCAACTCAATATCTAATCCACTCTTCTTCTTTATCTTTTCCCAAGCAACCCTGCCTATTTCCTGAGCCATCTTCTGGTAATCCCATCCTCCAGGACTACCCAAATTCCACTCAGAATGATATCCTAAAAACTCTTTTGTCATATTTGCAAACCCTAACTTTACATTTCAACAACGTTAAAGTGTAAAGTTAGGCTAGTCTTGATTCTCTAATCTCTTTTTAATCAATCCAAACGGTGCTTCGCCGCCCTGCAAAAGCAAATCATGAAACCTCTTTAATCCCAATTTAGAAGAAAATTTCTGCCTTAATCTATCGATCTCGAATTTACCAATAGTATAACACAACTGATATCCTGGCGAAAGCGCGTAATGCCTAAACATAAACTTGGCTATCTTTGGCTCATAGCCTAGATCCATAAGAAGGCCCTCGGCCTCTTTAAACTTTAATCTATTGATCCTTATACCGACATCCAACATTGCCCGAACCGCCCTCCAGGCCTGACGTTTTAATCCTAATAACTTATGTACCGGGTCTTTTACATATCCTAATCTATCAATAAGCCTTTCGCTATAAGAGGCCCAGCCCTCGTAAAATAAAGGGGATTCTATCTGCTGCCTTATGGGATTTTTCATGCTCCGCCTTATCGAATCCAATAAGTGATGGCCTGGATATGTCTCGTGCGCGCTTACAAATAAATATTCGTTGTGCACATTGCTAAAATCAGCTGTTATGTAAAAATAAGCTGGTTCGCGCCTGTCCTCTGTAGCAGGAGAGCTATAAGACGCTGAAGCCCTTATAGGCCTCAGAAACTGTGGAGTAAATTTCACGGCTATCTCCTGTGTACCAGGAATCGTAATGACGTCTTTTTCTTTGATAAATTCCTTTAATTTTTTTATCTCATCAGTATAAACAGCCAATAGCGCCTCAGGTGTCTTAGCAGTTATGCTGTATTTGGAAAGCACGGCTTTCCATCCCGCTCCGGTTCTTACTCCGCTGGCAACGTCTTTTAATTCTTCGAGTGTCTTACGATATTCTTCGTATGCTATTTCAAAGATCTCTTTGAGGCTCTTATCACAAGAAAAAGAATCTCTTAATATATCCTCTATAAGAACCCTGTCCTTAATTATGACTTCTTTTGAAGGCATTTTTATCAAAAATCTTCTAAACTCCTCCAATGCATCAATTGCTTTTTTGATCGACCTGGTCTCTGCGCTGGGAAAACTAGCAGAAGCGAGGTATACTATTGAAGCGTCTGCCATCTCTCTGGCAACTTCAAGGTAAGCCGAAGGCACATTTTTTAAATTCCTCCTGCCCTCTTCCAGCAAGCGCGGTATTTGAGAAATCTTTTCATGGAACACATTGCCTGGTCGACAACTGCCCAAAAGAGAGGCCTTCAGGTAAATGCCAGGGTCTATCTGCCATATCTTGACTTGATCGAACTCTCTTAAAAATGTCGATAAACTCTGCCTAAGGAGGGTAAAATCGATTTGCGCTTCGATATCTAAATCAGGAAGGTTTATTTTCTCCAGAGCACTTCTAAGACTTTTAACGCGCGAAACATCATGTTTTATTTTATCTTCATCAAAACCGTCCAGGATATCTAGATATTCAATGGCCTTCTTTGCCCTAGGGAAAAAATAAAATTCGTCGCTCAAGCACATCACAGGATAACTCTTTGCCATATAATCAAAATAATCCTGCGCTATCTCTGCAACCCCGGACTTCCCCATAACCCCTCATCTTTAAGTTTACACTTTAACATTGTTAAAGTGTAAACTTAAGCGCCTACGTTATACGGTTATATCGTCCAATGGATTTTAAAACTTGTGAGGTGATGATATTAAAAGGTAAGTACGTTCTCAATTTGCGTCTTTACTGCTTTTTTGCTCTCTTATTCCTGTTCTCTCTTATCGCTTGCTTTCTTCTTAACTGAGATCTTTCCAAGGTCTACGCCTTCAATGCCTTCCCTATATGTCAATGCCCTATTGTCATCGTATATCTTCAAGTCCCAATCCTGCATTGCCATCTTGAATTCGTCTATCTCATCCTGCAGCTTTTCCATTCTCCTCCTAAGCCTGCTGACTTTTAAATCACTGATCTCGCCTTTAAGATCCGAAACTGCCCTATTGTATCCTGCTTTCCAATCCTTCAGGATCTCCTGCATTGACTCCAGCTGCGACAAGACCTTCCTCATCTCTATCTTGTTCTCATCTGTCGCGCTCGACAAGGCAATATCAATGTCCTTCACGCCTTCTTCCAGTTTCTTGAATTTATCCATGGCAAGCTGTGCTTGGCTATCTAAATATAGTGTCTTTTCCTTGTAATCATTGTATATAAAATACCCCATAACATATGTAGCGATCAACAAAGCAAACAAAACTACTATTGAAATTTTCAACATACCTTTTCCCATTATCCTTAACCTCTCATAACCAGTTATTAGTATTTATTTTACACCTTATTGTCTAAATAGTCAATAAAAGAGCTTAGGTTCGCATACCACTTCGTGGCACAGGCTTCCCCAATGTTAAAGTGTGAACTTAAGACGGAATATCAATAGCCATGCAGGGATGGTTATTATGGCGAGTAAATGCGAATAGACTATCATGCCGCTCAAAAATCTATTGTCAGCATTCACGTATTGTCCTATCACGACAAGGCTTACAGCAGCAGGCATTGTCGCCTCTAAAAAAATAAAAAACTTCAAAGCGTACGGCAGCGGCAGACACCTAATTAAACCAAGCGCTATAATAGGCAAGATTATCAGCTTAGCGAACATGCAAGTCGCCAATGCGCCCCAGTTTTCGGATTTAAATCCGCGATATGCCGCAAGTTGCGCGCCAAGCACTATCAATGCTAAAGGAAAACTCGAATCGCCCAGCATGGCCAATGGGTCAAATACCAGATTATGGACACTGCCTTTGCCCATTAAAAAAACCCATACGATTGATAATATCGTAACTGTGACAGGCGGATTTAAAACAGCACTGAGCTTGAAATTTCCCTTGAGATTTCCTGAGAGAAACGCAGGGCCAAATGACCATATGAGTACATTAAAACCCATAAGAAAGAGAAATATGTAGACAAGGACCTTGTCGCAAAACGCCCCCGTGCAAACAAAAGCCACTAAAGTCATGGGCAAGTACCCTGAGTTCTGAAATGCGCAAGACATCATAAATTCCCGGCCTGACTTAAAACCCTTCAAAGGCCTTTGGAATAAATATCCTACGCCCAGGCCTATAAAAGCCATGATCATTGAGCTAATAGGCAATATCCACCATTTCGGGAACACAAAAGGATCGAATGTAGATGTTATTTTGGTAAAGATCAAGGCAGGGAAGCACGCCCAGATCAATATGCTGCTAAGATCTCCTATAGAGTCTCTTTTTATAATCTTCTTCGCATAAAGCGCATAGCCTATGGCGAGCAAAAAGAATATCTTCAATATGCCATATGCTATGGAATGAAAATTATAAAACCCTTCTGTCACTATGCACCTTACTTCTTAAGTTTACACTTTAACAATGTTGAAGTGTAAACTTAAACGAGAAGTTCTCTATTATTGCTTCTTATAAAGGCCTATTAACTCGGCCCTGTCCAATATATGGCCTTCCATGGCCTTTTCCAGGTCCTTTTTTCTAGAATTTTCTTTCAGGTTAAGCTTTGTATCTAATGCATATATCTTAAAGAAATAACGATGCGTACCAGACGGTGGACAAGGACCTCCGTATTCAATCCTGCCAAAATTATTCATAACCTGTATTCCGGGAATACTATCTTCTTTGATCTCAGATACAACAGAAATGTTATACAAGACCCAATGTACCCATGTTCCCATTGGCGCGTCTGGATCATCTACTATTAAAGCAAGCGCCTTTGCGCCTTCAGGAATACCTTCTATGATTAGCATCGGGTTCACATCATCTCCTTGACATGTAAATTTTTTCGGAATATACCCATTATGCTCGAACTCGGGACTTGAAAGCTTCATAGCTGCGCCTCCTTTTTCTTCGCTTGCAACAGATGAAACTGTAGTCATAAAAACAAACATCGATAATATAAAAATAACCTTCTTCATAAGAATCTATTTCACTTCTTTCTCGATCCACTCTAAATATGGTTTATATCCGCCCGTAATCGGCAAAGTTATTATTTCGGGCACCTCATAAGAATGAATGGATTTCACCTTTTTAATGATTTTGTTAAGGCAAGACTTTTTTGACTTGGCAATAATCAGGCATTCTCTGGTTTTTTCCTTCTTGTCTTTCCACCAAAAATGAGACTCTATCCCGTTTATTATATTAGCGCACGCTATCATGCGCTCATCAAGAAGCGTGCTGCTGATCTTTTTTGCCTCTCTCTTATTAGGCGCTGTAATAAAAATCAAAGTGTAAGGCTGCATTATTTGGGGGAGCTGATTATGTCAAATATGGTTTTTATGATAGCTTCTTCCGGGCTGATTTCTTCTTGTTGTTCTTCCTCTTGGCCTGCCTGCCCTTCAGGCTCAGGCCCTGTCTCTGTTCCTGTACTAGGCGCACCCTTTGGCTCTTTGCGCCTTTCTATTTTAAAAATATCCTCTAGTAACTCCTGCCCCTTCGAGATAGCCAGTCTCTGTATCACATAATCAAGATCCGGCTTTACTACAACATCAGGAAATCTACCGTAAATATCCATGGGCATTGTTATCATGCCCTGCCTATTTTGTAAATACTTGAACTCGCGAACCGCATCCACAAAGGCCTCTGAGAGGTCAGCCGCTATAAACAAATCAGAATCTATTATAAAATCTCCATTCGCTTTTAGATGACCATTGCACACAAAGTAGAAACCATCGGACTCTATAACAGTCTCCTGCAAAAATAATGTATCGCCTTCAATATTAAAATTTAGATCCATGGGACCAAAGGCTGTAAAATTTTGCCTCAAGAGCTCTCTATAATGCGCAGGCAGCTTACTCTTTAATTTCCGCACCAATCCCGGCAGCATGTCAAGTTTATCAAGCGCAACGACCAAAAGGTTCATGTTCTTCAATACGCCTTCGTCTATTTTAACAACACCTTTTGCTTTTAGTGTCTCAAGAATCTTCTCACTAGCCAGCCCCCTGACTGAGGAAAGAGTCTCCGCGCTCAACCGTCCTTCTAAATATGGCTTGTCAGGTGATATATCAAAAAACAATGACGAAATGTCGATATCACTCAATTTGATGTCCAGGCTGGAGTATTGACGAGACAAAATGTCTTTAATGCTCCCCTTGGCTAAAAAAGATCCCCTGGAAACCGAGCCACTGAGCTTTTGCATAATCAAGTCACCGCGTTCTATCTCAGCTTTGAGCGCTATATCCCTGATGCCGCCTTTCACAGGAAGAAGGTCTGTTTCAACGTTAGACAAATTCACATATAGATTCGATTCATAAATCCGCCTTGGATCAAAATATATCTTTTCTGAGCTTACAACCAGGTCTCCCTTGAATTCCTTTCCTATGATCTCCTCCGCGATATCAGCCTGTCCCAATGCATCCAACGCGCCTCTAAGGTTAAATTTGGCCAAGTCTATTTTTAGATCAAGATTTTTAATATAAGGCCTTTTGGTCTCTAATTCCGGATACAACAGGGCTTTTAAATCTATATTCTCGGCCCCTCTTCCAAAAAGAGACAGCCTGGCGTCAATATTTATAGGTCCGAATAGAGATATATTTTCAAGCACGGCTTTTACGACATCTACTTTCATATCACCATATCTAATACTTGAATCTATTATAGATACGGATTTTGCCAAAAAATTCAATGCCCCTACTGCCGCTATCCCGATATCCGAATCCTTTGCTGTGCCTGCCTCTATTTTGCCAGTTGATATAGGCACGATATCATTTGCAATAGTTATATCCATGCCCCTGACTATAACATGCTCAATCTGCACATCTTTCTTCAGGAGCGGCAAAGGCCTGATGTTTGCCTCTATAGAAGAAACTCTTAGATCAGAATCCTCCCATGCCTCATCACGGCCTTTTATAGAAACTCCTGCCAATCGCAATCTGACCGTAGGCAAAAAACTCAGAGATATATTGCCTATCTTAATATCCTTATCTATTGCCTGCTCAATCCTTTCTGTCAACAGAGGCTTGTATTCATTCGCATCGAACGTCAATAGGAATACGAGAAGGGCTATCGCGACAATTATGGCAACAAAAAACAGCAGGATAAATAATTTTTTCATAATCAGTAAGTCCTGGTGGTCTTTATGATACCTTAAGTTCACATTTTAACATTGTTAAAATGTGAACTTAAGGACTATCTTAGTTCTTTGAGGCTCATCATAAGTTCGTTTCTTCTGTCTGCATAAGCCAGGGCTGTCTCTTCTGATATCTTCTTTTCTTTGTATAGATTAAGCAAGGCCTGGTCAAATGTCTGCATGTCATACAAGCTTCCGTCTTTGATATAATATTCTATCTCGTCGATCTTGCCTTCCCTGATCAACTCTATTATGGTAGGCGTTGACATAAGAACCTCGCACGCAGGCACCCGGCCGCTGCCATCCATAAGCGGCATCAGCCTCAATGATAAAATACCCTTTAACAATAGTGAAAGCTGCATCCTGATCTCTGCATGCTGATGCGGCTGGAAGAAATTAACGATCCTCTCTATTGTATGCGTAGTATTTATAGTATGCAGATTCGCTATTACAAGCTGTCCTGTCTCAGCAGATGTAAGGGCAGTCGACATGACCTCTGAATTTCTTATGTCTCCTATAAATATCGTGTCCGGGGTCTGGAGCATGATGAATTCGAGCGCACTCTGAAAGCTCTCTGTGTCTACCCTGACTTCTCTCTGAGTCACTATAGATTTTTTATCTTTAAACATAAACTCGATCGGATCTTCAAGCGTTATAATATGCCTGGCCATGTTTCTGTTTATATATTCTAACATGCTTGCTACGCTGGTAGATTTTCCACTGCCCGTGGTTCCCGTGATCAGCACCAGTCCGCGTTTCTCGCCGCACAGATTTTCCAGCACTTTTGCCGGCAGGTTTAGATCTGTAAATGTGGGGACATTAGTATTTACCGCGCGCACCACAATGACAAAATTACCCTTTTCTCTAAAAACAGTTGTCCTAAATCTGCCTAAATCATCCACGCCAAAAGACAAGACTACTTCGTTCCTCTCTCTTAAGGCATTAAATTGACTTCTTTTTTGTATCTCATCGACTAACTCGCTAACACACTTATCTGTCAATTCAGGCCCATCTTTGAAAAGAGACCCATTGATCCTCATGTATGCTGGACTGCCTGCTTTAAGCACCAGATCAGACGCCTTTTTTTTAACCATGCTTTTTAATAATGTTTTTAACTCCATAACACCGCGCCTCTCTGTAAATATAAAAAGCGTAGCGGACCTTTGTGACCCGCTACGCTTTTTGTTAAAAACTATTCACGCGTATGATTCTCTACTTAAAACTTATAGTTCATCCCTACGCTAAAAGCTTCTTCGTCAATGAATCTGCCTTCTAGATTCAATGAGAACTGTTCACTCTTTGGCATACCTTCTATCTTAGGAGTAATCGATAGCCCTACGAATACGCCGACATTCTGTGAGGCATTCTTGCCTTGAGCATCATGCGTTGCGCCATTTTCCACAAAATAACCATCGACTTCAACATCTGAATATTTCACGCCAACATAAGGTATGAAATAATCTGTTCTCCAGCCAACCTCACAAGCCACATGCCAATCTTCATAGTCTCCATCCTTATAGCTTGACACAGAAGATGATGTAAAAGATGTACCATCTCTATCACCTTTGTCGAAGTTCATATCAGCTGCCCTGTAAGCAGCATTAACCCCTACTTCAATGCCATTGTCCCAGCGATAGATCAATGCACTTCCGCCTATGCCCCATAAAAATTCATCCTCAAATTCGTATTTTATCTTCTCTCCATTATCCGTCCATGTTAATTCCATGTCCTGGGCCTGGCCAAGGTCGACGTAGAAATTAAATCTCTCGATGATATTCAACCCGATCCTCGCTGCATATGCTGCCATTTCAAAGTCGCCGCTATCGATGTCAATCTTTCTTTCAAGCGAGTCACCAATAAATCCTATGCTCGCAGTAATGTCATTATACGCCCACTCTGCGCTCGTTGCGTCTGCCTCTGAAACAAGTCCCACTGGAGCAGCATAAACTGCGCCTGCAAAACCAATTACCATTAACGCTGCTAACAAGATCCTCATTTGCCCCCTCCTTGGTATATTATTTTGAGTGCGTTTTTATATTATTTAGATCATTGAGTATTTTAATAAAAACCCCATCTTGTATAAATAGCTATTTCCTCCCCCCTTTCTTCTTTATACAAGACAGCAAAAGACAATAATTCTTAATGTAATAGTTTACACAGTGTTTGCAGAATAGTCAAGGGTGATTGAAAATTTATTTTCTAAGCTCAAAAGCCTCTTCCTTTGTCAAAAACCTCCATTTACCTCTAGGCAAGACCCCCAAGCTTAAAGGGCCTTCTTCTAGTCTCTTTAAGTCTATGACCTTATAGCCCACTTTTTTAAACATTCTTTTTATCTGTCGCTTCCTGCCTTCACGCAAAGTCATTTCTACCTTGCTGTTCTCTATTGATCTTATATTACAAGGCGCCGTGAGCTTGCTTTCGAGATAAACACCTTTCTCCAATCTAGTCTTATGCGCGTTCTTCAATCTCTTATCAAGCTCTACTATATATAGTTTCTTTATATTAAATCTAGGATGAGTAAGCTTGTTAAGCAATTCACCGTCATTTGTCAATAAAATCAGGCCTGTTGTATCCTTGTCTAATCTGCCAACGGGATTCAGGTGCTTCAAGTTCTGTGGCAAGCAATCTATCACTGTTTTTTTTGCAAAGGGGTCTTTTTTTGTGCTCGTAACACCCTTGGGCTTGTGAAGCATTACGTATTTTTTTTCTCTTAAAAGCGCTCTCTTTTTATTATAAAAAACCTCGTTTCTTTCAGGATCTACTTTAAACGATGGTTCGAAAATCTTTTTGCCATCAACAATGATCTTGCCGGATTTTATAATATTGACTGCACTGCGCCGCGATGCAACCCCTGCCTTAGATAAAAAAGTCTGTAATCGCATCATTTACAGTGGCTTTCGGTCAGGCAGCTTCAAAAAGACGTTCGTCCGCCCCAGCGAAGCGTCCATCGCTCCATTTTATTTTTTGCTCGCCTAAGTTTACACTTTAACAATGTTAAAGTGTAAACTTAGGCACCCATGCCCATCACTGAAAATATTCAAAATACTCGCTGTCCGAACTGAAAATCACAGTAGTGTCACCATCGATTGTATTTTTATACGTATCCAGGGTCTTTAAGAAAGAATAGAATTCTGGATCTCTGTTGTATGCATCTGCGTATACGCTGATAGCCTCTGCGTCTGCCTTGCCTTTTATTTCTTCTGCTGATTTATACGCCTCTGACCGTATCTTTTTTAATTCCTTGCCCATCTGCCCTGATATCTCTGCCTTCTTTCCCTGTCCTTCTGAACGATACCTTTCTGCTGCCCTTTTTCTTTCAGATATCATCCTTTCGTATACCTTATCCCTGACCTCCTGCACGTAGTTTATCCTTTTTATTCTGACATCCACCAGCTCGATCCCGTATTGAGGGGCCATCTCTGAAGCCTGTTCTAATATCCCTCTCGTGATCTCTTCTCTCCCGACCACCACCCTATCAAGCGCATCATCAGAAGCCTTTATCTCATCCTGCTCGCTTATGATTTGTGATTCAATGATCCTGTTTGAATCCCTGACCACCTCCACTAAATTGTGATTCGTAATATAATCTCTTGTCGCAGAGTCTATTATATCATCCAGCCTTGCATGCGCGCCTGTCTCATTTGTAACAGATTGCATGAATTTAAGGGGGTCTTTGATCTTCCATCTAGCGGTTGTATCGACCCATATATATCTTTTATCTTTGGTCGGGATCTGATTAGGGTTCCCGTCCCACTGAAGAAGCCTTTTATCAAAATAATTCGCGTGCTGAATAAAAGGCAATTTGAAATACAAGCCCGCTTTCATTGCCGGGTCGCCAACAGGCTTGCCAAATTGGGTAACGACCACCTGTTGTGTCTCATCGACAATATAAAGCGCTCCGCTCATAAAAAGTAACATCGCTACAACAAAAAGACCTATTGCAGTATTTATCAACAGCTTCATCTCGCACCCCCTTCTTTATTCAGTTTCAGAAGAGGCAATATACCGTCCTGAGCAGAAGGATCTATGATGTATTTATATCCTGCTTTTGGTAATACCTCGTTCATGGTCTCAAGATACATCCTCTTGCGAGTCACTTCCTTTGCTTTATCATAAGACTCTCTCGTATCTATAAATCTTTGAGCGTCTCCTTTGGCCCTGTTTACTCTTTTTAAGGCATAGCCCTCGGCTTCTCTTATAGTCTTTTCTGCCTCGCCTTTGGCAGCCGGAATAGCCTTGTTATAAGCCTCCCATGCCTCATTTATCACTTTTTCTTTTTCCTGTTTTGCCTCGTTCACTTCGTTAAAAGACGGCTTCACTTCATCAGAAGGATTGACATCCTGCAATTTAACCGTAACGATCTGTATACCGCTCTCGTAAGAATCAAGTATATCCTGAAGCCTGTCCTGGACTTCCTGATTTATTTCCACTCTTCTCGTGGTCAAGACTTCACTCACAGAGCTGTTCCCTACAGTCTGCCGCATCACTGCTTCTGATATGTTACGGATCGTCTCACGTGGATCCCTTACGTTAAATAACAATTTTACAGGGTCTTTTATCTTAAACTGCACTATCCACTCTACGACCAGCACGTTTAAGTCCCCTGTAAGCATCAAGGATTCATCAAAATATTCCCTAGGCGAATATCTGGTCTTCACCCCTGCCTTCAATGTCTTGAATCCGAATTCTTCCTTAAAAATATAACGGACCTTGACCTTGTTGACCTTTTCGATCCCCATCGGTATCTTGAAATGAAGTCCTGGGTTTGTCGTACGGATATATTTACCGAATCGCCTTATAACCCCGACCTCGTCAGGTCCTACTGAGTATAGGCCTGAAAAAATAAATATCAATACAAAAAAACCGCCTACTGCCGGAACTATATACTTTTTAATATCAGGCAAGCTAGTTCCTTCCTTTTTCTTCCCTCCGGGTTCCAAGAGATCTTCCGGTGTATTAAATTGCATATCCCCCTCCTCCTCTGTTTAAAGGATTAAAACCTCCACGTCAGTCCGGTCTGTAAACTTACATCCGGGCTCGAAGCAGCACTTATATTTTCCGTGATACCAAAATGACAAGATATATCGCTCCTCTCCTTCCATGTATAATTAAATGCTATGCCAAAATCATGGCTATCATTATCTAAGGGATTAGTCTCGCTATGTGGATAAGGAGTGGTGTTTCCTGTGACCTGAGTCACTATAGAGAACCTTTTCGTAAAACAATATTCTAATGCCAGAAGATACGAATAGACATGCTCGCCTATGCCCAACTCATCAAAAACTTTAGGCTTTTCTATGGCAACAATATTAGCACCCCCGTAGAGAAAAAGCCTATCAAAAAAACCTTTATCCACCAAGACGCCAAAACCGTAATCAAATTCCCCGCTGCCGAGCATGTCATCTTCATTTGCTGTTGGAAATTTAACAGACGATCTTAAAGAAAAATTAGGCCAGAACCAGCCACTGTCTCGCAGCAATTGATATTTTGCATTAAGCATGACATCGCCGATGCCTTCTACGGATTTATTCATGGAAATCACATTCCTATTATTATATATAAAAGAATAATCAAATTCGTTCGACCCCTGTCTTTCCCTTGATCGAGGCGTCCTGGCTCCGACCCCATCCTCAAAACCCTCTATAACATCATCTAAGTAACCGCTAGAAAAACTTGTATAGGGTACTTCTAAGCCTATTTCGAGATTATCGTAAAGCCCATACCTAAAATCAAGAGTCACAGTAGAGACTTCAAGATCTATGTCTATCTGGTAAAGTGATGAGGCAGGAGTAAAGGCGCTTACAGTGATATTCGAGACTGTGTAGTTTGCATTTGTCGTAAATTTGTTACGCTCTCTGACTGATGCCTTATCCGGGACCATCTGCAGATAGATCAGGTGCAAAGGCATTTGATTTCTTATTCTCAAAGGGCCGCCATTATTATACTCACTTTCTTCATCCCAATCATCCGCAAACGCAAAACTATTAGTAAAAATAAAAAATGATACCGTGAGAAACGATAAAAACACCAAGATGCCAAAACTTTTTTTCTTCATTCATGTCCTCCCAGCCTCTAATATTTTCAACACCATCTTAAGTTTACACTTTAACAATGTTAAAGTGTAAACTTAAGCACCGTGCCCGCAAAAAATAAAACGGAGCGAGGCCCACATTTTCAAAAAACTAACACTGGCCGAGCGTCTTTTTGAAGCTTGCTCTGGCTGTCGAAAACTAACACTCCTCCTAACATGACTTGAAAACACTCCAATTTTATGGTAAACTTGTAATAGCCGATAAGGGCAAACCCTAGAGAAATCAGGGGGCGCAAAGCCAACAGACCTAAGTTACTAGTGATAAGCCGTAACTCATTGCAAATAAAAGAGTTAGTTAGGCAATCAATAGTAATATGGTGGCTGGGTTACCGAGCGATGAAAAGCCGACGCTACTGGCCTTTATCGGCTTTCTTTATTACCCTCTTATATATCTCGTTAAACTCACTCTCAAGAACAAAAAACGGCGCAACATTACATCCAGTAAAATTCTTTATTTCGTTTATAGCCTCGATATCCTTGGGATTTAGCATAACAACGCTTATCACGTTCTTTTCCTGATTAATCGGAATAATATTGCGCTCCTTGATAAGCCTTGCCGGTATATTCTTTGCGTAGCCCTCTAATTTTTCATCTTTATCTAAAGACCTTATATCATAATGCGGTATATTAAGTTGTGATTCCAATGCCCTCACTATATCTCCCGAAGAAGCATAACCAAGATCAATGATGCTTTGGCCTATTCTCTGGCCTGTACTCCAATGTTTATCCAAAGCCATCTCGAGTTGATGAATATCTAAGATCTGGGACTCCAAAAGGATCTGCCCTAAAGGCCTATAGTTAAACTTTATCTCTGCTGTAAATTCTTTTCGGACAGATTTGCCAGGCGATTCTTCTATAGGGATAAATTCTTTTTTTACTTGCTTCCTCCGATTGACTAAAAAATTGCTACCAGGAAGAGTCTTCAAGTGACGCTTTATCTCTGTTATTATTTCCATTAGCTCAACGATGTTCTGTAATTTGAATTCGCTGTTGTTTGCTATTGCTACCGAGACACTCATAAGCGGCATCTCTACTACGTTTCCCCTGCGATCCTTGGCTACAATATGACCCCTATCCCTGTCATCCGCGCTGTAATGAAAAGAGGTCAGTCTGCTAAAATCCAGTATTGATTCAGAGGCTATCAATCTCTCTCGCTTAGGCGTAGTGACTACGACAAAATCATCGCCGCCTATGTGTCCGACAAAATCACTTTTATTTCCATGTTTCTTTACAGTATTTGATATGATATAAGCTGTGTGCCTTATTACGCTATCCCCTTTTCTGTATCCGTATTTATCGTTGAAACATTTAAAATTATCAATGTCATAATACGCCACTGAAAAGATCGCGCCTTCCTCGATCTTTGCCTGAATGATCTTTTCTATCTGGCGATTCCCGGGAAGCCTTGTCAGCGCGTTTGCGTGGAGCTGATGCGTTATGCGGCGCAATGCCATCTCCATCCTCACTTCTAGATCAATAGGGTCAGGCGGATTTACGATATAATCATCCACGCCCTGCTCTAGCTCGAGCATCTTCTTTCTGATCCGCTTCTTGTCTATAAGGATTACTACGGGGATATGAGCGGTGAGAAAGTCTTCCTTGAGGGCTTTGGAAAGCTGCAACCCGTCCATTTCCGGCAGGTTAAAATCGACGATTATTATATCTGGCTGCTCGCGTCTTACTGTCCCAAGGACTGACAACCCATCCGTTGCAGTGACGACTTCGTAATCCCATGCCTTCAACAGATACGTCAATATATCTACGATATTCTTGTCGTGCTCGGCTAATAATACCTTTCTATTTCTCGTTGCCATATTATCATTATAAATTAAAAAAAATCCACGGTCAACCAGAATAAGTAGTATTTGAAAAAATTATTACGCTTCTTAAGCCAAAAGAGGTTCTGCTTCTTCTTGTGGCTCTACAGTTGTCTTTCCAACCTGAGCAGTGCTTCAAAAAGCCTCTTTATTTTTTGCGGGCATGGTGCTTAAGTTTACACTTTAACAATGTTAAAGTGTAAACTTAAGCGAGCAAAAAATAAAACGGAGCGAAGGCCGCCTCGCTGGGGCGGACAAGCGTCTTTTTGAAGCACTGCTCAGGTTGGAAAGACAAAAGTATAGTTGCAAGGAAAGTATATTCTGCTATAATGGATGTTATGAAACTTTCGATTTTGATTCCCGCGTACAATGAAGAGCGTTTTATACAAGAGATAATGTCAGAAATAAAATCTCTCGATCTTTCGCGCCTGGGGATACCGGAAAAAGAGGTCATCCTTATAAACGACGGCTCTACTGATAGGACAGTAGAAAAAGCCTCGAATGTCATTCCGAATATAAAAATCATACACCACATAAAAAACCAAGGCAAAGGCGCAGCGCTTACATCAGGCATCCCCCACGCCACCGGCGACATAATAATAATACAGGACGCGGACCTGGAATACAGACCATCTTTATATCCCGAGCTTTTAAAACCGATTGTCGAAGGAGGAGCCGATATCGTATACGGGTCCAGATTCTTGGAGAAGCCTCATCCAGAAAACATGAGGATGTCGTATTTTCTAGCTAACCGCTTTGGGACGTTTTTAGTAAACATTCTGAACAGTATACATCTTACTGACCCTATGACATGTTTTAAGGTCTTTAGAAAAAAGACATTGGAAGGCATAAAGCTTACCTGCAAAGGCTTTGGAACTGATGCGGAGCTTACTGCGAAAGTCACCAAGAAAGGTTTTAAGATAAAAGAAGTGGCTGTGCCTTACAAGGCAAGGACTTTCAAGGAAGGAAAAAAATTTCACCCTCTTTGTTCTCTTAATGTACTCTGGTCTATAATAAAGTACTCACTCCGAGGCTAACCGAATAATCCTTTGGCCTTTAACTTACCTGTTGTTTTTTTGTAATCATCGAAATCAATAAATGTCAGATTAGGTCTTTTATTTTTTATTTTTGTTATTTCTCTGGTCCGGGAAGCAATGTATTTAAAAGGTGTTCCGCATTTCGGGCAACTAGTTGCTTTTGAATAATCTATGCCAAGCTCTCTGCACTTAGCGCAATCTCCCGTAGACTCACCTACTATAAGAAGATGAGCCATAACATCGTTTATCTCAATCTTTGTCCATACGCGTATAAAATCAGACATATCAAAAAATACCCCGTACCGCTTTTTTGCCATCAAAAAGCGGTACGGGGTAAAAAAGGTTGCTATATAGTTTATAACAGCTTGACTACGTTAGCTGCTTGCTCCCCCTTTGGACCTTGGACTATATCGAATTCTACTTCTTCTCCTTCTGCCAAACTCTTATAGCCTTCTCCCTGTATGGCTGTATGATGAACAAACACTTCCTTGCCGCTTTCAGGAACAATAAAGCCATAGCCTTTTTTGTTATCAAACCACTTAACTTTTCCTTTCATAGCGCTTCTTTCTCCTCCTGCCGTTCACCTCACAAAACCCTTTCTGTAAGGTATAAATTAAAAATAAGTATAGTACCACGTCGACATTTTGTCAAATTTTTCTACTGCTCTGGCAATTCCTCAGTGGCCTTTTCTTCGTAATCGTGAAAAATGCTTCTCGCCTTTATATTATGGTCCTTCTCTATGGTCTTTAATCTCTCTTCTAATTCGTGCTGCATCTTGAGCATAATGCGCACAACATCTGCTATGGGGTCGGGTAAATTCCCGTGCTCAAAATCCAGCGTCAATTTTTCCATTGTCTTTTTTTCAACGACCTTGCCAGGCACGCCTACTACGGTCGCACCAGGCGGAACGTCTTTAATAACAACAGAACCAGAGCCTATCTTTGCGTTATCGCCTATATTTACAGGACCTAGGATGCAAGAATTAGAACCTACGACCACGTTTTTGCCCAGTGTCGGGTGTCGCTTTTCCTTTTCAAGACTTGTCCCGCCCAAGACCACTCCCTTATAAAGAAGCGTATTATCTCCTATCTCAGCGGTCTCGCCAATGACAATGCCCATTCCATGGTCTATAAAAACACTATGACCTATCTTTGCTCCAGGATGTATCTCTATCCCAGTAAGAAACCTTGAGACATGAGAAATAATCCTTGCTACCATGTAAAGCCTCTTCAAATAGAAAAAATTAGCTATCCTGTGAAGCCATAAGGCATGAAGCCCTGGATAGCATAATATTATTTCTAAGGTGTTTTTTGCCGCAGGATCTTTCTCTTTGGCAGATTTTATATCCTCTTTCATCCTATCTATAAACATGCAAGCCCTCCCTTTATAGATTTAGCTAAAAATAACCACCTAAGTTTACACTTTAACAATGTTAAAGTGTAAACTTAGGGATTAATTGTCTTCTTTTGGTTCGCCGTCAAAGACAACCCAATCAATGTCATTCGCAATACGCTTCGTACGAGCGCAGCCTGCTACTATAGCAGGGACCAAGGCTAATAACAAGATTATAAGCAATGCTCGTTTCATCTGCATCTCCTCGTTTATTTTGGAAGAGTAAAGTAGAATTGACTTCCCTTGCCGGCCTCACTCTTCACCCACATCCTTCCTTTATGAAGCTCTACTATATCCTTTGCTATAGGAAGCCCCAAACCCGTACCTTCTTTTTTCTCAGCAGTCACGCGCGTGAACTTATCGAATATTTTATCTATATCTTCCAGATATATCCCCTCGCCAGTATCTGAAACTCCCACCAGTACCTCTTTCTCTAGGTTCAGACTCCTCACGGCAATAGCGCCTCTCTCAGGGCTATATTTTATGGCATTACTGAGAAGATTGACAAAGACTTGTGTTATTTTATCTAGGTCAGCATTTACGACTAAAGCCCCCTTCGCAAGTTCCTTTTTAAGGGTCTGTTTTTTATCTCCCAATATCTTATCAAAAATCTTTATGTTTTGCTCGATTATTTCATTTATATTCACAGGCTCCTTCTTTAATCGTAACTTTCCAGATTCGATCTTTGATATATCCAGTAGATCATTTACAAGTCTGGATAACCTATTGGCAATATTTATAGCGCCGTCAAGCATGTCCTTCTGCTCGGGCGACACATTGCCAAGGCGACCTTTAGCGACCATGTCGACGTTTCCCTTTATGATAGTCAAAGGAGTCCTGAATTCATGGGCCACATTTGAAACAAAGTTGGACTTTAAATTATCCAGCTCTTTTAATCTCCTGTTTGCCGCCTCCAGCTCTGCCTTCTTCGCAACTATCTCATTCTGTAATCTTTCTCTTTCCTTTGCTGCATGGAATGAGGTAAGGGCATTATGAATAACCAGAGGTAGCCCCTCTTCAAAACCTTCATGACGCATCACAAAATCATAGGCGCCCAACCGCATTGCTTGAGTAGAAAATTCCTCACATCCCTCGTCAGCCATCATAATAACTGGCCCTTTGAGATCCTTATATTGCAAATCAGAGAGTACTTCAAGACCATTAGACCCGGGAAGCTCATAAGAAAGAAGGATCGCGTCCAAATCTTCTTCATCGACTTTATTAAGGACTCTTTCCTCCTTCTGTAACAACAAAACCTCATAAGAAACGCCTGTTTGATTTGCAAAGACATCTTTTATCTTTGTTATCTTCGGCGGATCAAATTCTATCAACAATATCTTTATCGTCTCTTTTCCCATCTCTCGCCTTTTTATTTAGAGATCAGATCTTCTATCTCTTTGATATGCGACAATGCCTCTCCTTCTCCGACTTTGATGAAATTCTTGACTAAGTGAAAATCTATGGATGTCGCTTCGACTAATACAGGATGTAATGCCACGCTGGCTTTTTTACAGCTATTTTCAGCAAGGACATATTCGATCGACTGCATGCTAGTCATAATGATATCGAATATATTTGGAGTAAAGATCTTTTTAAAAAACTTTCGAATGCCAGCGATCAGCTTTATATAAAATGGGGCTCGGCGCAATGCATCCTGCTCTCCTGCTATCTTCTTTTTTAACAACATGTTCCTTTTGTGTATATCTTCAGGACCCGGCAAGACATTTACTGCTATTATTTTTCTGACACCTTGTTTCAATAAGATATCCACGGGCACAGGATCAGAGACTCCGCCGTCAACTATCAATCTTTCTTTATCTACTTTAGGCTTAAAAATACCTGGTATTGCAATGCTGGTATAGACAGCATCCACCAACCTGCCCTTTTCTATTGCAAACGTCTCTCTATTGGCCAAGTCGTATACCATTATCTTAACAGGTATTTTCAAATCTTCAAATCTTTTTTCTCCCAATATATTGATCAAAAACCTCTTCAGTCTCCTGCCAGCTAAGATACTAGATATAGGTATGGTAAAATCCATCAGCCTCATAATATTAAGCTTATTTCTGAGTTTTTTCGCAATAAGTCCTATCTCCGAAGGAGAAAATCCCAACCCCCACAGGCTCGCAATAAGCGCGCCTATACTAGAGCCAGAAACAATATCCACCGGGATGTTTTTTTCTTTCAAGATCTTCAAGATGCCTATGTGCGCAAGGCCAAAAGCAGCCCCGCTCCCAAGGGCAAGACCTAAAAGCACGCCGGATTCTCTCTTGGCGATCCTCAGTACTGACTTAGAATAATCTGATATCTGCGATCTCAAGACTAATGGGCTCCCCTTTGAATCTACAGAAGCATCTAAGATGCTGGCTTCGGGTACTACAGCCCATATGTCCCTCCGGATCAGCCAAGACATCTCCTCCACAGAAAACTTATCAAATATATTCAACCTGTTTACAATTACCTTCAGCGCTTTATGTATGTCTTTCTCTCCTTTTTCAAGTATATCCTCAAGGAATTTATATCCGCTCTCAAGATCATCCTTTGTCGAATCAGAAAA
>CAYULJ010000002.1:33202-42672 GCA_964445715.1 uncultured Planctomycetia bacterium
TCGAATCAGAAAAATGGAATATGCCAAGATCCATGGCAAGGGGATCACTGGAGACATCGACTACGATAAATTTATATTTACCTTTAAATTGATCGAGAAGATTCCAGCTGACTTGTTCTGAGCTTAAAACATCCACTCCTATATCTGTAGCAATTACTCTATTTTTCAATAGCTTTCTATCTAATTTGAGCATTTCTTTTATACTTATAGAAAATTTTCCTGTCTCTATAAGCATGACTTTTTCTTTGGTGACAATAGACAAGGCTGCCGCAAGATTTATCGCATACTCTTTCTTGCTCTGCCTGTCTGTTATGCTATAGATAGATATAACCTTGGAATTCATAGTTCAATCCCGTCTTTTTCTCGCTTAAGTTTACACTTTAACAATGTTAAAGTGTAAACTTAAGATTCCCAGATCCGCTTGGAGCCGGGAAATCCAATGCCAAGCAACAATGCCAGGTCAATAATCTCGCGATCATCCACGATCTTCTCTTCCAAACAAAGCCTTGCTTCTCTCCGCATAGGAAAAAGCAATTTACTGATTATCTCTTGATATAACTTTTTTTTAAGAAAAGGTGGTTTGCTCAAATTATAGGCACTCTTCTTTGTATTTAAAGCCTTATCTTGATCAAATAATCCTGCAAGCATCTTCGATATTCTTAGCCTGGGGCCAAATCCATCTTCCAGTATCCTGCTCGCCCTATAAGCCACTCCTATCCCTATATCCTTTAAAAGCTGCAATGGCCCGACTGGCATGCCAAACCAAAGCATCGCAGCGTCTATGTCTTCTGCCAAATATCCTTCCTGCAGCATAGACAAGGCCTCGTTAAGATATGGCAAGAGCATCCTGTTGACGAGAAATCCTGGGCTATCTTTTACAATTATAGGTATTCTTCTAAGTCTTTGTAAGAAAACCATTGTTCTCTGCAGGGTCGACTTGTCTGTAAACTCTGAAGGAATGACCTCCACTAGTTTCATCTTATAAGCCGGATTAAAAAAATGTATACCGAGAAAATTTTCAGGGCGTTTGAGAGATATTGCTAATTCATTTATAGATATACAGGACGTGTTCGAGGTTATAATACAATCTTTGCGCAACTCTGACTCTATCTTAGCAAAAAAATCTTTTTTTGCCGCAATATCCTCTGTCACTGCCTCAATGACTATGTCTATTTCATCGAGTCGACCGTTTCCAAACATTATGTATCCAAGCTTATCCTTAGCTTCTGCCGCGTGCAATAAACCCCTTTTGACTGCATCATTGTAGATCCTCTTGATATGCGTCAGGGCCTTCTTCAGGACGATATTGTCTAGGTCTCTCAAGGCGACCGACATGTCCATCTCAGAGCTTATTAGATATGCAATGCCTCTACCCATTGTACCAGCGCCTGCAATCGCACATCTTTTTATAGAACATTCTCTGTTAAAGTGATTGTCGATCCAATTATAATTTTTATATTTACCTCTGAGCAAATACGCGGAAAGAGAATTCTTGGCCTGCTTCTGAATTATCTTGTCTGCCAAAATCCCCCTTTCATGTCTCTCGGCTTCCTCTCTTATTTTTCCATTCAAGGCTTTGTAAGAATTTGATCTCGGGGTAGAGATAAGTTTTTTATAAGAAAATTGCTGCGACTCAGGAATAATCCGACTTGTAAGTTTTAAACCCAGCGCTTCTCTTGCATTGATCAGTTTTCCTGAGAAAATAAGAGAGTTAGCGCTGTGCAGTCCTATCCTGTGTATTAGACGATGAATGCCTCCAAAACCCGGAATGATCCCCAGCTTCGCCTCTGGAAGCCCAAATCTTACTTTTTTGTTATCAGTAGAAAGGATGTATCTGCAAGAAAGGGCAAGTTCCAATCCACCGCCGATACACGCACCGTTTACAACCGCAAAGGTAGGCAGACCAAGACCTTCTATTTTATTGAACAAGCCCTGACCTTTTTTGCAAAGCTCGAGCGCCTGTTCTCTCGTGTGAATTTCTGTTAATTCCTTTATGTCCGCACCAGCGATAAATATATTGTCTTTTTTGCTCACGAAAAACAGAGATTTGACAGGATTTTTTTGTTCTGTGATTCGATCTATGATATGCGTTAATGCATCCAGGTTTGCATGCGAAAGGAGATTGACTCTAGAATCTGCATCGTTAAACTCGATAACCCCTATATCTTCCCTTTTAGAATAATTTACCATTTTGCTGCTAGATAAAAAAAGAAGCCGATAAAGATTGATCGCATAGCGCGATCTGGCTTTGCCTTATATCAGGCGCATTTATATAACTTTATCGGCTTCGTAATAATTATATCACACAACTATTAAAAATTCAAGACACCGATACTGTCATTCCCCGTGTAAACGGAAATCTTAAGTTTACACTTTAACATTGTTAAAGTGTAAACTTAAGCGAAGACAATAAAGGATCTAAGTCAAAAGCTTATAGACGACGTCGTGCTCTCTGACCTTTGCCTTGACCCTGAGACCTATTTCTTGACCTGCGACCGCGTTCGCTATAGGCGCATGATCCAGTTGTATCGAGTTGACCTTTTCCTTAAAATCAGTGGTGTGGCCCTTGACAAAAATAGTCTCTCCCTGAGAAAGCGAGCCTCTGGTCATTTTAATTACTGCTGCCTCGACATGAGGAAAATAATGCGTCACGACCCCTATCTCTTCCAATGATGCACCGGGAGGCAAAGCGGTCTTTTTGGAGACCTTTTTCTTGGCCTTGGTAGTTTTCTTGCTCTTGGTGACCTTTTTCTTTGTCTTCTTCACTGCCTTCTTCTTTCTCTTGGCAGGCCCCTTCTTTTTTTTCTTCTTCATAGCCACCTCCTTCCTTTTAAATAATCTTTTGAATAACGATAACATTGTACAACAAATCAGTCCGTGTTTGAATAAAAAATCTTTATTATTTTTAGTGCCTCTTCAGGGCTATCCACTACCTTAAAAATGCTCATGTCTTTCTTGACTATACAGTCTTTCTTTAACATGGGAGTTTTTATCCAGCCAATAAGACCTCGCCAATATTCTTTGCCTATCAATATAACCGGAAATGCCTCTACTCTTTTTGTCTGCACAAGGGTGATCGCTTCAAAAAACTCGTCCATGGTGCCAAAGCCTCCGGGAAAAACAAGAAAGGCCTTTGCGTATTTTAAAAACATGACCTTGCGAGAGAAAAAATATCTGAATTCTATAAGCTTTGTGATAAATTTATTGGGCTTCTGGACTACAGGCATCTGTATATTCAACCCTACAGAAAGGCCGCCTGCTTCTTTGGCTCCTTTATTGGCCGCCTCCATTATGCCTGGCCCCGCGCCTGTAATAATTGCAAAGTTATTTTTGCATAAAAGCCCTGCTGTCTTTTCAGCTAACTTGTAATATTTATCCTTTGGTTTTGTCCTGGAAGAGCCAAAGATAGCGACTGCAGATCCAATCTGAGATAGCTCGTTAAAACCTTCTACGAACTCCGACATGATCCTGAATATGCGCCACGGATCCTCTGACCTAAAATCATGCGCCTTTGTTATCTTTGGCATCAATTCCTCCTTCTCTTAAGTTCACGCTTCAACATTGTTGAAGTGTGAACTTAGCGAACTTCGTCTATTGGCTTGTTCATGTAGTCACTAAACTCTATTTCTCCTGTAAGTTCTTGTTTTACCATACGTATGCGATTGGCAATAAGCGGGTGCGAACGATACGCGCTATATGTCTTAATAGGAGACTTTCTGCGGACATCTTGTAGCTTTCCCAGAAAATCTATCATAGCCATAGGGTCATACCCGGCTTCCCTTAAATACTTAACTGCTATCTTATCAGCAAGGGCCTCGTCTTCCCTTGAATAGGCCATTATAAGTTGACCGAGAGCAGCATTGACTCTGTTTATGTCAGGTGCGCGCGTAGTGACCATTAGTATCTGCAAGATATTAAACCCGATCCCGCCTTGCAGACGCTTGATAGAATGCCTCGCAACTACATGCGCTATCTCATGGGCAATAACAGAAGCGAGCTCATCGTCAGATTCGACCTCCTCTACAAGCCCCCTGAAGATAAATATATAACCCCCTGGCAAAGCAAATGCATTCACATCATCATCATCTATTACTCTAAAGGTGTAAGACACTTCTTTTCTGTCTGAAACAGACGCTACTCTTTCGCCGATCTGCTTAACCCGCTCTGTCATTATAGGATCTGGGTCCAGCTTAATATCAGGATTCTTCTCAATGCCCTCGGCTATGCTGCGCCCCATATTGATTTCTTTCTCAGTAGACACGAAAAAGATATCTTCTGTGCCTGTAGCAGTATTATATTCCTGACTCACACAGGAAGGCAAAACCAACATAAGCAAAATAAGAAGCAATATACGATTCATATAGGATAAGTGTATGCCAAAACAATACTCCCGTCAAATATAATTTTTCTTTTTAAGCTCACAAGGTAGGCCGTTCGGCACATCAGGAAGATTTTGGCAAAAGTGTGCAAGGAGTTACGGCGAGCAAGGTGAGCCGTAAACCGTAGCACACGGCAAAATCATTCCAGTGCAGAATGGCCTACCTTGTGAGCTTAAAAAGTCGACTTAACGGAAGAAGATGAGGAAACTGGCGAGGAGGAAAAATAAGGCAGCTGTGCAAAGCTTGACTGCGCCGAGGCGCCTTTCCATGAATTTAGAAAACGTTTTTGAGGTCGCGCCAAAAAGACCTAGCAGGAAAACTGTTATGAGAGGCATGATAAAAGCGAGGTTGTAAAGAATAAGATACGTAAAAGCTGAAGCCTTTCTGTCTGGCATCTTAAGCACAAAAGCTATTGTAGGCAAATAGACCTGTCCGGTGCAAAAGGATTCCAATATAGAGACCATAAATCCTGCTGTCAACGCGATCCAGATTATGCCCAAAACCGTTCTTTTTCCGGTTTTCTGACCCGGCCTAAAATCAGCGCCTATGACCGAATGTATCTTATTCTTGATAGATTGCGGCAATTTTAATATGATACTCTTTGTGTCTTTGGTTCTTTTGAATTTAAAATAATCCACAAGGCTTAATATGCCAAGAAAAAATGCTAACCCGCCTATGAATATATTTATAATATAAATCACATGGCCAAAACCTTGCAATGACCTTAAAAATCTAAAGATACCCAGCCCGATCAATAGATATGCTATAAATACAGCTACGGTAAAAGAGAAACCTGCGGCAAACATCTCGCGCCTTTTGTAGCCTACAAGAGAAAGAAATGAAATAAAAAATACTATTGTTGTAAAGGCGCAGGGATTTACGCCATCCAACAGACCAGCTGTCATAACAGCAAATACACTAAATGATTGAAATCTAGAAAGGATAAGGGAACCGCTAGGCGGGTGGTATTCAGCTGCCTGTGATGTTAAATCTTCGTTTTTTTTTACCTCTTTCGCCTCTATCAGGGCCTTTTCTATGGTCTGACCTAAATTAGCCTCTATCTCTTCTTTTCCCATTAAAACATATTCTGAGACTATGACCTCTGGGACATAGCCGCCGTCTTCTACCCCGTATAACTCCTCCAGCTTCATCATCTGTTCGTAATTCTTTAGCACACTCACATCGTATTGCTCTACTGCTATCAGGGAACCATACTTTTCTTCGATTCCTGGCAAAAAGTCTTTTTCTATTTCCATACAGGCCCTACAACCCGGAGAATAAAATACAAAGACCCTTAAAGGCGTTCCATTGAACTCTTTATCCCCAGCCAAAGACTTCTCTTCTGCCGCGTCTTCTAGATCCGGCATTGTCGCAATAAGCTCTTCAAAAGCTGTATTTCCGTCATAACCCTCATCTAAAGGAGTAGATTCCCATTTGTAAGAATAAACGCCTCTCCTGCCAACCTCGAGATCCAGCCTCCCTACCTTTCTCGAATGATAAGTCGTGGGCATCACCAGTGTTTTATTTACTTTTATAGGTTCCTGGCTATTCGCATCCCAATGCCCGCTGAGTATAATATCGATATCTTCGGTATAATTTGCGAGTTCTATGGAATATGGCAATCCCAAATGAGCCAGCACAATAACTATATCTGAGTTTGCTTTTAGTTCCGGCAAAAACCTGTCGATTGCTTCTTTGTGGGGCGTTATCGATAACGTGTCCGAATTAACTACATAGCGCTCATTTAGAATCCCGATCACCCCTACCTTAAGGCCATTTTTCATCTCTTTTATAAAATATGGCTCGAAAAAGAGCTCTCCTGTCTCCTCGTCCACTATATTGGCAGAGATAAACGGGAAAGAAACAACAGATTCTTTCTCGCTCAAAAAATCTTCTCCCAAGACAAGATCGCTTTCGCCGACATTCAAGACAGAATACTCCATCATATCCATTGCCTTAAAAGATATGAAAGCCTTATATAGAGTATCTTTCTTTTCGACGTCCGTAGCGTAAAGCGGCAATATATCTCCTATGTCTAAGAGCAATAAATCCTTTGCCTTTTCCCTGACCTCATCTATATAACTAGCTCTCCTAGGTAATCCGCCATAATCTTCTTTTGGGCAGTGACAATTTTCTATTTCACCTCGCGTATCGCCTGTAAAGACAACTGTGAGGCTGCGCGCAAAGCATGGATGCGCTATCAAGAAAAAGGTCATTGAAAGGAGTATTGTTAAAACCGCTATTTTCTTTATCATAACTTTATTATCCTAGCTCAATCGCAAGCATTATATCACAAAAAAGGCCCCTCACAAAATTATTCCTAAATTTTGTATTCAGGGCCTCTCTTGGTAAAATAACTTTGGAAATTCTATATAACTTCTATAACTGGCACCGGCTCTGCGTTAACTGTTGCCACTAAAGTGTCCTGCGATATGTTGCACTCCGTACCTGAATCATCAGTAACTGTCAGGACCACTTTATAGACACCTATGCCTTTATAACCATGACTTACCTTCGGACCTCTAGCTGTCGTGCCGTCGCCAAAATCCCAGGTGTATGTAAGGCTGTCATTGTCCGGATCATAGGACTCTGTGGCATCGAACTCGACCTTATCTGTTACGCAAATAAGGAGATTCGGACCTGCTTCTGCTACAGGAGGTGTATTTACATTTATATAATGCATCCTTGCCGAACCTGAGCAATCCGAATCCTTGCCGTCATCGACAAATAGCGTTGTCTTGTACAACCCGCCTTTTGCGTAAACGTGTTTTGCGTTAGCGCCGCTTGCTGTAGTCCCGTCTCCGAAATCCCATGTGTAGGATAATCTGTCATCGTCCGGATCTGTCGACTTTGCTCCGTTGAATTTCATTGATTCACCGACACATGCTATATCTTCTGCTGAAATATCCGCTGCCGGGGAAGAATTGACATCTACCAGTATCGTCTCTGAAACAATAGAGCAATCTGTTTTAGTGTTGTCGCTAACCTCAAGCTGTACCTTATAGACCCCTCCTCTTGTATATTTATGAGAAGCCTTTTTGCCTACTGCAGTCTGCCCATCACCGAAATCCCAGGTGTATGTAAGGACATCACCGTCGCTATCGAACGAATTAGAGGCATTAAAATCGGCCTTGTCCGTCAAGCATATATTTAAATTCCCGCCTGCATCAGCAAGAGGCGCCCTGTTTAATTTGACAAGCTTTGTCTGTGTTGACCTATTGCACTCTGTATCTGTCTCATCTATTACCAATAGCTTAGCTACGTATTCGCCGCCTTTTTCATATTTATGGATCACGGTCTTGCCTTCCTGGGTCTCTCCGTCGCCAAAGTCCCATATATAGGTAAGGGCATGGCCATCTGCATCCCTGGATTTCGATGCATCAAATGTGACCTCTAGCGAATCATAAGGACTGGTCTTGCAGAGTATGATGTCATCACCAGCATCTGCCACAGGAGGCGTATTAATAGATACGTTCAATTTGTCTATGCCAGTATCACACATGCTACCGGAATCATCCGTTACAGTAAGCGTGACTATATAATCCCCACCCTTTTTGTACTTGTGTGCTACCTTTGCTCCTTTTGCAGTCTCCCCGTCCCCGAAATCCCATCTATATGTCAATTTATCATCAGGGCTATCTGTTGATTGACTGCCGTCAAAGAATATCTCTGTATTGACGCAGGAAAAACCAGGGCCAGATGCAACAGCGCATGGTGGCTCATTGACTTTTATTACTTGTTGAGTAGTTGCAGCATTACACTCTGCTTCAGAGGCATCTGTAACAGTCAGCCTCACAAGATATTTCCCTGCTTCTTTATAGGTATGCATCGATCTGATCTGGCTGCTAGTAGAGCCATCGCCGAAATCCCAAAAATATGTCAGTTGCTGATCATCTGGGTCGTATGACTTGGAGCCATCGAATTTAAAGGTGTTACATGAAATCGTAGATTCTTCCCATGGTGCCTCTTTAAGCTCAGGTTTTTTCTCGACAAACACCATCTTCGGACCGCCTTCTCCTGGGCCAAAAAATACAGGCACAGCAGAGCCATCAGCCGTGGTTATATACATAGCCATATTTGCATTTGGCTGCGTGTCCTTTGTTATCTCATATACCCATCGAGTGCCTGCGTCAGTTGGAGAAACATCTATCTTAGTATCTGCCCACATGCCTGTTCTTGATCGATTTACTTTATAAGATTTAGATGCGCTTATAAGATCTATGAAACCACCGCTAGCATCTAGATCATAATTATGCTCTATGAGTTGCGCTACATTCTGAGGTATATCAGGATACAGCATCATCTTTGTGCCACGGCGCTCTGAAAGCCTAAGTGACAGAGAGTAGCTGAATGCCTCGGCTACATCAGGAGATATGTCCAAAGAAAAGACGTTGTTGTCGTTACCCGATAACCCTTCGGCAACGATCTTGAAATATCTAAAGTCACCGATCTTTTCTCCCTGCGATGCATCGATCGGGGTAAAATGGTAAAATTTCTTGTCATATTTTCTATCTTCGCCAAAAGTCTTTGCGTCTAAAAGAGCGCCTTGGAGAAAATCTGACACATCTGCCTCATTCAAGCCCCGTAAAGACGAAAACGCTTTCTTTCCTCCGAAAACAGAAAAGCGGGTTTCAGTATCCCACTTCCCGCTCTTTTCGTCAACATATCCTCCGATATCAGGATCATAGATAGATATCTCTACGACTCCCGTATAACTTGCAGGCACCTTTAGAAATACAACCTGAGGCTCATCTTTAGCCCCGTAACTCTTTTTTCCGTCTTCACCAAAGACATATAGATAGCGTACATTGCTCTCTTCAGGTGGTATCCTGTAGCAAAAACCATGCTTTGCGCCTACTAGACCTGCAAGAACAAGTAATCCAAGTGCACAAATTAGAACTTTCCTAGCCATAAGGCCCTCCTTATCAATTAAAGTTATTTCATATATTTATTAAGTATTATAAATTAATTAACTATCTATGTCAACATAAAAATAAAAAAATAACTTTACACTTCAGCAACGTTAAAATGTAAAGTTAGGTGCCATGGTCGAATTTTATACTATATTATTTCGATTTTAACCTTAATAAG
>CAYULJ010000003.1:0-35195 GCA_964445715.1 uncultured Planctomycetia bacterium
AACTATTAGACGGCGATTATGTCGATACTTTAGAGGTCTTTAAGTGTCCGTCATCCAATAGCGATATCCCCTCGAGCGCAGATAGTGGAGATTATTTATATCAGTCAGGCCTTACAGAATCAGCAGATTCAGATACGCCTATAGCCTGTGACAAGCCTGAAAATCACAGGCAGAAGGGCGGGAATGTTCTATATGTAGGCGGACATATAAAATGGCGATCTGCTTCTGGAGGAGAATGGGCTCCGCCGTTTTAATGGATAGAAGGATTCTTACAACGTGTAGCCGCATTTTTAAAGGTTACACGTTTTTGCTTTTTAGGGCGACGTAGCCAAGAGGCAAGGCAGGAGTCTGCAAAACTCTTATTCACCGGTTCGAGTCCGGTCGTCGCCTCCAAAATTTTGAATAATGCCACATAAAAGAAAAGACTTAAAAATTAAGGGATCGAATCTTTGGTATTTAGTGGGATTGATAACTAGCGATGGATGTTTATCTCCGGACGGAAGGCATATTGATATAACGTCTAAAGATCGAGACTTTTTAAAAGGCTTGACCGAAAAATTAAACATTACTAATAGGGTTACTGTTAAGAATAGTGGCACAAAAAAGCAGGCCTATCATATTCAATTCGCTAATAGAAATTTTTATGATTTTCTCCAGTCTATTGGATTGACACCGAGAAAATCTCTGACCATAGATAGTTTAGATATACCTGGTATATATTTTTTAGATTTTTTGAGGGGGATGATAGACGGGGATGGATGTATACGAAAATGGACACACCCAACCAATAAAAGGGAACAATGGAGTTTGCGCGTTTATTCTGGTTCGGCTCCCTTTATTAGATGGCTAGCAGATGCAATTGAATTTTCGTTAAGAGCAAAAGGCCGGATTTACAAAAACAAAGGTCGTAGAAGTAGAGATTGTGTATTAAAATATGGGAAAATGGCTGCTAGGGAAATTGTTAAAAAATGTTATTATGATGGCTGTGTTGGCTTAGAGAGAAAAAGGTTATTAGCGCAGGAGTGCGTAGGTTCTTATAAAGGCTGGAGTAAAAGTTTTACTGTTAATTGATTATTTTATTGCCGAGATGTTGGAACTGGCAGACAATATGGACTTAAAATCCATTGAGCCAAAAGCTCGTGTGGGTTCGAATCCCACTCTCGGCACCATGGGCTCATGGCGCAGTTGGATAGCGCGCTTCCTTGACATGGAAGAGGTCAGAGGTTCGAGTCCTCTTGGGCCCACCAGTTTTTGTTTTTTTATATTTGTGGCGCAACAGGACTCGAAACGAGTGAGCGCCGAGCAGATAGCGAGGAAAAGGCCGTAAGTCCGAATGGACCGGCCGACAGCGAATGAGGTGGGCCTCCGCAGCGAGGCTACGTCCGAGCGTAGGAGGCGAGTCCTCTTGGGCCCACCATTATTTTTGTTAAGTTCACACTTTAACAATGTTAAAGTGTGAACTTAGGGATCGATGTTATATGAAAAAAGAATTAGATGCACTACGACATAGTTGTTCTCACGTAATGGCAGATGCCGTGAAGAAGCTTTTCCCAAAGGTAAAGCTTGGCTTTGGCCCTGCTATTGAAGACGGGTTCTACTATGATTTTGATTTACAGGATGGCTTTGCCTCAGAAGACCTTCACAAGATAGAAAAGGAGATGGCAAAGATCATAAAGCAAGATCTAGGGTTCAAGAGAGAAGATATTTCTAAAAAAGAAGCGCTTAAGTTATTCAAAAAATTAAAAGAGCTTTACAAGGTCGAACTTATAAACAACTTAGATTCGGATACAGTTTCTATTTATAAGCACGGGAAATTTGTAGATCTTTGTAAAGGCCCGCACGTTGAGTCTACAGGCAGGATCAAGGCATTTAAGCTTCTGAGCATTGCAGGTGCGTATTGGCATGGCATTGAAACAAACCCAATGTTACAGCGAATATATGGTACTTGCTTTGAAAGCAAAAAGGCATTAGAAGATTTTCTGAGATTAAGGGAAGAAGCGAAGAAGAGAGATCACAGGAGACTCGGTAAGGATCTGGATTTATTCAGTATTCACGACGATGTCGGGCCTGGCCTTGTTTTTTATCACCCCAACGGCGCTCTCGTCAGGATGTTGGTGGAAGATTATATAAAAAAGGAACACTTGAAACGCGGCTATCAGATCGTGATGGGGCCTCATATTTTGAAATCCGATATATGGGTCACCTCCGGACATTACGATTACTACAAAGAAAATATGTACATATTTAAGGTAGAGAAGGATGAATACGTGATCAAGCCAATGAATTGTCCGGCGCATATGCTTATTTATAAATCAAAGACTAGAAGCTACAGAGATCTACCTATGCGATATTTTGAATTGGGCAATGTGCACCGAAGGGAAAAATCAGGTGTATTGCACGGACTTCTCAGGGTGCGGGGCTTTACCCAGGATGATGCGCATATATTTTGTCTGCCTGAACAGGTCGAGAAAGAGATTGTCGGCGTGATAGATTTTGTCATCGATACGATGAAGGTGTTTGGTTTTATTGATTACAAGATCGATCTTTCCACAAGGCCGCCAAAATTTATTGGAAGCTTTAAGATCTGGGATGAAGCTACAAATGCGTTGAAAAAAGCGCTCGAGTCCAAAGGCATGACATATGATATCAATGAAGGCGAGGGCGCGTTTTACGGACCAAAAATAGATATCATGGTAAAGGATGCATTGGGCAGGCCCTGGCAGTGTGCGACTGTGCAGTGCGACTTTGCACTACCTGAAAGATTTGATTTGGCATATATATCAAAGGACGGGAAAAAAGAACGTCCAGTGATGTTGCACCGCGTAATACTGGGCAGCATGGAGAGATTCTTAGGCACCCTTATTGAGCATTATGCAGGCGCATTCCCTGTGTGGCTAAGTCCTCAGCAGGTCACTGTGATCCCCATTACTGAGAGGGCGCATGATTATGCGGATGAGACTTTGAGTAGATTGCAGGAAGAAGGAATAAGGGCTGAAGTCGATAAAAGAAACGAAAAGCTACAGTATAAGATAAGAGAAAAGGAAACACAGAAACTGCCTTATATGTTGATCGTAGGCGACAAGGAAAAAGAAACGGGCACGGTTTCGCTTCGAGCGCGAAAAGAAGGAAACCTCGGAAGCATAAAGCTGGAAGAATTTCTTTCTAGGATAAAGGACGAGATCGCAAATAAAAAATAAGTTCACAATTCAACAATGTTAAAGTGTGAACTTAAACGAGGAGGTGGTAGTTATTCCACGGCCGTTACGAGTAAACCAAAAAATAAGGGTGAAAGAAGTAAGATTGATAGGGCCTGATGGAGAACAGATGGGCACGGTTCTTACTCAGGATGCGTTACAAAAGGCGCAGGAGCTAGGGCTTGATCTGGTAGAGGTAGCTTTTCAGGCAAAACCGCCTGTCTGCCGTATAATGGATTATAGCAAGTATAAATACGACCAAGAGAAAAAAGAAAGAGAGGCCCGCAAGCATCAAAAGGTCGTGCACCTGAAACAGATAAAGATAAAGCCAAATATAGAAGAGCATGACTATCAGGTTAAGCTTCACCATCTTAAGAGATTTCTGTCAAGAGGGGACAAAGCAAAACTTATCATGATCTTTCGCGGGAGAGAGATGAGCCATATTGAGATAGGCAAGAAGGTCGTGGATAGGATGATCTCTGATCTTTCAGACGTGGGGGAGCTGGAAAAGAACCCTGTCAAAGAAGGAAGGAGCATAATAGTCAACTTTTTGCCAAAATCCAGCGTAGTGAAGGTTAAGAAATAGACAAGGAGCGTATAAATGCCAAAGTTAAAAACAAACAAAAGCGCAAAGAAAAGACTTAAATTAACAAAAAAAGGTAAACTCAAGAGGTTTAAACCAGGGAGAAGGCATCTTTTGACCTCCAAGTCTTCCAACAGAAAGCGCGGCATGAGAAAAGGTGCGCTTGTCGAAGGAACGGTAGGAAAGATCACAAAGAAGCTTTTGCCTTATGGATAAGGAGAGGTAGATTATGGCGCGCGTAAAATACGGACCAGCATCTAGGGCGAGAAGGAAAAAAGTCTCAAAGATGGCCAAAGGCCAGAGAGGCGGGAGAAGCAAGTGGCATAGGGTTACAATGGAATCTGTGAACAAAGCGCTTGCTTATGGAACCAGAGATAGAAAAGCTAAGAAAAGGACATTCAGACAACTCTGGATCTTGAGGGTCTCCAATGCCTGCAAGGAACTCGGGATTTCCTATAGCAAGTTCATGAAGAAGTTATCGGATTCCAAGATACGCCTTAACAGAAAGATTCTCGCAGACATAGCAACGAACGACACAAAGGCTTTCAAAAAGCTCGTAGATACCGTCAATAAGAAATAATCCCTTAAGTTTACACTTTAACATTGTTGAAGTGTAAACTTAAGCTAGTAAATTGCATATTAACATGACTATACGTCGCTTAAAACCGCCACAGGTAGTAGTATTTAGCTTCCTTATAACGATTTTTGTCGGGGCGCTACTCTTGTCTTTGCCTCAGAGTTCCAGTAACGGTGCTTCTATTGGACTCGTGGACGCATTTTTTACTGCGACAAGCGCTACCTGCGTTACAGGGCTAATCGTCAAAGACACGGGCGCTGATTTTTCAAACTTTGGACAGTCGGTGATATTGTTTTTGGTGCAGATAGGCGGCTTGGGCATAATGACCATGTCTACTTTTTTCGCGATACTCTTGGGCAGAAAATTAACGGTTCGCGAGAATGTTGTTATAAAGGGCGCTTTGGACCACCACTCCGTAGAAGGGTTAAAGACCCTTATAATGTATATATTGGGCATGACTTTTGTTATTGAAGCCATAGGCGCGTTTTTTTTATATCGTAGTTTCGGAGACATATATCCGTCCGTATTCCACTCTATATCTAGTTTTTGCAATGCCGGGTTTTCTCTTAACTCGACAAGTTTTATCACTCATGCCCAAGACAGCTATGTCAATCTCGTAATGATTACACTGATTATACTGGGAGGGATCGGCTTCGTTGTTCTTATAGATATCCCAAAGGTTTTCAGGTGGTGTTTTAGAAGAGTGTTCTTAAAAAGAAAAGAAGACATAATGCATTTGATCTCGAAGATAAGCCTTCAGTCAAAAGTCGCAGTTACTGTCAGCGCGATATTGCTGCTATTAGGAACAGTTGTTTTCTTTTTATTGGAGAACCATAAGGTTTTATATGGGCTGGGGCTGGACAGGAAGATCTTGGCTTCTTTTTTCCAATCCGCGACTTCCAGAACAGCAGGATTTAATACAGTGCCGATAGGTAGGCTTGCAAGCCCGACATTGTTTTTTCTCATAATACTGATGTTTATAGGCGCTTCACCGGGGTCAACAGGAGGAGGCATAAAGACTTGCACATTGGGCGTTCTTTTGGCAGGGGCATGGAGCATGATAAAAAATAAGGGCAGTATACATATATTCAAAAAGACTATCCCCAGATCGATATTTAGAAAAGCTGTTATGATTGCAGGGCTTGCTGTGACATGGATAGTTCTTTTTACTATGCTTTTGAGTTTTGTCGAAGACCACAACGAGGCAATGCCCAATTATTTTTTGAGGATCTTATTCGAGGTGACTTCCGCGTTTGGCACTGTTGGGTTGTCGACAGGCATTACGCCTATTTTGAGTCCCATCGGCAAGATATTGATAATGCTTACTATGTTTGTCGGTAGGCTCGGTCCTTTGACGCTTGCGCTTGCAGTTGCAATGAAGGAACATAAGATTTTCTACAAGTACCCCGAGGAAAAGGTGATGGTGGGTTAACCGCAGAGATACGCGGAAGCTTAAGTTTACACTTTAACATTGTTAGAGTGTAAGTTAGAGTGTAAACTTAAGGCTATTATAACAAGATCCTGAGAGTGCTTCTAATTAGTTGCATTCCCAGGATAAATTCGCACTTAATAATCCGCCTGAGGCGGATTATGTGCTCATTTAAAGGAGAAATATCATGAGGCAATTCGCAGTAATAGGCTTAGGAAGATTTGGTTGGAGCGTAGCTGAGACGTTGAGCGAAAAGGGACATCAGGTGCTTGCAATAGACAAGGATGAAGAGTTGGTGCAGGAGGCGTCTGATTTCGTGACAGAGGCAGTCCAGGTAGATTCTACGGATGAAAAGGCAATGAAGGCCGTGGGCATACAAGAGGTGGACGTAGCTATTATAGGCATAGGCACAAATCTGGAGGCCTCGGTTTTGACTGCTTTGATTTTAAAAGAGCTCGGCGTGCAACACATCGTTGCGCGGGCAGTTACTGAGGAGCACGGCAAGGTACTAGAGAGAGTCGGTGCGACAAGGGTCGTGTTTCTTGAAAGAGACATGGGCATAAGGATTGCGAATTCCCTGCTTTCTCCGTCAGTCCTTGAGCACATAGAGCTTTCAGGCGAATCAAGTATAATGGAGACAGTGTCGCCGAAAGAGTTTATAGGAAAATCTATCAGAGATCTCGACATCAGGGCAAAGCATGGACTGAATATCATTGCAGTGCGAAAAAAAGAATCGACTGCAGAGGGAGCATGCGAATTGGACGTGGCTCCTAAGGCGGATTATATTGTTAAGCAGGATGACATCTTTGTGATCATTGGTTCAAACGACAATCTGGAGAAATTTAGAAAGAAATACCATATCGAAAAATAACCATCAGACTACACAGGCTTAAGTTTACACTTTAACATTGTTAAAGTGTAAACTTAAGAGGGAGAAGACGATGAAATTATTAGAAAAGTTACGGGCGATAGAGAAAATCGCAGCAAAAGAAGCAGTAGAGGCTTCCAATTTAGAAGAACTGGAGCAGGCCAGGGTGAAATATCTTGGCAGAAAAGGAGAGCTTGCCTTTGCCATTAAGAGCATGAAGAGCGTTGCTAAAAGAGATAAACCAAAAGTGGGGAAATTTATAAATGAGCTTAAGAAAAAATTGACAGCTCTTTTAGATGAAAAAGAGGCCTCGTTTCGAGAACAAGAACAGGCGCTTTTTGAAAACAACGATATAACGCTTCCGGGTATTACAACAGAAATCGGGCACAAACATCCTTTGGTTAAGACGCTAGAGGACATAATAGACATATTCGTCAAGATGGGTTTTAAGGCCGTGGAGACCCCAGAGGTCGAGACAGAATTTTATAACTTTGAAGGGCTTAATATTCCAAAAAACCATCCTTCAAGGGAGACATTTCACACTTTTTATATCGAAGACGGGACCAGGCTTTTGCGCAGCCAGACCTCCACTGCCCAGATAAGGATAATGGAAAAAGAAAAACCGCCTCTACAGATAATCCATGCAGGAAAGGTCTACAGGCCAGATGCAGTCGATGCCAGTCATTCGTTTATGTTTTATCAGATAGAAGGTTTTATGGTCGATAAAAATATCGTGTTCTCTGATTTAAAAGGTGTGTTAGAGCGCTTTGCAAAAGAATATTTTGGCGAAGGCGTGAAGATGAGATTCAGACCTCATTATTTTCCTTTTACAGAGCCATCAGCAGAAGTGGATATCTCTTGTTTTATCTGTGGCGCAAAAGGCTGCAGGGTTTGTTCTTACAAGGGATGGCTCGAAGTGCTGGGTGCGGGCATGATAAATCCTCGTGTATTTGAGGCTGTGAAATATGACCCGCGAGAATACACTGGTTTTGCATTTGGCATGGGCGTTGACAGGATATGCATGCTCAAGCATGGCATAGATGATATAAGGTTGTTCTATGAGAACGACGTACGTTTTTTGAAACAATTTTAACAGCAGCTTTTAGCAACTGTAGGGCACACTTTAGTGTGCCAAAATAACGGAGGACATTATGCAGAGGATGGGAAAAATATTAATGGCAGCATTATTTTGTGTGTTGTGCGCGGGTGTTTATAGTATTGCTGAAGAGATTACACTTACGACTTATTATCCTGCACCCTATGGGAACTATGAAGAACTACAGGCTACGAAATTCGCTGTAGGCTCTACGACGACCATGCCTTTAGGCGATGGCGATTTGACAGCGGACGGCACCATACAGGCAAATACTGCATTTAATCTTAATGGTAACAATGGCGTTAGCGAAGTTTATACTGTGGTGACCGGACTACAAATAGTCGGCAATATGCTACAGCAGCAGACAAGAGATATTACAGCAGAAGGCGGGATAATAACTGATACTGGCACTCCAGTCTGGAGTGATGTAGGACTTATTAATTAACATTTCAACAATAAATTTATAGAGAGGTACTCATGCGAGTTACTTTGGATTGGTTAAGAGATTATGTTGATGTAAAAGACAGGGCGGAAAATATCCAGGACGCGCTTACAATGATAGGGTTGGAGGTCACGTCTAGTATCGATGCAGAAGAAGACCGTGTCATGGATATTGAGATCACTCCAAACAGGCCTGATTGTCTGTCTCTGTTAGGCGTGGCAAGAGAGCTTGCAGCAGCAAAAAATAAACCCTTAAAGATACCATCGTCCATAAAAAAGTTTTATATGAAAAAAGGCCCGGCACGCGGAGGAGCAAAGATAAGTGTTTTGGATAAAAAAGCATGCCCTAGATATGCAGGCTGCGTTATAAAAAATGTAAAAGTAGGCCTCTCTCCAAAGTGGCTTGTCGCTAGATTAAGTGCGATGGGCGTACGCTCGGTAAATAATATAGTCGACATAACAAATTATGTGCTTTTTGAGACAGGGCAGCCGCTTCACGCCTTTGACCTGGATAAACTTCAGGGCAAAAAGATAGTGGTTAGAAAGGCCAAAAAGTCCGAGACCATTGTCACTATTGACGGCGTCAGAAGAGAACTAGATCCCAACATGCTGGTCATCGCAGATGCATTCTTACCTGTTGCCATAGCAGGGATAATGGGCGGGAAAGATACAGAGATATCCGAAGGGACAAAAAATGTTTTATTGGAAAGCGCATATTTTGATCCAGTATCAATAAGAAAGACTCAACGAAAACTCGGGCTCGCTTCTGAGTCCAGCTACAGATTTGAAAGAGGCGTTGATTTCAGCATGATCTTGGCTGCGAGCGCAAGAGCGCAGGGATTGATAAAGGAAATAGCAGGAGGCAGGGTAAAAGGCACAGTCAGTGACGTAGGCGGCAAGAAAATAAAAGAAAAAGAGGTCGCCTTGTCTTTGGAAGAAATACCAAGGGTTTTGGGCGTCGAGATAGATGCTAAAAAAGTAATCGGTTTTTTGAAAAGACTGGATCTTAAGGCTACAAAAAAAGCAAAAGGTAAAATTTCGGTAAAGATACCTTCTTACAGAAAGGATTTAGAGAAAGAGATAGATCTGATAGAAGAAGCAGTCAGGCTATATGGTTATGAGAACGTGCCTGTAAAGATCCCTATCTTCAAAACCCAAAAGACCTATGAAGAGGAAAAGAAATCGCTTTCATCTCTGAAAAAAGAAGCAAAAGGAATCCTGTATTCTCTTGGATTGAGCGAGGTCGTGACCTATACCTTGACCTCTAGATTGTCGATAGAGAACATGGGCATGCCTTTTGAAGATCTTGTGCGGCTACAAAATCCCTTGAGCTCGAACCAGGAGTTTATGAGGCCCAGTCTATTGCCAGAGATGCTGGATGTTTTGAACTGGAATCTCAATAGAAAAAACACCTATCTAAAGCTTTTCGAACTGAACAAGATCTACCGAATGAATAAGGACAAAGGCGAGGTAGAGGAAAGATCAAATCTGTCAATCGGTATGTGCGGTGTGACCTCTGGGAACTGGAAAGAAAAGCCGAGAGATGTGGATTTTTTTGATCTGAAAGGTGCGATCATCCAGTTTTTGAATTTTTTGGGCGTAAAAGGTTTCGTGATCGAAAAGTGCGAATCTTTTATATTTACAGATGCAATGTCATGCTGCATAAAAATAGATGGCAATGTAATAGGCAAGTTAGGAGAGGTGAAGCCAGACATTGCGAGAAAATTTAACATAAAGCACAAGATATATATGGCTGAGATAGCCTTTGAAGAATTATTAAATTATGTAAAGCTGAGAAAACTATTTAAATCTCTTGCTCGCTATCCTTCAATAAAGAGAGACATCTCTGTATTGGCGGATGATTCTATTAGTGCCTCCAGTGTATTTGATCTCATAAGAGAAGAGGGGAAAGACATCGTGAAGTCTGTGGATGTCTTCGACCTTTATAAGGGCCAGCAGATAGAGCAGGGTAAAAAGAGCTTAGCTTATACAGTAGAATACCGTTCGGACGAAAAGACTCTTAAGGACGAGGACGTTAGCGATATACATAAGAAAATTCAGGAGGCTTTAGTTAAAAAGTTAGGCGTTCAGATACGATAGGCTTGCTTAAGTTTACACTTTAACAATGTTAAAGTGTAAACTTAAGCACCATGCCCTGCCCGGACTTTTGTTGATATTGATTTATGCTCCTAGGTATGTTATAATATAACTATCCCTACAGTGTGCGCGTTGGAACAGGGTTTTTTGGACCAACATGATTGATATGGGAGCCTGACTTTAGATGTGGCTGTAAACCTTGTGGTAATAAAAGCAAGGGAACATTAAACATTTAAGAGGGCACCCACCTTAAAACCGGGTTCAATAAGACATCTTTCAACGCGGCATTAGTGGGGATTTTTTTTGGAATGTCATGCCTGATTTATTTGAATCAACGCGAAAAAAGAATAACAAGAACGTTCCTCTCGCTGTAAGGATGCGGCCCAGGACTTTGAGTGAATTTGTGGGGCAGTCGCATATACTTGGCGAAGGCAAGCTTTTGCGTCGCGCCATAGACGCGGACAGGATTGCTTCACTTATTTTATACGGCCCTCCTGGAACAGGCAAGACTGCTCTCGCGCATGTTATCGCAGGTATTACAAAGGCGCATTTCCACGAGATAAACGCAGTGATCTCTAATGTTCAGGAGCTAAGAGATGCTATAAGGGCCTCAAAGGAGCGCGAGAGGGCAAATGATAAAAAGACAATCCTTTTTATAGATGAGATCCATAGGTTCAACAAGGCGCAGCAGGATGTATTGATGCCTGATGTAGAAAAGGGCAATCCTGTCTTAATAGGCGCGACAACTCACAATCCGTTTTTTTCATTGGTGTCGCCTTTGATTTCCCGCTCAATAGTTTTTGAATTAAAAAAACTCTCAAAAGAAGATGTGATAAAGATTTTGAAAAATGCGGCGAAAGATAAAGAGCGAGGGTTAGGAAAGATTTCTGTTAAAATCAGCGAAGATGTTTTGAGTTTTCTCGCAGAGGCTTCAGACGGTGATGCGAGAAAGGCGCTTAATGCATTAGAGGTAGGAGTTTTGACTACCAGGCCTGACAAAAAGGGCGCGATAGATTTTAATATAAAAATAGCAGAAGAATCTATCCAGAAAAAGTCAGTCGTGTATGACAAGGACGAAGACGGGCATTACGATACGATATCCGCATTTATTAAAAGCATGCGCGGCTCTGATCCTGATGCGGCTCTCTATTGGCTTGCGAAGATGCTCTACGCAGGAGAGGATCCGAGGTTTATCGCGAGGCGCATCGTGATCTGCGCCGCAGAGGATGTCGGCAACGCAGACCCGCAGGCGATTGTTGTGGCAAATGCAGCATTTCAGGTGTCTGAGTTTGTCGGAATGCCAGAGTGCAGAATCCCTCTTGCGCAGGCAGTTTGCTACATCGCATGCGCGCCTAAGAGTAACGCCGTCTACCTTGGTATCGACAAGGCGATGAAAGATGTGGAGGAGTCAAGGACATTAGAGGTACCGATTTACCTTAAAGACGCGAGTTATCGCGGCGCAAAAAAATTAGATCATGGTCAGGGCTACAAATATGCTCACCAATACGACGGTCATTACGTAGAACAGGACTATATCCCTGAAAAAAGAATATATTACGAGCCTACCGATATCGGTTACGAGAAGAAGATAAAAGAGTATCTGGACAGACTCCGAAAATAAGTTCACACTTTAACAACGTTAAAGTGTGGACTTAAGCGGGCGGATTGTTATGAAGAAAAAAGCAGTTGCGTTATTTTCTGGTGGATTGGATAGTATGCTAGCGATAAAGCTTATGCTTGAGCAGGGCATAGATGTCCATGCCTTGAATTTTCTGACCCTGTTTTGCACATGTACCTCTAAAGGCTGCATGCACCAGGCTACAAAGGCAGCAGGAGAATTGGGTGTACCTTTAAAGGTAATGAATATAACAAAGGAATACATGAAGATAGTCGAGAAACCAAAGCATGGCCGCGGCAGAAACATGAATCCCTGCATAGATTGTAGGATTTTTACTTTTGTCAAAGCCAGGGATTTTATGAAAGAGATCAGTGCTTCGTTTGTCATAACAGGCGAAGTGCTGGGAGAAAGGCCAATGTCGCAAAGGAGACAGGCAATAGAGATCATAGAAACAGAGTCAGGCCTGAGCGGGCTTATTGTAAGGCCTTTATCTGCAAAATTATTTGAGCCAACTGTACCGGAAAAAGAAGGTATTGTGGATAGAGAAAAATTATTGGATATACAAGGCCGCATGCGCACAAAACAGATCAGCCTTGCAAAAGAAAAAGGCATAAATGACTATCCGTGTCCTGCTGGCGGTTGCCTCCTGACTGATAGAGGTTTTTCCAATAGGCTAAAAGATCTTTTTAAACACAAACCAGATTATGATCTAAATGATCTCCATCTTTTAAAGGTAGGAAGGCAGTTCAAGATAAAAGACTCCGCGAAATTAATCGTTGGCCGCGACGAAAAAGAGAATGAAAAATTACTCAATTTTTTACAGCCAGGCGATTATGTCCTTGATGTAATCAATATCCCCAGCCCGATTGCTGTAGTTAGGGGAAACATTAATAGCGAAGAGCTAGAGCTAGTTTCTTCTATTCTAGCAAGATATTCTGACGGAAAAAATAGCAGCGTAAAAGTTTCCTATAAGATTCTCCCTTCAAACGACTCAAAATTTCTCACCGCCTCTCCTGCCAAAGAAGACCTTGTCTCTTCCTTGCGAATCTAATCTTAAGTTTACACTTCAACAATGTTAAAGTGTAAACTTAAGCCGCGTATGACTATTTTTTGCTGTTATAAAATAGTGAAATGTCTGCTTTTAAAGCGGGGTATGGTAATATGCTTTCTTTAACTATGGAGGTTAAGCATGCAGGCATATTATCCAAAACCCGCACTGGAGCGGGCAATGAAGGTGCAGGCCTGATCAAAAGACAACCCAAGCGCGATACACACCGCAGGAGGCGTCCCCGTAAGCCCCTTCCGGGCATGATGCTTCACATGGATGGTTCTCCTCATGACTGGTTCAAGGATTCATCAGAATATACAATAGTTACTCTTTATGATGATGCCAATAACTATCTTTACGATATAGAGATTGTAAGAGAGGAAGACTCTTTTACATGCATGAACATGATAAAGACCCTCGTCGAGAAGAAAGGCATATTTTGCTCTCTCTATACAGACAGAGCCAGTCACTTCTTCTTAACAAAAAAAGCGGGAGACGGGGTAGCAAAAGACTCTTTAACTCAGATAGGTAGAGCGCTAGGGGAACTTGGAATACATCATATCCCTAGTTATTCTCCTCAGGCAAGAGGCAGATCTGAAAGATTAAACCAGACTCTTCAGGGAAGAATTCCACAAGAATTAAGACTTCGAGACATAAAGACAATAGATGAAGCAAACGGATACCTAAAAGAAAAAGGACTACTACTACATTTAACCAAAAGCGGACATCTTGACATGTTAGCTACAAAGTGTGAACTTAAGCTTGCATGTCGCGATTCTATATGGTATGCTTTGTAAAAATGAAAACTGCAATAAAATTAGTCCAAATTTTTATCACGATTCAAATTGTATCCGCAAACCCTGCCTATGGTGTTCAAATAACTGACAGAAATGAATACCTCTATGATGTACGGGATGATGACGGAAATATTTACAGAAATCGCCTCTCGATCCATAAAAAATTAGATACCTACGACATAGACATGTCAGGTTTTGGAGAAGTCCAGTGGAATTTCAAGTTAAATGACTGGGAAAAATTAATGTTAGGCGTGGAGGCCGAGAAAAAACTATTCAGATACTTCTATATAGGTCAATCTTTTCAATTCATATCAGGTCAGATGCTAGACTATATGGTCTTTGACGCGGATTCTAGATCCATAGACACTACTACAAAAATAGTTTTCAGCTATCCCCTGCTCGAATACCTAGACTTTAAGCTTTTTGAGGAATATTCCATAAATCTCGAGGAAGGAAGAGATGAATGCAATGAAGTGGGCGCTGAGATTATCTACAACCTAAAGGATTCTTGCTCTTTAGGGGTGGGTTGGCGCCATACTGACAGGATTCACAATTTTGACACTGACTACGTAACCTCGTCTATTAAATTACGCTTTTAATCCTGAGAGATACGCCTCGCAACTTCTCTTTGTCTCTGAAATATTATCTCCGCCAAATTTTTCCAACGCCGCATTTGCTATGACAAAAGCACACACTGCCTCAGCCACGACTCCTGCGCTCGGCACAGCGCACACATCAGACCTTTCTGTAACTGCCTTTTTGGCCTCTTTGGTCGCGATGTCTATTGAATTCAACCCCTTCATCAATGTGCTGATCGGTTTCATGTAGCCGCGGATAATTATATTCTCGCCGTTCGAGACTCCGCCTTCAATGCCGCCTGCGTTATTGGTCTTTCTGTATATGCCTTTGGGCTTGGAATAAAATATCTCGTCGTGCACTTTTGATCCTAATTTTTTAACTGCCTCGATACCTTCTCCGATCTCAACTGCCTTCACTGCCGGTATAGACATAATGGCAGAAGCAATCATTGCGTCAAGTCTCCGGTCACTCTCTACATAACTCCCAAGACCTGGCGGCACACCTTCTAGAATCACCTCGAATATGCCCCCTAAAGTATCCTTTTTTTCTTTTGCACTATCTATCTCCTCTATCATCAATTTCTCAGAAGCCTTATCAGCGCAATTCAATTTAGACTTAGTCGTATTTTTAATTATCTCGTCAAAACTTAAGCTAGAGGTATGGGCCTTAACGCCGCCGATCATGACAACGTGGCTTAACATGCGCATCTTTAATTCTTTTAGAAAAATCTTACAGACCGCACCCAGCGCAACCCTCATGGCTGTCTCTCTTGCAGAGGCCCTCTCAAGGACAGAACGCGCTTCCTTGAAGCCGTATTTCAAAATCCCTGCAAGGTCAGCATGTCCTGGTCTGGGATTTTTGACATCAGGCAATTTATCTATGGAGAAATCCTTGTTCTCTATGAGAATGGAAATGGGGCTCCCTATGGTCACGCCACCCCTCAGACCTGAAACTATCTCGGCGCGGTCCTCTTCTATATTCATCCTGTCGCCTCTGCCATAGCCTTGTTGGCGGCGCTTAAGTTCTTCGTCTATAAAGTCTGCGTCGACTTTTAATGCAGCTGGCATGCCTTCTAGGATACCAATTAATGCTTCACCATGAGATTCACCTGCAGTCAAATATCGTAACATAATCTACCTCCCCATTATCCACTTTAATATACTCTGGCCCCAAATCATAGCAACGAAGCTGGCCATTGCGATACAAGGCCCATAAGGAATAATATCCTGTTTTTTCCTAAATTTCAAATAAATCCCGGCCGGGGAGCCGAAAAAAGGAGCGAGAAAGAAAATAAGGATCGCCATTTTCCAGCCCAAAAAAGCCCCCAGCATGGCCATGAGTTTCACATCTCCTCCGCCCATGCTTTCTTTTTTAAACGCCAGGCTTCCTAAAAATCCAGTCAAATACATCAGTGCCCCGCCTGTAAACACTCCTAATAATGAAGTTATAACTGACGCCTTCCATGTAATGGTATGATGGAGCGACGGCACTAAGGCACTGATAAAAATTCCAAAAAATAAACCTCCGATACTAAATCGATCAGGTATAATCTGAAATTCAAAATCGATAAAAGTTATTGCGATTAAAACAGCTGTCAATAAGCTGTATATATAAAACTTGCCGGAAAATCCAAAATTTAAAAATAGGGTCAAAAACGCCAACGCGCTTATGAGCTCAACAATAAAATAGCGGGGCGAAATCTTTTGTTTGCAGGATCTGCATTTACCTCTAAGCAGCAGGTAGCTCAAAAAAGGTATATTGTCGTACCACGCTATTGTCTTTTTGCAATGCACGCATCTCGAGCGGGAAAAGCCAATGGATTCATTGCGCGGTATCCTGTATATACATACGTTCAGGAAACTCCCGATCACTGCACCAAAGATAAATATAAATATATGTGTCATCTCATCCCGTCTTAAGTTTACACTTTAACATTGTTGAAGTGTAAACTTAAGGGCTTGTCTCATTGTCTCAACTACCTTTGAAGCCGGCACTCCTGTCCAAAGAGAAAAACTAAAAGCACCCTGAGCCGCAAGCATTCCTATGCCATTTTCAGCCCGCGCTCCTTTAGTTCTTGCATCATTAACTAATTCTGTCTCTCTATTGTATACTAAATCATATATAAACAGATCTTTACGAAGGAGTTTTTTATCTATAATAGATCCATCACCCTCTTTCATGCCTATGCTGGAAGCATTGACCAATAACTGACATTCTTTAATCTTCTCGGATATTTTATCTTCGCTGATAAACTCTATTTTTTCTCTTAAATAATCTCCTATTTTAGCTAAATTAAAAAAATGTTTTTCTGCAGAAGAAACAGCTTTTCTATTGATATCATATACATATATTTTCGTAACAGAAGCACCTCTCCAACTTAAAGCTGAAATAACTGCCCTGCCAGCCCCACCGCAACCAAAAAGAAAAACGTTCTTATACTCAACGTTAAATTTTAAATCTTGCTCTAAAGAATGCGCAAAGCCTGTTGCATCAGTGTTATAATATTCTATTTTCTCTCCAACTCTTTTTACTGTATTTATAGCTCCTGATAATTTAACATAGTACAAAAATTGCTCTGGAATAGTCACATCTTTATCCAGAGGAAATCTCTGTTCAAGAATCTCTCCCGCCTTCACCTTATGAGGGATTGTTATATTAAATCCTTTTACTTCTTTTCTTTTTAGAAGAAAATCTTCAAGATCTTCCGGCTTTACTTCAAACTTTTTATATTCAGCATTGTTGATACTCAGCTTTTTAAATGCAGCGTTGTGCATTGCCGGGGACAAGCTGTGTTTTATTGGCCAACCTATTACGCCGTATATATCCATCCTCGTTCCATATAAACTTAGGGGCGGATTACTAGTCCGCCCCAATACTTGCCTTAACTTTACACTTTAACATTGTTAAAGTGTAAAGTTAGAGGTCGAGTTCTTTCTGTTGAGGCTTTGTTTTTCGCGATCGTGCGAAAAAGAGCCTGTTTGTTGCGTTCAGGTATGCCTTTGCGCTGGCCTCGATTATATCCGTAGAGGCTCCTCTTCCTGAAACTTCTTCGCCCTTGCCAGGTTTTATCCTGACAGAAACCTCGCCCAGGGCGTCCTTGCCTCTTGTTATAGACTTTAGAGAATAATCCAGAAGCGCACAACTGAGACCTGTTATCTTATCAATGGCTTTGTAGCACGCATCCACAGGCCCGTCGCCAGTAGAAGATTTTTTAAGCATCTTCGCGCCTTTTTTTAGCACCACTGTGGCACGCGGCACGATCTTACTGCCGCTTACTATGCTTAGATCTTCCAGTCTATATGTCTCCGGTATAGAGATAATTTCGTCCTCGACAATAGTCAACAGATCCTCGTCAAATATCTCCTTCTTTTTATCTGAGAGATTCTTAAATCGCTTGAATGCCTTCAAAAGATCCTTTTTGTTAAGTTCGAACCCTAGCTTCTTCAATCTCTCGGAAAATGCGTGCTTGCCTGAATGTTTCCCGAGTACAAGCCGCGTCTCGCCGAAGCCCACATCCTCTGGTTTCATGATCTCATAGGTTGTGCGCTTCTTCAGGATGCCGTCCTGGTGCACACCAGCCTCGTGGCTGAATGCATTGCGGCCTACTATTGCCTTGTTCGGCTGCACTACAATGCCTGTGAGTTTACTCACCAAGCGGCTCGCCTTATAAAGCTCCTTTGTATTTATCGACGTGGAAGATGCAAAAATATCCTTTCGCGTGTCCAACGCCATTACAATTTCTTCCAAGGACGCATTGCCTGCCCTCTCGCCAATGCCGTTGACAGTGCATTCTATTTGCTCAGCGCCGTTCTCGATAGCTGCGAGAGAATTGCTGACGCCGAGCCCGAGGTCATTGTGGCAATGCACGCTCAGTATGGCCTTGTTCGAATTAGGGACTTTGTTTTTTATTGTGCCTATGAGCGAACCGAATTCGATCGGGATTGCGTAGCCGACTGTGTCAGGGATATTCACTGTCTTCGCGCCTGCGGATATGACTGCTTCGACCACGCGACACAGAAAATCCTTTTCAGAGCGCGAAGCATCTTCCGGCGAAAATTCGACATCATCGCAAAACTTACGCGCGTATTCCACAGCCCACGCTGCCTGTCTCAATATTTCGCTCTCTGCCTTTTGTAACTTATACTGCATGTGGATCTTGGATGTTGCCAAAAATACATGGATGCGCGGCTTTTTCGCTTTTTTGACAGCGCGGGCACACGTCTCTATATCCTGCTTTGTGGCCCTTGCAAGGCCGCAGATACTCGGCCCTTTGATTTCAGAGGCGACTTTGCTGACTGCATCAAAATCCCCTTTTGAGGCAATGGGAAAACCCGCCTCAATCACGTCAACGCCGAGCCTTGCCAATTGCCTTGCAATGTCGATCTTTGCCTTTATATCGAGGCTTGCTCCCGGCGACTGCTCGCCGTCTCTCAGGGTTGTGTCGAATATTATTATTCTCTTCATAATCACGTGCTTAAGTTTACACTTTAACATTGTTGAAGTGTAAACTTAAGGCTTATCTATGCCTTTTTACTTTATCCAGTCCATCATGCCTCTTAATTTTTTGCCTATTACCTCTATTGGATGACTGTCGTCTTTTTTCCTTAATTCATTGAATGCTGAGCGGCCCTTTTCATTTTCCTTTATCCACTCCTTAGCGAACTCGCCTGACTGCACCTCTTTCAAGATCTTTTGCATCTCCTTGCGAGTCCCATCAGTTATAACTCTTTTGCCTCTCGTAAGGTCACCATACTCTGCTGTGTCTGAAACACGCTTTCTCATTCCCTGAATGCCTGTCTTGTAGATCAAATCCGTAATAAGTTTCAACTCGTGAAGACATTCAAAATACGCTATCTCCGGCTGATATCCGGCATTGACAAGCGTCTCAAATCCTGCCTTTATGAGCTCAGTGACTCCGCCGCAAAGCACTGTCTGCTCTCCGAAAAGATCTGTCTCAGTCTCTTCCTTAAAAGTCGTCTCTATGACACCTGCTCTTGTGCCACCTATACCTTTTGCATAGGCAAGGCCTATCTTCGCGGCATTGCCAGAGGCGTCCTGAAAAACTGCCAAAAGACACGGCACGCCTTTCTTCTCTTCATACATCTGTCTTACGAGCGCACCCGGACCTTTTGGCGCCACCATGAAAACATCCACATCTTTCGGCGGCACGATCTGTTTAAAATGTATGTTGAAACCGTGCGAAAACACAAGCGACTTGCCTTTTTTCAAATTCGGCTCGATTGCCTGCTTGTAGACTTTTGCCTGCACATGGTCCTGCGTGAGTATCTGGATGACGTCAGCCTCTTTTGCGGCATCGCTCGCTGAGACAGGCGCAAACCCGTCCTTCTGCGCGATTTTGTAATTTTCAGTGTCTTCTAATTCACTCACGATCACATCGAGCCCACTGTCCCGCAGATTCAATGCCTGGCCACGGCCCTGAATACCATAACCCATGATCGCTATTTTTTTTCCTTTTAACACATTTAGATCAGCATCCTTGTCATAATACATCTTTGTCATTGCTGTACTCCTCCTTATCAATGTCAATCGAAAGCTTAAGTTTACACTTTAACATTGTTGAAGTGTAAACTTAAGGTGGTGGGGTTATTTTGTTTTCTCTTTATTTACGGCCCATGGCGATCCGGCCGGTCCTGACAATCTCTGAAATCCCAAAGGGCCTCATAATCTCTATAAACGATCTTATCTTATTCCCGTCGCCTGTAACCTCTATTACTGCTGCCTCTTTCTTGACGTCGTCTATCTTTCCCTGAAACGTATCTGCTATCTGCAATATCTCGGAGCGATTTTTGTTGTCAAGTCTGACCTTGACCATAACAAGTTCCCGGTCAACAAAATCCTCGCCCGTAAGATCGATAACCTTTATAACATCTATAAGCCTGTTGAGCTGCTTCTTGACCTGCTCCAATGTCTTTTCGTCGCCGTCAACTACAATGGTCATCCTCGAGATACTAGGGTCCTCAGTCTCGCCTACGGCAAGGGAGTCGATATTGAAACCCCTTGCACTAAATAAACCTGATACGTGCGTGAGCACGCCAAAGTGATTCTCAACCAAGACTGAAATTATTTTTTTCATCGCCTCTCTCTCTTCTTAAGTTCAAAAATAGGGACAGACACCTATTTTTTATGACCTATTTTTAGAAACTAATAAAAATAGGTGTCTGTCCCTATTTTTGAACTTAAGCTAATGCGCCGATCATTTTGTTGATTGCCTGACCTGCCGGCACCATTGGAAACACGTTCTCCTCCGGCTCGACTTTAAAATCCAAGATCACAGGCTTCTTGATGCCCAGCGCCTTTTTTATTGCCTTTCTCACTTCACTCTTCTTCGTGACTCTTATCCCGCAAGCGCCATACGCCTCTGCGAGTTTTACAAAATCAGGGGAAGACTCTAATATCGTCTGAGAATATCTCTTTTTATAAAAAAGCTCCTGCCACTGCCTGACCATACCAAGACAATTATTATTCAGTATCGCAATCTTGACCGGTAGTTTGTTCGCGACAGCAGTGGTGAGTTCCTGGATATTCATCTGGATGCTTCCGTCGCCCGCAATATCAAAAACGATTTTATTCGGGCAGCCGACCTGTGCGCCGATCGCCGCGGGAAAACCATAGCCCATTGTGCCTAGCCCGCCGCTCGAAATAAATTGGCGCGGTCTTGTGTATTTGTAGAACTGCGCAGCCCACATCTGATTTTGTCCGACCTCAGTCGTAATAATGGCCTTGCCTTTCGTAAGTTCACATATTTCCTCGACGACATATTGCGGCCTGAGCTTAGAATCTCTTTTGTAAGCCAATGGGAATTTTTTCTTCCACTCTTCTATCTGCTTATGCCACTTCGAGATATCATGCTTCTTTATATCTTTCATAAGATCTTGCAGAACGCCATTGGCATCACCCACTATCGGCACGTCGACCTTTACATTTTTACTTATTGCGCATGGATCGATGTCAATATGGATTATCTTTGCATGCGGCGCAAATTCATCGATCTTTCCAGTCACCCTATCATCGAAGCGGGCGCCCACTGCTATTATGAGGTCTGACTCCTGTATCGCATGATTCGCATACGCAGTCCCGTGCATGCCCAGCATGCCGAGAGAAAGTTTATGCGTGGTCGGAAACGTGCCCAGGCCCATGAGAGTCATCGTAACCGGGATCTCTGTCTTTTTGACAAATTCAAATAATCTCGTAGAAGCATTTGAAATAATCACTCCACCGCCGACATAAAGCACAGGCCGCTTACTATGGGCAACGAGTCTCGCCGCCCTTTTTATCTGACCGATGTGTCCTTTACACGTGGGCTTGTAACCTCTTATATCAGCCTTCTCAGGATATTGAAAATTTGCTTCCTGTATCTGTATGTCTACGGGCAGATCGACTGAAACCACGCCGGGCCTGCCTGTAGAAGCTATATGAAAGGCATTCTTTATGACAGTCGCTATATTATTGACATCCTTTACAAGATAGTTATGTTTTGAAATGGGCCGCGTTATGCCGCTGACATCCACCTCTTGAAACGCGTCGTTTCCTATAAGAGAAGTCCTGACCTGACCCGTAATAGCGACAATAGGCACGGAGTCCATGTTGGCTGTCGCGAGCCCCGTGACGAGATTTGTCGCGCCCGGGCCAGACGTAGCGAGACACACGCCGACCTTTCCTGTTGCGCGCGCGTAGCCGTCTGCTGCGTGGGCTGCGCCCTGCTCATGTCTCGTCAGTATGAATTTTATGTCACTGTCGTAGAGGACGTCGAAAATCGGAAGCACCACGCCGCCCGGATAACCAAAGATTATCTCCACGCCCTCTTTCTTAAGCGATTCTATTAATATTTTAGCGCCTGTCAATCTCATAAACTTACCTCTATGTCTTTAAGTTTACACTTCAACAATGTTAAAGTGTAAACTTAAGCGTAGATTTCTTAGCTTTCCAATACTGCGCCTTTGCTCGCAGAGCTGACAAAGCGGCTGTACCTGGAAAGCCAGCCTTTTGTCACCTTTGGCCTAGGTTTCCGCCAGTTTCTAAGCCGTCTTTTGACTTCACTGGCTGAAACTTGCAGATTTATACGTCGCTTTTTTATGTCTATTTCGATCCTGTCATTATTCTTGATAATAGAGATCGGCCCGCCTTTTGCTGCCTCAGGTGCAACATGACCTATGCACGGCCCCCTTGTGCCGCCTGAAAATCTGCCGTCGGTGATGAGCGCAACATCATTGGACAGACCCATGCCTACAATAGCTGACGTCGGTGAAAGCATCTCCCGCATACCAGGTCCGCCGCTTGGGCCCTCGTATCGAATGACAACGACATCACCCTTCTTGATCTTGCCTTTTAATATTGCAGACATAGCCTCTTCTTCAGAATTAAATACTTTTGCCTTGCCTGCGAACGTCATTGCGTCTTCCTCGATCGCGCCTTGCTTCACAACAGCTCCTTCAGGCGCAATGTTTCCCTTTAAGATGGCAATGCCGCCTTCCTCTTTATATGGCTTATCCGGATCGCGTATCACTTCCTCGTCGTAGATCTTGCTCGTCCTCGCAATCTGCTTTATGGACGGGCCACTGACTGTTGGATTATCACTCAGCTTCGACTCCAGCCTCTTCAAAACCGCTGGTATGCCGCCCGCAACTTCCAAGTCCTCGAGAAAATATTCGCCACTCGGCCTCAAATCGCAGATCTTCGGTGTCTTGCGGCTGATTTGATCGAATGTAGCAAGTGGAAGCGCCACGCTTGCTTCTTTCGCGATCGCAGCCAAATGCAAGACCGTATTTGTCGAGCCACCCAATGCCATGTCGATCATTATCGCGTTCAAAAACGCTTTTCTATTTAGAATGCTGCGTGGCTTAATGTTTTCTTTGACCAGCTCCACTGCGCGCTTGCCACTCTCATGAGCAATCCGCGCCTTTTTACTCGAGACTGCAAGTGATGTTGCGCAGCTAACGAGCGACATGCCCATTGCCTCAGTCAGACAGCTCATTGTATTCGCGGTGAAAAGCCCCTGGCATGAACCTGGCCCAGGACACGCGTTGATCTCCAGCTGCTCCATGTCATACTTGGAGATATCACCCTTCTTATATTGCCCCACTGCCTCAAACGTGTCGCGAACAAGATCGAGACGCCTGCCTTTGTAATGTCCGGTGAGCATCGGACCTGCCGTGACTATGATCGTAGGAATGTTGATCCTCGCGCACGCCATGAGCATGCCCGGCGTGATCTTATCGCAATTCGTCAATAGCACAAGGCCATCCAACGCATACGCGCCTGCCATTGTCTCGACCATATCCGCAATAAGCTCCCTCGACGCCAGAGAATATTTCATGCCAAAGTGGCCCATTGCAATGCCGTCACAAATTCCTGGTATGCCAAAGACAAACGGTCTGCCTCCGCCTGCATAAATGCCGTTTTCGATAGCGCGCTCCAATGACCGCATGTGTATATGGCCTGGCACAAGGTCAGTAAAGCTCGACGCAATACCAATAAAAGGCTTACCCAAATCCTTAGCGCACACCCCTGTCGCGTACAGAAGCGCCCTATTCCCGGCCCTTGAAATACCTTTCTTAATAATATCACTCTTCATAATAGGCTCCTAAATATCTAGACTTCTAATCTTGTTATTATCTCATTTTCTCCCAAAAATTGCAATAGAATCTTAAGTTTACCAAAAATACAAAAATAGGGACAGACACCTATTTTTTCTTATTTTCTAAAATAGATTACGAAAAAAATAGGTGTCTGTCCCTATTTTTGGTAAACTTAAGCGCTAATCCCGCGATATCTTTATGACTTTATATTTCAATGTACCTGCTGGCACACTTATATTGACGATCTCACCTTTCTTACGGCCCAAAAGCGCCTTGCCCACAGGCGATGAAATCGAAATCCTGCCTTGGCTAAAATCTGCCTCGTCTTCAGTCACTAATTTATAATCTATCTTCTCCTTGGAATTCAGGTCTTCCAACTTCAGATTAGCTCCTACATAAGCCTTGTCCGTAGAAATACTCTCGTTTTCAATGATCTTGGCACATCCGAGCTTATTTACAAGCTCGGCGATCCTCTTCTCGTTTATTGCCTGTGCTTGCTTTGCAGAATCGTATTCCGCGTTCTCGCTCAAGTCCCCCAAAAGCCTTGCTTTCTCGAGCGCGTCTGCTATCTCCCTGCGCTTTTCTCCTTTAAGAAATTCCAAGTCTTTCCTGAGCTTCTCAAAACCTTTTTTAGTCAAAAACACGCCTTCTGACATTATTTCCTCCTCCTATATATCCGCGGCACACGTCGCCCGATATTGCAAACCACTTCGTATGGAATTGTGCCCATGATATCAGCGAGCTCTTCCGTTCTTATTACCTCTTTTCCCTGTTTTCCGATCAAAACCACGTCATCGCCTGATTTTGCGCCTTGCAAATGTCCTACGTCGACCATGCACATGTCCATGCAAATCCTTCCTGCTATCGGGGCGCGCTTCCCTCTTATCAAGACATGCGCTTTATTTGACAGATGCCGTGAATAACCATCTCCGTAACCCACAGGTATTGTGGCAATCCGCGTTTCATTCTTTGTAACATAGGTCCTTCCATAACTTATTGACCTGCCCTTCGGCACTGATTTCACATGCGTCACTTTTGTCTTCAATGTCATGACCGGTTTTAATCCAAGTCTCTTTATAAGATCTTGCCTAGGGTGCAGGCCATAAATTATAAGCCCTGGCCTCACTATATTCATATGCGAATCTTTAAAATCCACAAGCGCCATGCTGTTCGAGGCATGCTTGAAAGGGATGTTAATATTGCAAGCTGAGAGCTCCTTCATGAGAAGATTAAAATCTCTTATTTGACGCTGGGTAAATCTTTTATCGTCTTCTGCGCTCGGAAAATGTGTAAAAATCCCGTCGATTACAATGTTCTTGAGTGCTGCTATTTTCTTTACAAACTCTATAGCCTCCTGATGCCAAAAACCAATCCTCCCCATGCCTGTATCAATCTTTACGTGTACCTTTATATTTCTCTTTTTGGCCTGACCGAGTTTTGAAAGCAGCCTCGCAATCTTCAAGTCAGACACAGCCTGAATCACATTGAATTTTAGTACACCTTCTATCTCTTCTGGTAAAATTGCGCCGAGAACAATAATTTTACTTTTGATCCCAGCCTTGCGTAACTCCCGCGCCTCGTCAAGCGACGCAACTCCAAGATACTCCACGCCTTCCTCCACAAGTACCCTCGAGACCTCTCCCATGCCATGGCCATACGCATCGGCCTTTACCACGCCGAGTATCCTGACGTCAAGCGCAACCAGCTGTCTTATCTTGCGCAGATTATGACGCAACGCATCCATATCTATCTCTGCAAATGTCGGTCTATAAAATCTCATCCTATCGTCTTTCTAATCAATGAAGCATTGATATTCCTTAAGTTTACACTTCAACAATGTTAAAGTGTAAACTTAAGGCTTTGAACTTGACTTTACCTGGCAATATTTCGAATATATATACAAAGGCTTAAGCTTGCCGAGGTCTTGTTTTCTGCGCCTTTTTATATTTTTAAGGCTCAATTTTATAAGACTGCTAGCCTTTGGATACCAATATTTCTCATCTAAAAAAATTGCGTTTCGGCAAACCCTATGTATTTTTTCTTTGTAAAGATTTATACCGTCACCTAAAAATATTGCAGGGCCTTTGATCTTTTTCATGAGATCATCTATAGTCAATAAAAGATAAGCCGAAACCTTGGAAATATCATTATTTTTTTTCTTATATATCGCAGAATACACCTGGCTTCTCTTTGCATCGATCACCGGCACTATAGCTATCTCTTCGCCATCCGCATTCATTGCCAATGCATCAATGCTTGCCACGCCAATACATGGCTTCCTTGTAGCAATACCAAACCCTTTTATGGAACTCACGCCTATACGTAGACCTGTAAACGAGCCCGGTCCGAGACCGACGACAAACGCGTCAATATCACCAATGTTCGAATTGCATTTCTCCAAGAGCTCCTTGACTTTCGGCACCAAGAGAGCCGAGTGCTGCCTGTCAAGCAGATGCGACTCCTCTGAAATAATAAAATTATCCTCTCCCAGTGCTATATTTAAAAATTTAGAACTCGTATCAATCGCCAGAATTTTCATTTTTTGCGCTTTTGTCATTCCCGCGAAAGCGGGAATCCTTAAGTTTACACTTCAACAATGTTGAAGTGTAAACTTAAGCAATGATTATTTCTCTCTTGTTTTCGTCTTTGACCTTAAGCTTCACGGTTATACAATATTTAGGCAAGATCTCTTTTATCTTCTCTGCCCATTCTATCACAGTCACGCCGTCCCCATAAATATATTCTTTTACGGCAATGTCCTCTATATCCTGCAGTCTCTCGAGTCTATATAAATCCAGGTGATACATCGGCAACCTGCCCATGTACTCTTTTATTAAAACAAAAGTAGGGCTATTTATGTGACGCGCGTTCTTTACTCCAAGGCCCTTGCCTATGCCTTTGGTAAATGTGGTCTTGCCGCTTCCCAGATTCCCGCAAAGAGCAATGACGTCTCCAGCTGAAAGCTTCTTGGCCAGCTTCGCTCCCAATTCTATTGTATCTTTAGGACTTTTGCTTATCATGATCCCGCCTAACTTTACACTTTAACGTTGTTGAAATGTAAAGTTAGAAGTGTGAATAGCCTGAGGCTTTTATCTTTTGTTCACTTCTGTTCTTCTTTATTATACAAAATCCTTTGCGCCTGCCGCAAATCCTCCCGATCCTGGAAAGACGCGTTCTAAACGGCCATGTCTTTTCTAATTTAAGAGCTGCTTTTTGCGACAATGTAAAGACCAGCTCAAAATCCTCGCCTTCTCTTACAGCTGCGCTGAAACTCCTCACATTCTTGGACAATGGCACACTTTTCTCGCAAACCACTGCGCCTACTTCACTCGCCTCCAGTATATGGCCCAGGTCAGCTAATAGGCCGTCAGAGACGTCTATCATGGAATTTATTTTGAAATTTTTTACCAAAAAACGAGATTCCTTAAGGCGCGGGGTGAAATTCAAATGCTTGCCTTCTGAGGCACCGCCAATGTTCCCTGTAACAAATATCGCATCGCCTACTTTGGCGTTACTACGCAAGACCAATTGTTTTTTTTCAACGCTGCCCAAAACTGCGATGTTCACGATTATCTTTTTTGAAGCAACCGTATCCCCGCCTACTAAATCAACGCCAAACCTCTTAGCCACATCTCTCATCCCTTTATACAGCACCTCTACATATCTAACATTGAGAGATGGTGGCACGCCCAAAGAAACCAATGCAAACTCAGGCACTCCTCCCATAGCCGCAATATCGCTTATGTTAGAAGAAATGCATTTTTTCCCGACCAGGCTCGCCTCTGCTCGTCTATAAAAATGCGCGCCTTCCAAAAGCATGTCAGAGGTAAACAGAAGATATTTATCTTTCGTATATCTCAAAACAGCTGCATCATCTCCTATGCCATTTGCTACTTTCCTGGAGAGCTTTACGCGCGCCGAAATCCTCTTTATTAAATTAAATTCTCCTAAATCTCTTAATATCATATACGCCTGATTCAGTTATTATGGCAGTTATAAGTTTATTGGGAGTAACATCAAACGCTGGGTTAAACACCTTGGCATTCTTTGGAGCAGTTTGCTTTGCTCCTACATATATCAACTCCTCGCGCTTCCTCTCTTCTATGGGGATATCCTTGCCTGTCTTTATATTTCTGTCAATCGTGGAGCTCGGCGCTGCTATATAAAAAGGTATCTTGTGATATTTTGCTAAGACAGCCAAGCCGTAAGTCCCGATCTTATTCGCAGCGTCCCCGTTTCTTGCAATCCTATCAGCGCCCACAATGATCTTTGTAGCGCGTTTCTCTCTTATTGTCGCAGCTGACATGCCATCGCATATAAGTGTCGCGTCAATACCGTTCTTCATGAGTTCCCACATAGTGAGACGCGAACCTTGCATCAGCGGCCTTGTCTCATCCGCATACACCTTAAATCGCTTGCCCTGTTTTTTTGCCTCATAAAAAACAGAAAGGGCAGTGCCGTAGCCTGCGGTCGCGAGCATGCCTGCATTGCAATGCGTGAGCACAATATCTTTGCTCTTTATTAATTTTGCGCCGTTTTTGCCAATTGCACGACACATGTCCCTGTCTTCTTTTAGAATGCGAAGAGCCTCGTCTAAGACAGCTTTTTTTGCTCTTGCGACCGAGGACGAAATATCCGAGGAAGTGCCGAGCCCATCCGTGGCGAGGCCGACTGAAAACTGCCTACAACTGTTAAATTTATCCTGCATCCTCTTAAGCGCCCAAAAAAGATTAACTGCAGTCGGCCTTGTCTTTCTTAACTTATCCGACGCCACACCCAAATCTCTCCTAAGGCCGCTTAATGTCTTTGACTTTGAATTTATTGCAGCCAATGCATAGCCCAGCGCAACACTTACTCCTATAAGTGGCGCCCCGCGGACCTTCAGCTTTTTTATTGCCTCGCACAACACATTAATATCTCTGCATCTTATGAATTTAAGCGTCAACGGTAACTCTGTCTGGTCAATAAAAACTATACTTTTCTTCTCCCACTTTATCGGCTCCAGCAACATAAATCCTCTCTTCTTCTCATCTTAAATTTACACTTTTGGTAGTGCTTAAGTTGACACTTCAACAATGTTAAAGTGTCAACTTAAGCCAAGTACTCTACTCTACAGACCAAGACCCTTTGCCAGTATATTGCGCCTCAGGCCAACTGCGTTATGTGGACAGACCTCATGACAACACATGCACTTGATGCATTTAACTGCGTCAATGACCGACTTCTCTTTATTTATTGTAATCACGGACACTGGACACGTCTCTGCACAAATATTACATTTCTTGCAAAGTTCTTCCTTTATATATGGTCCGAATTTAACAAGGCTCGCAAGCGTCCTTATAAGAAAATTCGGAAATTTCAAAATAAGCCTTGAATGGGGGAGCTTAAAATCCTTTATAATATTCTCTTCTAATTCTTCCCCTAAAATCTCTATTTTTTGCATGCGTATCTCACCAAGTCCCCTCTTGGCAGCCTCTTTAGTGCTTAAAACTCTCGAGGGATTGACGCCTACCAAATACGAAAACACAGCGTCTGCTGCCACGCTATCGAAACTCGCGATCAAAAGACCTGTTGACTTTAAGTCCCCGGCCGTTGGCCCGTCTCCATGCATTGCAACCACACCGTCCATGAGGACAAGCTGAGGTTTTAAAGTTTCGAAAACATCGACTAAAACATTGCAAAAATCCTCCTCCTTAGGAAACTTCTTATGGCACTCAGTCTTATTAAGGCCCGCTACTGCACCAAACATATTCTTTATCGCACCCGTCAACACCATGAGATTGTGCGTCTTCATCTTTGGTAAAGATATTATTTTATCGCACTCAAAAAAATAGGATGCGATCGGTAAACCTTTGACCATCTTGACATTCTTTGCTTCCAAAAGTTCAACACCTTCTTCTCTTGCGACCTCTGCTAAGCCTGAAGCTTCATATGTCTCTTTAGCACCTTTAGGCCCTCCTGGGGTGTCTCCTATTAAAGGCTGCGCGTTACATTCTTTTACCAATCTCACCACAGCTCTGACAACCTCCGGGTGAGTATTTACTCCTTTTTCCGGTGGCTGAGAAGACAGCATGTTAGGCTTGATCAGCACCTTTTCCTTTTTCTTTATAAACGCGGATATGCCACCTAAAAGGTCAAAGGCCTGGCGCACACACGGCCCCAAGACCTCTTGGTCATACGTCTTACATTTTACAATCGAAACCTTTGTCTTCATCCCGTTACCATTAGTTCTTTTATAAAAAACACGAAGCCAATGATGATCGAATTATGCACGACGTGCACTGTCATTGAAGCAACAAGAGATCCTGTCCTTTCATAAAGGTAGGCCAAAAGCAAGCCCAATACCATAATCGGCAAAAAGCCCACGATATTAGTATGCAGAAGGCTGAAAATTGACGCGCTTATAAATGCCGCCCCTATTATGCCAATTCGCTTCTTGATCGCATTATACATAAACCCTCGAAAGAATATTTCTTCTATGATAGGGCCTAAAATGGAAACGAATATCGTAAAGAATAAAAGAAATCCACATCTCTCCTCTTCCATAAATACTTCAAATACAGGCTGAGGTTCGGGTTTATAACCCAAGAGATTCGATATCCATACAGAAAAAAGCAATACTGCAAACAAAAGCGGCAGAATAAAAACATAACCTGCTATGCCTGATGAAATATTCTTAAACAAAAAAAACGATCTCAAGCCTAAGGAAGTTATTGTGTCTTTACGTCTAATCACTACAAAATATAGCACCACTACGACCACAGCAATATCTATAAAAAAGGTATTGACCATCATGCTTAAATTGATCCCGATATTTAATTGAAATAGCTCATAAATTACACTTTGTGCCAAACCTAAGATGTAACTCATAAAAACAATGACAATGCTCGCCCTTAAAAGATCGGAGACGCCCCAAGAAACAAGGCCTCTTTTCCCTTCTGAAGACAAACTAATAACAAAAGGCCTTATCCCAAAAATAAAAGCTAAATTCATTACAACGGAAAACATGAATACCAGAAATCCCAAGACTATCGCATATTTAAAAAACCTTGCGCTTAGCTTATCAGAAGCCAGAAAATCTTTGACTCTCTCTTCAGTAATGCCAATGTCCTCGAAGGTCATTTCTGAAAAGGATTTTTCGGTCTTGACTTCCTCTTTCTTTGGCTGACCAGCGCTCATAAAATTCACGGCCAACACAAAAAGAATCATGAATATGTATATTTTTTCTCGTCTTATAAAATCCAACATAGAAATATCCCACTTAAGTTCACACTTTAACATTGTCGAAATGTGATCTTAAGGTAATGAAAAGAGTTTTTTTGCGTTGGTGGTCGTGATCCTGGCCACTTCTTCGAGACTCCTGCCTTTTATCTTCGCGATCTCTTCTGCCAGGTACTTCACATAACTCGGCTCGTTTCGTTTGCCCCTGAATATCTGCGGCGCCAAAAACGGTGCGTCAGTCTCAAGAAGAAGTCTTTCTATGGGCACCTTATTCGCGACCTCCCGCAGCTTGTCAGCATTTTTAAAAGTAAGATTGCAGGTAAACGATACATGAAGTCCCATATCCAAGCAATCCGTCAGAAATTTCTCGTCTCCAGAGAAACAATGCATGACACCCTTTAGCTTGTTTCCCATAATCTCCTTTAATATAGCCAATATATCCTCATGCGCATCGCGATTATGTATGATTATCGGCAAATCCCTTTCCCTTGCCTCGCTCAATAAAATCCTAACCAGCTTTTTCTGATTTTCTTTCGAGGAAATATTTTTAAAATAATCCAGGCCGATCTCCCCGATCGCAACCACTTTATCTCTGCCGAGAAGCATCCTAAACTCTTCTAAATGCTTCTCTGGCACGCTGTCAGCTTCGTGAGGGTGGATCCCGGCTGCCGCATAGATAAAATCATTCTTCTCAGCGATCTCTATCGAGGCCTTTGTCCCCCGAAGGCTTGAGCCGACATTGACGATCAGACCCACGCCCTCTTTCCTAGAGCGCTTTATGACCTCGTCCCTGTCAGATTCAAAGTCTTTGAAATCTAGATGACAGTGAGTATCTGTCAGCATAACGGTGACATCTCTCTGAGTCTTTTTACTATCGGCGGGATTTCGACCAGGCAATACTCAACGTCCTTTTCAGCATTCTCATAGCCGAAAGAAAATCTAATAGAGCCTTGTAAAATATCAGGCGGAACGCCCATTGCAGTCAATACGTGAGAAGGCTCAAGCGAACCAGAAGTACAAGCAGAACCAGTGGAAGCAGAAATGCCTTTCATATCAAAATTCAATACCAAAGATTCGCCCTCGATATATCTGAAGCTTATATTGAGCGTATTGGAAAGGCGATACTCGGGGTGCCCGTTTAGATATATCTCGTTGAGCTCCTTCTTTAAGCCTCCAAGAAATTTATCCGCGAGCTTCTTGAGATGCTTGTTTGTCTTCTTCATGTCCTTCACGGCAATTTCTACTGCTTTTGCAAAACCCACAATGCCAGGCACGTTTAAAGTCCCTGCCCTCAATCTCCTCTCATGATGTCCGCCAGTCTGATAGGGCAAGACCTTGACGCCCTTCCTTATATATAGCGCGCCTGCACCTTTAGGCCCGTTCAACTTATGCGCTGAAAAAGAACAGAGATCAACGCCAAGACTTTCGACATCTATAGGCTCTTTACCAAGGGCCTGGACCGCGTCTGTGTGAAAACATATACCGTTCTTTTTTGCTATTTTCCCGATCTCTTTTATTGGCTGTATAGTGCCTGTCTCGTTGTTGGCAAACATGATCGAAATCAAAACAGTGTCTTTTCTTATAGAGTCTTTCAATTTATTCAGGTCGACAACACCGTGTTTATCAACAGGGAGCCGAGTGACTTCAAAACCCAACTCTTCTTCGGCAAATTTGCATGATTCCAAAACTGCGAGATGTTCTATCTCGCTAGTTATTATGTGCCTACCTTTGGCCAGGTTCGCAACAGCCACCCCTTTTATAGCAAAATTATCTGATTCAGTGCCGCCTGAGGTAAAGATAATATCCACTGGCTCTGTGCCAATTGCGTGCGCGACAACTTCTCTCGACGCTTCGACTGCCTTGTGGGCTATCTGGCCCTTGGAATGCACACTCGAGGCATTCCCGCACTCGTCGGAAAAATACGGCATCATCGCCTCCAGCACCTCTTTGCGCACTGGCGTTGTCGCATTGTGATCCAAATAAATCTGTCTCATATCATCACTCCCACCTTAAGTTTACACTTTAACATTGTTGAAGTGTAAACTTAAGATTCTATTCTTGGAAAGAGGGGTTTTCCTTTATTGATCTTTGTTCCTGATTTTGCCGTGTCCCAAGATAAATCATTTAAACTTTTTTTGCCCGCCTTTAAACCAAGCTGGTGCGTCATTTTTTCAGAAGTCGTTGGCAAAAATGGCCACAGCGCCACTGATATAATCCTCAAGATTTCATAAAGATCATACATCATATCCTTAAGATCGTCTTCTTTGTTTTCTTTTGAAAGCTTCCATGGCGCCTTTTGCTCTATGAATTTGTTGGCCATATTTATCAATTGCCAAATAGCGCCGAGCGCCTGGCTAAAATCTATTTTGTCCATCGCCTTAGAGATCTCGGATTTTAAATTCTTTGCTTTGTCAATAAGCGGAGCTGTAAACTCGTCTGCTGTTCTAATGTCTCGTCTCTTGGGAATCTTTCCAGAAAAATATTTCTCTATCATGGACAATGTCCTGTGCAAAAGATTCCCCAGGTCATTGGCGAGATCGCTATTGATCCTAGATATAAGCGCAGTCTCGGAAAAAGAACCATCTGCGCCAAACGGCACTTCTCTTAATAAGAAAAACCTATACGCGTCCACGCCAAACTTATCGATCATCTCAAGCGGATTTACTATATTACCTTTGGACTTGGACATCTTGTCCTCGCCTATCTTCCACCAACCATGCGCAAACACTGTCTTGGGTAGTTCGAGTCCGATGGCGCGAAGCATGATAGGCCAATAAACAGTATGCGGCCTCAAGATATCCTTTCCTATCATATGCACGTCAGCTGGCCAGAATCTTTTGAATCTCTTTGGGTCATCGCCATAACCACACAAGCTAATATAATTTATGAGTGCGTCAAACCAGACATACGTCACATGGTCTTCACTAAAAGGTATCTTAACACCCCACGAAAGCCTGGACTTGGGCCTTGAGATACACAAGTCATTCAACGGATTCTTAAGAAAACTCAGGATCTCGTTTCTTCTTATAACAGGCAATATAAAATCTTCGTGCGAATTAATATATTCCACCAGCCAATTTTGATATTTCGAAAGCCTGAAAAAAAAATTCTTTTCTTTTATGTGCTCGACCTGTCTCTTGCAGTCAGGGCAATTGCCATCTAGCAGCTGGCCCTTGGTCCAAAAACTCTCACACGGCGTGCAATACCACCCACTGTATTCGCCTTCATACAGGTCGCCGTTTTTATACAATATCTCCAATATCTTTTTCACGACATCTTCATGTCTCTTTTCTGTCGTGCGAATGAAATCGTCGTACGAAATGCCTAGCTTCTCCCACAGGTCTTTAAATCTCGGAACCACTGTATCCACGAATGCTCGAGGCTCCATACCTTTTTCACTGGCTGCCTCTTTTATCTTCTGGCCATGCTCGTCAGTGCCTGTAGAAAACAATACCTCTGTGCCTGCAAGCCGTTTGAACCTCGCGAGCGCGTCACACGCGATATTAGTATACGAATGCCCGATATGAGGATTGCCATTAACATAATATAGAGGTGTCGTTATATAAAATTTCATAAAATTATCGCTTAAGTTTACACTTCAACAATGTTAAAGTGTAAACTTAAGAAAGGATGTCATTCCCGTGTAAACGGGAATCTAGCTTTACTTATTATAGTCCAGCTCGATGTGCCTGCCTTCTTCCAGCTCCACTACGACCTTGCGCTTCAATGCATTGACGCTTATAACCCTGCCCTTACCCTGTTTTGTCTTGATCTTTTCGCCCTCCTTCGGAAGGCCTTTTAAATATTTCCTGTAATTCTCATACTCATAACCGAGGCAACACATCAGCCTGCCGCAACACCCTGAGATCTTAGAAGGGTTGAGCGGCAGGTTCTGTTCCTTTGCCATTTTTATCGTCACTGGCTCAAAGCCCTTTAAAAAACTAGCACAACACAATGACCTCCCGCAATGCCCGAATCCTCCCAGCATGCGCGCCTCATCCCTCACGCCTATCTGCCTCAGCTCTATTCTCACCTTGAAAATAGAAGCCAG
>CAYULJ010000004.1:0-30344 GCA_964445715.1 uncultured Planctomycetia bacterium
CTCGGGTATCTGCCCAATTAAGCGCTTAAGTTTACACTTCAACAATGTTGAAGTGTAAACTTAAGCTAGTTTTTTCATTGCGGGCGGAACATTGTCCAGAATGTCGCTCGCTATTAAACTCGCTTCTCCTTTTTCTCTCGCAGCTAAATCGCCTGCAACGCCATGGATATAAACTGCTAAGCGCGCCGCCTCAAACAGCGCCAGGCCTTGCGCCAAAAAACCTCCGATAATACCTGCGAGTACGTCGCCGCTACCTGCGGTCGCCATGCCAGGATTACCGCTTTTGTTTATGTAATGTTTCTTCGCGCGGAGGTCGGTCACCACAGTACCTGAACCTTTCAAAACCACTACAGCATTATAATTATTGGAAAATTTTTTTGCAACACTTAATCTGTTATTTTTTATATAAGCTGTTGATTTTTTGATAAGCCTGGACATCTCGCCGGGATGCGGCGTCACAATATAACCTTGACGTATCTTTTTTAAGATAGAAACATCTTCGGATATTGCGTTCAGCGCGTCCGCGTCCAGCACCATTGGCTTTTTAATATTTACAATAAGCTGGCGGATTAATTTTTTGGTCTCTGGGTGCTGAGAAAGACCCGGACCTAATATCAAGACATCAGCTGCCTTGACTCTATTTAGGATCTCGGACTTAGCCTTTAAAGATAATGTAGTTTTTCGTGTCTCAGCCAAAGGACACGTCATAACCTCTGTTAGTTTTTCCTCCAACATCAGATTCAGCGACGACGGAATGCCTAGCGTCACCAACCCCGCGCCTGCCCGTAGACTCGCATTCGCGCACAATGCTGCTGCGCCTGTTAGCCCGGCCGAACCCGCCAGGACAAAAACATGCCCATAGTCCCCTTTGTGCGTATCCTTTTTTCTCTTTTTCAAAGCACCTATCCAGGGGACAGCTCTTGCTCTGGCTTCATCTGAAGCCAGAGCAAGAGCTGTCCCCTCAACGCGCCGCCAGATGAAGCTAGGGCGAAAGCTGTCCCCTCCAAAGTATTGCGCTCGAAACCGCGTAATTGCTCGTGTGCGACATGCTGACTATGACCTGGTCCATGCGATTCTTGCGCGCGAACTCCTTTGCCTCTCCGTGCAAAACTATCTCTGGTTTTCCCTTTCGATCATTGAGAACCTCTATGTGTTTGAGCTGAATGCCGCTTCTCGTATCGCCAAATGCCTTTAAGACCGACTCCTTGCACGCGAACCTCGCAGCAAGGTTTTCATGAGAAAATTTTTTCGTGCTCGCGTAATCAAGTTCTCTCTTAGTAAAAACCCTATTCAAAAACCTGTCACCCCATGCGTCAAGAGCGCCCTTAATCCTCTCTACCTCTATTATGTCAACCCCGGTCCCCGCTATCATCTTGCTGACTCCTTCATCTCCCTGACCGCATTGTAAAGACCCGAAAACACTGCGCGCGATATTATTGAATGGCCGATGTTCAGCTCGTTCACGCCTTTTATGCTGGCGATCCTTTGCACATTACTATAATTAAGCCCGTGTCCAGCATTCACCACTAGTCCTAACGACAGCGCAAAGTTAACCGCGTTTTCAATCTCCTTAAATTCCCTATCGACTGCCTTCCACGTGCTGGCCAAACTGTATTGACCCGTATGAATCTCTATAACCTCAGCGCCAATATTTTTTGCCGCGCGTATCTCAGCCTCGCAAGGATCGATAAAAATACTTGCCTCTATCTTTTTCTTTCTAAGCGCCTTCACTACATCCGCGATTTTTTTCTTTTGCTTCGTAACGCACATCCCTCCCTCAGTCGTAAGCTCCTGTCTTTTTTCCGGAACGAGCGTTGCCTGATGTGGCACGATTTTTTTTGCAATCGCAACAATATCTTTGTTTATCGACATCTCAAGATTAAAACGCGTTCGAACATTTTTTTTCAAAAGCTGCACATCCGCATCTTTTATATGACGTCTGTCTTCCCTGAGATGCGCAACTATACTGTCGCAACCTGCCTGCTCGCATATCGAAGCCGCCCACACAGGATCAGGGTCTATGCCGCCCCTCGCCTCTCTTAACGTCGCCACGTGGTCTACGTTTACGCCCAGCCTAGGCATGTCAGTCGTTCTCCGTTACTCCAGCTCTATTCGCAGATTTTTCAAGGTGGGATTTGTAAAGCGCGGATTGGTAAAATTTTCTCGAAAGCCGCTTCTCTTTCTCCAATTCGCCGTTGACATAAAACCACATAATCACAGCGAGAATTAAAGATACCGCTTTTATCCAAAAATTATTTACGATCCAGTTTTTCATGCGGCACTACTCCGACTAGAGAAAAAACCTTTTTTCTTTTTGTCTGACTTAAAAAGATTATTTAGGGCGCACTCGAGCGTTTCCCTGTCCATATCATGAGAAAGTCGTCCGCCATTTGCAATTGAAATCCCACCTGTCTCTTCAGAAACAATAATTACAACAGCATCGGTCTCCTCACTCAGGCCAAGGCCTGCCCTGTGTCGCGTACCCAGCGTCCTAGAGACATTTGGATTTTGCGTGAGCGGGAACAAGCAGCCAGCGCCTATTACGCGGTCGCCTGAAATTATAACTCCTCCGTCGTGAAGCGGCGTATTGGGCATAAAAGTCGTTATCAAAAGTTCGGAACTGACTGCACCGTCTATCTCTACACCGCTCTCCATGTAATGACGAAGCCTGCTTTCTCTTTCAACCGCTATCAACGCGCCGATCTTCCGCTTTGAAAGAAAAGTCACGGACTTTATGACCTCTTTTATGACTTCGGATTCTCTAAAGAAAATATCATGCCACGGATGTTGTCCGATACTAGCAAGTCCTCGCCTGAGTTCTGGTTGAAATATAATAAAGAATGCAATAACGGAAATAGCGAAAAGCTTTGTAAAGATCCAATTTATCGTGTCCAAGCCTAATTTTTGAGTCACAATAAAGAAAAGCGCAATAAGGATTACGCCTTTTAACACCTGGACGCCCCGCGTGCCTCTGGCAAAAATCAGAATCACATAAAAACTAAACCAGAGAATGCAGATCTCAACGAGTATTTTTACGATCAATAGGTAATTTGTCATTTTTTCTTGGTGGGGACAGCTCTTGCTTTAGCTTCAGATGAAGCTAAAGCAAGAGCTGTCCCCAGGATCGCGTCTGTGACTTCTGCGACCTGCTTCATCTCCTTTACATCGTGTACTCTTATTATATCAGCTCCATTTCTTATTGCAAGTGCTGCGCTTGCTGCCGTACCAAATATTCTTTCTTGCGGTTCCGCGCTTAATACCTTGCCTATGAATGATTTTCTTGACAGGCCAACAAGTATTGGTTTTTCCAGCGCCCTGAAACGCGAAAGATTGTTCAAAATATCCAGATTGTGCTCAAATGTCTTGCCGAACCCTATGCCAGGATCTATTATAATATTGTTCTTCTTTACCCCTTTTTTTTCTGCGCGGGCGACAAGCTGCGATAACTTATTGATAATTTCCGCTATAACATCGTCGTAAGTCGGATCTTTCTGCATCGTCTCGGGCGTTCCCTTCATATGCATGATGACGACGCCTGCATTGTACTGACTCGCGACCTGCGCCATGCCCTCATCTGCCTCGAGCCCACTGATATCATTTATTATCGAGGCGCCGTTGTCGAGCGCAGCCACAGCCACGTCGCGCTTTCGCGTATCTATCGAGATCGGGATTTTTATTTTCTTCGCAAGTTTTTTAATGACAGGAGTGATTCTTTTTAGTTCCTCTCCTGCTGCGACCTGTGCCGAACCAGGCCTTGTCGATTCACCTCCGACATCGATAATATCCGCGCCTTCTTCGATCATCCTTACGGCTCTCTCTACGGCACGGTCCGCGTCTTCATATATGCCATCGCCGCTGAATGAATCAGGCGTAAGATTTAGGATCCCCATGACAAACGTCCGGGAACCAAATTTAAAATTATCCATTCTCTTAAAGCTCGCGGCGGAGACCTTGGAACTTCCTTAAGTTCGCATACCACTTCGTGGCACAGGCTTCCCCAATGTTAAAGTGTGAACTTAAGCAGAGGGACTTTTGCTGGACTCGCCTAATATGAGCTTTTTTACTTCCCCTGAGTCCATTACTTCTTTTTCCAATAATTTCTCAGCCAATAGCTTCAGTTTGTCTTTATTATTAGAAAGTTCTTTTTTTGCGCTAACATAGCATTCACTAACGATCTTTCGCACTTCTTTATCTATTTCAACTGCTGTGGCCTCGCTGTAATTTTTCTCCTCGACTATATCTCTTCCTAAAAATACTTGCTCTTCGCGCCTTCCAAATGTAAGATTGCCGAGCTTTTCACTCATGCCCCATCTCATTACCATATCCCTAGCAATAGAAGTGGCCTTTTCCAGATCATCTTTAGCGCCCGTCGACAGCTCGCCAAATACAAGATCCTCACTAGCTCTTCCACCTAGGATGCCAATGATCTTCCCTATCAATTCCTTCTTTGTAACAATATACCTGTCCTCCAAGGGCAACCTCATTGTGTAACCAAGCGCAATGCCCCTCGGTATAATCGAGACTTTATGTAAAGGATCAGCTCCCGGAATCAGAAACGCCAAAAGTGCATGACCTGATTCATGGTAACTTACGATCTTTTTCTCTTCTGCGTTTATCACGCGTGTCTTTTTTTCAGGACCGGCAATGACTCTCTCGATCGACTCCTGCATTTCCTCCATAGAAACGCTGTCTTTGTCGCGCCTCGCAGCCAACAGCGCTGCCTCATTTACGAGATTCGCGAGATCCGCGCCTGAAAAACCAGAGGTCTGTCTCGCAATGGCCTTGAGATCCACTTCTTTGGCGAGTTTTATTTTTCTCACATGCACCTTAAGGATCGCTTCTCTTCCTATGATATCAGGCCTGGAAATCACGATCATCCTGTCAAATCTTCCTGGCCTGAGCAACGCCGGGTCCAGGACATCTGGCCTGTTCGTAGCCGCGATCAAAATAACGCCTTCCTGCGTATTAAAGCCGTCCATTTCCACTAGAAGTGCGTTCAATGTCTGTTCGCGTTCGTCGTGGCCACCGCCTATGCCTGCGAAGCGTTGTCGCCCAACAGCATCTATCTCGTCTATAAAAATAATACAACCCTTGCCACCTGTTTTCGCAGCGCGCTTTGCCTGTTCGAACAAATCGCGTACCCTGGAAGCACCGACTCCCACGAACATCTCGACAAAGTCAGATCCGCTGATACTGAAAAACGTCACGCCAGCCTCACCGCTCACTGCCTTTGCAAGCAAGGTCTTTCCTGTACCGGGTGGCCCCATCACCAAGACGCCCTTCGGGATCTTTCCACCGAGTTTCTGAAATTTCTTCGGGTCTTTTAAAAATTCTATGACTTCCTTAAGCTCCTCTTTTGCTTCATCAACACCTGCCACGTCGTTAAATGTGATTTTGGTCTTTCCGCTGGAAATCTGCTGCGCGCGACTCTTGCCGAACGAAAGGATCCTGCCCCCGCCTTGCGAGGCGCTCCTGTAAACAAAAAACCACAAAAATCCAATAAAGAGAATCATCGGACCAAGGGAATAAAAAAGATTCGCCCATAAAGTCTTTGGTGGCCTTATCTCAAAACTCCCGACATTCTCTCTCAAGAGCCTGATCAAGTCCTGGTCTTGCGACGGGATGCGGACTGCAAAATTCGCACCGCTCGAAAACATACCTTTTACATAGTCATCGACTTTTACGACGGTATCTATGGCACCTGTCTCCCTGTTAGTCTCAAGAAGCCTGTAGAACTCACTATAGCTCAACTCCTTCGAAGTTGCCTGTGGTGCGAAAGACGCGATTCTAATTATATACAGGAACAACAACAAAAGACCAGCCCATAGAAAAACATTCCTATTGAGCTTGTTTTTGTCGTTTAAATTCTTTTTTTTCTTAGGTGTCCCGGACGTCTGCATTCTATCTCCTTTATATTTAATTTAATATATTATCACAGGTTCGCGCTCTTGACAATCCTTAAGTTTACACTTTAACAATGTTAAAAATAGGTTAAAAATAGGGACAGACACCTATTTTTTCATCAAAATAGGTAGTGAAAAAAATAGGTGTCTGTCCCTATTTTTTAGACGTAGCCTTAAGGCTGGAATTGGATGAGGATTTTATTTTTGTTCTTAACAACGTTTATGCCGCCTGGCAGGTCAACTATAGAATTGCCAGGCCGCTTCTCGATTAGCTCCTCCATTTCCTTCCAATGCTGATACGTCAACCTTCTCAAGTTGCCCTTTAATTCTTCCAATGCAACTCTTAAAATCCTCTTGCGCAGCGCCGTGGATTGCTTCTTAAACTTTTTGATGTAGATCGCGATCTCGGAAGGATCGCTTTTCTTTGACATACTTTTAAATTTTCTCTTGGCTAGCTTTTCTAAAAACTCATTTTCAGTCCTGAGATTTTCCGCAGTATTAGCCAAGATCTCCTTAATATTGGCGTTGAAATTCTTTTCTAAATATGGCATCAAGTCATGCCTGATCCTGTTTCTTGTAAACAAAGTCTTATCGTTCGAAGAATCACGCCTGACCTTCACGTCATTATCTTTGAGGAACTTCTCTATCTCTCGTCGGGAAATCTCTATAAGTGGCCTGATTACAGTAATGTTCCCCATGGATTTAACTGGTCTTATCCCTCCTAATCCAGTCATACCTGATCCGCGAAAAACCCTCATCAATACTGTTTCTGCTTGATCGTCTCTATTGTGGCCAATGGCTACCTTGGTAATCTTTTTTGCTGCTGCCATTCTTTTGAAAAAATCATACCTCTCGAAGCGCGCAGCCTCTTCTGGTGAAAGGCCTTTTTCTTTGGCGATCTTTGGAACATCTATTTTTTCACAAACAATATCAACTCTCAAGTCTTTGGCTAGGTCTTCGCAAAATTTCCTGTCCGTACTAGACTCTTCTCCTCTAAATCCATGATCTAGGTGCGCAATGTATATTGTCAAAGAAAATTCATGCCTTAGTTCTAGTAAGGCATGTAAGAGCACAATAGAATCCGGGCCGCCTGAGAGCCCGACTAGCACTCTATCATACATCTTGATCATATTATATTTGTTTATTATATCTCTAATTTTATCAATAAACATAGAATGTCTGTAGGGGTATAGTCCGGCGAAGCTGAGAGCGAAAGCTGCTCAGCGAAGACGGATGGTAGCGGCGAGTGGATTCGAACCACTGACGCGCCGGGTATGAGCCGACTGCTCTGACCAGCTGAGCTACGCCGCCCCCCAAATAATCCTTAAGTTTACACTTTAACATTGTTGAAGTGTAAACTTAAGGGGTTTTCGTGCTTAATTTAAAACCTCGTTCAAACTACCTGTCCGGTAGCCTTGCAGATCCAGGACGATATAAGAAAATCTCAGACCTTTTAGATTTTTTACTATTCTATCACAAAATTTTAAATTTAGAAATCTCTTTATATCTTTTTTGTCAACCTCGATCCTGGCAATATTACCATGACATCTGACCCTGACATTCCTTATTCCTGATTTTTTTATGAAATCCTCTGCCTTTTCTATCCTCTTCAAGAGGCCTCTGCTGATTTCTTTGCCATAAGGGACCCTGGATGCGAGACATGCCATAGACGGCATATTCCAAGTCTTCAAATTCATTCTTTTTGAAAATTTCCGTATGTCATCTTTGGTCAGCCTCGCTTCTTGAAGTGGACTTCTTATGCCAAAATCTTTTTTTGCCTTGCTACCAGGTCTAAAATCTTTTTTGTCATCAAGATTAGAGGCATCTATTACTTGCCGCAAGCCCTTCTGCTTCGCCAGGCGAACCAATCGCGAGAACAATTCTTTCTTACAATAATAGCATCTCTCTTTTGAATTTTTCCTAAAATTAGCGTCCTTGAACTCGTTTGTAAATATTATTTTATGCCCGACGCCTAAGGATTTTGCAAACCTCTTTGACTGTGCTAATTCAGAACTAGTATAAGTCTCGGAAACTGCTGTAACCACCAATATATTTTTCTTTGGTAAAGCCTTGCTTGTCATTTTTAACAAAAAACTTGAATCCACGCCTCCTGAAAACGCCACCACTACGCTTCCCAGTTTCTGTAAATTTTGCCTCAGCCTTGCCAATTTATCCATGCTTAATTCCTTAAGTTTACACTTCAACAATGTTGAAGTGTAAACTTAAGCCGTCACTCTTTCTATCCAGCCGCCGCCAAGCACGTACTCGCCATCGTAAAAAACAGCTGCCTGGCCTGGCGTAATAGCTTCCTGCGCCTCTTTAAACTCTACTCCCACTCTTTTGCATTCCAGCTTTCTAATGGCGGCTCTTGCCTTCTTATGGGTATATCTTATTTTCACATCTGTTTCAAAAGAAGCGTCGCGCTTTTTGCAACACCAGTTCACGTCCTTTACTGTAAATTTCTTTCTCTTTGTTTCTGAAAAATCTCCGACAACTATTTTATTCTCTTTTGGCATTATATCGATTACATAAAGAGGCTTTGTATGAGAAATGCCAAGGCCTCGTCGTTGACCTATTGTAAAATTCCAAAAACCATTATGACTGCCCAGTGTTTTGCCGCCTAAATCGACCACGTCGCCCTTCTTTGCCTTTATGCCACAATGCTCTTTTATAAAATCAACATAATTGTCATTGCGCACAAAGCAGATCTCCTGACTGTCTGACTTTTCATAAATACCGAGTCCGAATTCTTTTGCCTTGGCCCTGACATCATCTTTATTAAGACCCCCTATAGGCAAAAGTGATTTCTTCATCTGGGCATTACTAAGTGAAAACAAAACATAAGACTGGTCTTTGGCCTTGTCTGCAGATTCTCTCAGCTTATATGTTCCGTTTCTTTCAATCCTTGCATAGTGTCCCGTGGAAATAAAATCGCATTCGAGCTCCTCTGCCTTTTTTAGCAGCTTCCCGAACTTTATCTTTTCGTTGCACACGATACACGGGTTTGGCGTCCGGCCAGCCAGATATTCGCGAGTAAAATAATCTATGACTTCTTCCTTAAATAGCTTTTCAAAGTTCAAGACATAATGACGGATACCGAGCGTCTCACAAACTTTTTTTGCATCACTGATGTCTTCCAGTGAGCAACAAGGCCTTTTCCCTGATTTGCCGCAATGCTCTTTTGGCCAGATCTTCATTGTGGCGCCGATAACATCATAGCCGTCGTTCTTTAAGATCGCCGCGGCCATGGAACTATCCACGCCTCCGCTCATTGCAACAAGCACCCTTTCCTTCGCCATTCTCCCTCCTTAAGTTTACACTTCAACAATGTTAAAGTGTAAACTTAAGCCTTACTTAAATAGTCATGCATTGCCTTTGCAGCGCGTTTGCCAGCGCCCATCGCAGCTATGACTGTGTCGTCGCCCTCAGTTGCATCGCCGCCTGCAAATACACCTTTTATATTCGTAGCTTGAGTCCCGGTTTCAATGATAACCTTGTTCCATTTGTCGACCTTTAGCTCAGGCGTTGCCTTTAAAAACACCGGATTCGGACTCTGACCTATTGCCACGACAACTGTATCTACATCCATTGTAAATTCAGAACCCTCTATCGGCACTGGCCTGCGCCTACCCGAGGAATCTGGCCTACCCAATCTCATCTTTATGCATTCCATGCTCTTTACGAAATTCTTCTCGTCGCCGACAATTCTTTTTGGCAATGTCAATGTATGAAGCTCTATGCCTTCTTCCTTTGCGTTTTCAATCTCTTCCCTGCGCGCCGGCATCTCTTTTTCAGATCTTCTATATATTATGTAAACCTTTTTTGCGCCAAGCCTGAGCGCAACCCTCGCAGAATCCATTGCAGTGTTGCCGCCTCCGATGACCGCGACCTTCTCGCCTATGTTTACAGGCGTGTCGTAATCTGGAAAAAAATACGCCTTCATCAAGTTTGCCCTGGTCAAAAGCTCATTCGAAGAATACACACGGTTCAGGTTCTCACCAGGTATGTTCATAAAATTCGGGAGGCCTGCACCAGTGCCTACAAAAACAGCCTTATGGCCTTCCTCAAAGATCTCTTTTAGCACCGATGTCTTCCCGACTATAAAATTTGTCTTTATCTCGACTCCTAGCGACTGCAGATATTCTATTTCTTTTTTTACGATTTCCTTTGGTAGGCGAAATTCAGGAATGCCATATACTAAAACCCCACCAGCAATATGCAGGGCCTCGAATACAGTGACCTTGTATCCTAGCTTGGCAAGGTCGCCTGCACATGTTAATCCTGCAGGACCGCTGCCAATGATCGCGACCTTAAAATTATTTTTTCGTCGCTCGTCGCTCGTCGCTCGTCGCTCGTGCTTTAACCCCCAATCTGCTGCAAATCTTTCTAGCCCCCCAATGTTTATCGGCGCGTTCTTGCTATTCAAAACACATGCGCCCTCGCATTGCGACTCTTGCGGACACACCCTACCGCAAACACCAGGCAGATTGTTTCTCTCCTTGATTATCTTTATCGCGTCAGAAAATTTCTTATTCTTTATAGCACCTATGAAACGTGGAATATCTATTTCGACTGGGCAGTTCGCGCTACACTTGGGTTTTTTGCAAAAAAGACACCGACTCGCCTCTTTTACAGCCTCATCTTGCGCCATGCCTTGCGCAACTTCGTTAAAATTTTTAATTCTATCTTTCGCGTTCTGCTTTTTCATTAGAGTTCAATCTTAAGTTCACAATTCAACAATGTTAAAGTGTGAACTTAAGGTTATTTAATTTACAGGCGTGACCTTCCTGCTCTTTGAATAATAATTGCCTCGCCATAAGTTCGTCAAAATTCACTGTGTGCGCGTCAAACTCAGGCCCGTCTACGCAGACAAATTTTGTGCCGCCTTCCGCCTCTATCCTGCAAGAACCACACATACCAGTGCCGTCCACAAGCACAGTGTTTAAAGATGCTATGGTCTTTATTTTTTTAGTCCTCGTCACATCCGCGACCACCTTCATCATGATCGCTGGCCCCACTGCATAGACCAGATCAATCCCTTTGCCGGAATCCATGATCTCTTTAAGCGCATCTGACACAAAGCCTTTTTTGCCGTCAGAACCGTCGTCAGTCATCACAAACATCTCGTCGCATACCTTGCTCAGCTCTTTCTTGAAAATAATAAGCTCTTTGTTTCTCGCGCCGACAATTACTATCACCTTGTTGCCAGAATCCTTATATGCCCTTGCCACAGGATACAGCTCTGCAATACCAACCCCGCCACCAATACAACAGACAGCCCCTATTTTCTTGGCTTCGGTCGCATGGCCCAGCGGCCCGACCACATCCTGCAGAAATTCTCCGTTCTTCTTTTCTGTTAAACGATGCGTTGTAACGCCTACCTCTTGATAGACAATGGTAATACCTTCGGCACCATGATCAGCTACAGTAAGAGGAATGCGTTCGCCTCGCTCGTCTATGCGCACAATTACAAACTGGCCTGCCTTTGCTTTTTTTGCCACGAGTGGCGCCTCGAGCTCCATCTTAAATATCCGCGGCGCTATTTTTTTATTGGATAAAATTTTAAACATCACTTCCACTCTCCTTAAGTTTACACTTTAACATTGTTAAAGTGTAAACTTAAGCCTTTGAGGGTCAGGTCAGGGTCTATATTGTCTACTGTTTCGCAATAAGGCCCGATGAGTTTAGACATACCACCTGTAGCGACTACATGCGCATCTCTACAATATTTTCTTTTCAACTTTCTTACTATACCGTCGCACATGCTGCTAAAACCATAAACTGCGCCGCTCACCATGCTCTCTCGTGTCTCTTTTCCTAAAACCCCTTTTGGTTTTTTCAGACTCACTTTAGGCAACAGGCATGCTTTCTCATGCAAGGTCTTGAGAGATATCTCGACGCCAGGCATGATCAGACCGCCCAGATATTCCTTGTTTCTATTTACAATATCTATTGTTATTGCTGTACCAAAATCCACGATAATGCAGTTTTTACCATACAGCTCGCATGCAGCTCTTGCATTGACAAGCCTATCCTGCCCTACCTGCCTTGGATTTCTGTAGCGATTTTTTACACCGCTAGCCACGTCTCGGCCAACAACTATAATCTTTCCACTAAATATCTTTTTAAGCTCTCTCTCGAGCTTCTTTAATACCTTGGGCACAACACTGACGATTATAATTTTCTCCACGGCGCCTAATCTTTTTTTATATACTGCCTTATAATCAGTTCCGTAAGTAGGGACTCCAAAGGACTTTTTTAGCTTTCCTCTATAAAAGATCCCATTATTAATAGTTGTATTTCCTATGTCTATCGCCAATAACATAATTTTCGTCTACCTTAAAATCCGTTAACTTTACACTTTAACATTGTTGAAGTGTAAAGTTAACGGAGAATTTTTACATCGCCTGCCAAGACCCTCTCATTAAATCCCGAATCCAGCCTCAATATCAGCGCTCCTTCCCTATCCACATCTGTTGCAACGCCAGAGACGAGACTGTTATGATAATCTATCTGGACCCTTCTGTCAAGGACGCTGGAAAGCTTTTTGTATTCCTTTAAAATCGACTCTATCCTGCCTTTTTTGAACATCCTATAATATTTGTCCAGACTCCTAAAAAGCGCTCTTACAAATTCCAGTCTTGGAATCCCAGCCCCCTTCTCTTCAGAAAGAGAAGTCGCGCCTTCAGGTAATAATTCCTTGCTCGTATTTATGTTAATGCCAATCCCTGCTATGACAAAATTTATCTTGTCCATCTCGCCATTCAATTCTGTCAGCACCCCGCAAGTCTTTTGACCTTTTATCAAAATATCATTTGGCCATTTAATAAAAGCTGACAAGCCCACAGTCTCTCTAATCGTCTTTGCAACAGCTAACGAAGAAAAAAGCGTAATAACAGAAAGCTCTGTCGGCAAAATGTCAGGTCTTAATATAACAGAAAAATACGCACCCTTACTTTTGGGCGAGATCCATTTTCTGCCCAATCTTCCCCGGCCCTTTGTCTGGTATTCTGCTATGACCACTGTCCCTTCCGCCTCTTCTGAAGTTGCAAGGTGATACGCCGCGTCATTTGTAGAATTTATTTCTTTATAAGAAATTATTTTTCTTCCTACGACTTCTGTCTTTAGTTGCCAACCTAGTTCTATTTCAGTCAATCTATCAGGTGCTGAGACCAATTTATATCCGAGATGCGGAGACGCAGCTATGTCGTAACCTTCTTCGCGAAGCCTCTCTATGTGTTTCCAGACAGCTGTGCGTGAGATTCCAAGGGCCTCGCTCAGCTCCTCTCCGGAGACATGGTTATCCTTTCGCTTCTTGAAAAACCCCAAAATCTTATGGTCGATCATAGTCTTTTCCAGGCCCAATGAATTGGGCAACTACATCAATCAGGTATTGCCGTCAGGTATTTGTAGTTGCCTGATTCATCAGGCCATGATGTCTGCATTTTCGCATATTGAAGCCCCTTCTACCCGTGGCGGAGGCGTTTGATCTGGTCGCGGAGTTCGGCTGCTCTTTCGAACTGCAGGTTCCGCGCATACGACTCCATCTCGCGTTGCAATTCTGCAATCAACGTGTCGAGCTCATACTCGTCCTCGCTCTGGCCAGTTGCATAGATCACGACCTCGCCTGCTTTCTTAGTAACCTCTATACCGTCTCTGATGGCCTTTTCGATCGAGCGCGGCGTGATATTGTGGAGTCTGTTGAACTCGAGCTGCTTCTTCCTGCGCCTGCTCGTCTCCTCAATCGCCTTCTTCATCGACTTCGTTATCGTGTCAGCATACATTATCACCTGGCCGTTGATGTGCCGGGCAGCACGGCCTGCCACCTGGATCAGAGAAGTCTGCGATCTCAAAAAACCCTCTTTATCAGCGTCTAAAATAGCCACGAGCGAAACCTCTGGCAGGTCCAAGCCTTCTCGCAATAGATTTATGCCTATGAGACAATCAAATTCCCTGCGCCGCAGATCCTGTAAGATCTCAGCCCTTTCGATCGTACCGATTTCAGAATGAATATATTTGACCTTTAATTCCAAATCCCTTAAGTAAGCCGCGAGGTCTTCGGACATCCTTTTTGTCAAAGTAGTAACGAGCACTCTCTGGTTTTTGCGAGACCTTGCTCTTATGTTTTTCACAAGATCCTCTATTTGGCCGTCACTGGGTTTTAAAATTATCTCTGGGTCAATGAGTCCCGTAGGTCTTATCAATTGTTCAACGACCTGAGTGGATTTTTCAAATTCATAATCTGATGGCGTAGCAGAAACGAATATCATATCGCGAATAATATCCATGAACTCCTCGGATTTCAACGGCCTGTTGTCGAGCGCTGAAGGAAGTCTGAATCCGTAATCAACGAGGGTCTGCTTGCGCGCGCGGTCTCCGTTGTACATGCCCTTCAGCTGCGGCAGCGTCACATGCGACTCGTCGATAATCGTCAAAAAATACTCGGGAAAATAATCCAAAAGGCAATACGGCCTTGAGCCAGGTTCGCGGTTACTCAAGTGTCTTGAATAATTTTCTATACCATTGCAAAAACCCATTTCCTTCAGCATCTCGATGTCGTATTTGGTCCTGGACGCAAGCCGCTGAGCCTCGAGCAACTTATTCTGCGACTGTAATTCCTTAACTCTTTTCTCCAGTTCAATTTTTATAGCTGCGATCGCCTTCTCTATTTTGTCTTCAGTCGTCACAAAGTGTTTCGCAGGGTAGATAGCGATCTTGTCAATAACAGCCAGTGCCTCCCCTGTCAATGGATCGATCTCGCAAATTTTATCGACGGTGTCACTAAAAAAATATATCCTGAACGCAGTCTCTTTGTACGCCGGAAATATCTCTATAATCTCTCCTCTCACCCTGAAGCATCCACGCTTAAAGTCAATGTCATTTCTCGAATAGTGGATGTTAACTAACGAAGCCAGGAGATCTTTTCTTTTTATCTCCTGGCCTTTTTCCAAAAAAAGCAAGAGTTCTGCGTAGTCACTGGGCGAACCGAGCCCGTATATGCAAGAAACACTCGCCACGATCAATACATCTCGCCTCGACATGAGGCTGCTCGTAGCCGAAAGTCTGAGCCGGTCAATACTGTCGTTTATGGACGCGTCTTTCTCTATATAGGTGTCTGTCTGCGGCACGTACGCCTCTGGCTGGTAATAATCATAGTAACTAACAAAATATTCTACGGCGTTGTGCGGGAAAAATTCCTTGAATTCGCTATAGAGTTGGGCTGCGAGAGTTTTGTTATGGGAAACGACAAGGGTCGGCCGCTGTACAGCGGAAATCACGTTCGCCATTGTGAATGTCTTGCCGCTACCAGTGACACCCAAAAGCGTCTGGAATCTATTTTTTTTCTCTAAGCCATAGAGGAGTTTCTTTATCGCCTGCGGCTGATCGCCCTGTGGTTTGAAATTGCTCTCTAGCTTAAACTCTGACATAAATATTTTAAAGTGTTAGTCTATATGTTTGCACGACGAATGCGCTAACTAAAAATAGGGACAAACACCTATTTTTAGTTAGCAAAGGTCTAGGGAAAAATCTATTGATGGAACTGAGTGGGTAAGAAAACCTATGGAAATCCTGTCTATTTTTGTCTTGGCGTATTTCGAGACATTGTCCAATGTGATGCCACCTGAAACCTCTAATGCCACCTTTGACCTTTTTTTTATCTTTATTGCTTTTTTTACGTCTTCGATCTTCATATTGTCGAGCATAATAATGTCAGCACCTGCCTCAAGCGCTGCTTTATACTCTTTTAAATCCTCGACCTCTGCCTCGATGTTCTTGTAACCCCTTATCTTCGCGGCCTCGACTGCTTGCTTAATAACTTGGGGCCTCGAACCTTCAGCCTTAAGCCTTAAACCTTCTATGTGATTGTCTTTTATCAACACGCCGTCCCATAGTCCCATTCTGTGATTACATCCTCCGCCGATCCTGACAGCATATTTTTCCAAAACCCTCCAGCCAGGCGTGGTTTTTCTTGTATCAAAGATCTTCGCGCACGACCCCTTGGTCTTTTTTACGAATTTACTGGTCAATGTCGCAATGCCGCTGAGCCTCCCTAAAAAATTCAACACAGTCCTCTCTCCGCTTAAAATGCCTTTTACAGGGCCAGTGAGCGAGGCTATTTTCTTACCTTTTTTAACATTGTATCCGTCATCGCACAGGGGCCTGAAATTTATCTTTTCATCCACTGCGTTAAAAACCCATCTTGCGACGTCGAGGCCACAGACCACGCATTCCTCATTGGCAAAAATATTGACAATCACGTTGATGTCTTTTTCAAAAAGCACAGAGCTTGTGATATCGCCTGTGCCAAGGTCTTCTGCCAACGCAGCCATTATTATAGACAATACTTTTTCTCTGGAAAGTTTCATGGTAATCTGGATCCCTGTTTTCGCGGGGATGACGCGCTTAAAAAAAATAGGGACAGACACCTATTTTTCATCAAAATAGGTCGTCGCGAAAAAATAGGTGTCTGTCCCTATTTTTTAACATTGTTAAAACGTGAACTTGAGAGAGTTCTGGACTCTTTCTATTTGTTCTTTCAGGCTCGCGCTTTTTGTCTTTTCCTGAGCTACTATATTCTCGGGCGCCTTTGTGACAAAATTTTTATCCTTTAATCTTTTGGCGGTGAATTTTAATTTCGTATCGAGGTCTCCCCTCTTTTTTAGAAGCCGCGCCTTTTCTGCCTCGAGATCAATGACTCCCTCTAATGGAATAAATAGATTAAAATCCTCGAGTATAGCAGTCGCACAGTGCTTTGGCTTTTTTATACCTTTTTCTACAGTTAATTCTTCCAGGCGCGCAAGATTTTTAATGTAATCAATGCCGCCGCCTTTGAGTCTTGATTGTTTGCCTTTCTTTAAAGGCGAGAGATATACTTTTAGCTTCTGGCTGTAAGGTATATTTAAATCAGAGCGTATATTTCTTATGTTTATTATTATATTCTTAATGAGCTCCATATCCTTCTCTAATTTTTCTTTGATCTTGGTCTTATCTGGCGCAGGCCAATTCTCCAACATTATGGTCTCTCGTTCCTTTATGTTTTGCCATACTGCCTCTGTTACGAATGGCATAAACGGGTGCAGAAGCTTTAAGGAATTTTCCAAGACATCTAAAAGAATTTTCTGGGTGCCTTCAGCCTTCGGCCTTGAGCCTTCAGCCATAATATCTGGTTTGACTATCTCCAAATACCAGTCACAAAACTCGTGCCAGAAAAATTCATAGACAAGCGACTCAGCCTCGCTGAATCTGTAATTTTCCAGGGCCTTTGTGACAGCAGCTATAGTTTTATTAAGCTTGCTCAGAATCCATTGGTCAGCAAGTGATAGATCGCCCCTCACCCTTTCCCTCTCCCCATTGGGGAGAGGGCTGGATGAGGGGATATTCATGAGCACGAACCGCGAGGCATTCCATATCTTATTCGCAAAGTTGCGCCCTAGTTGGAATTTTTCTTTTGAGAGAAATACGTCCTGGCCTGTCGATGTTATCGCAATAATGCTATATCGCAGCGCGTCTGCGCCAAATTCATCTATGATGTCAATAGGGTCTATGACATTACCTAGCGATTTTGACATCTTCTTGCCGGTCAGGTCTCTGACGGTGCCATGGATATATACATGTTCGAAAGGTATTTTTTTTATGAATTCCATGCCGGACATGATCATTCTCGCAACCCAAAAAAACAATATCTCAGGCGCTGTGACCAGCACTGAAGTCGGGTAAAAATATTTAAGATCCTCTGTCTTTTCCGGCCAGCCAAGCGTTGAAAACGGCCACAGCCACGATGAGAACCACGTATCCAACACATCATCGTCCTGCCGGATCTCTGCAGAGCCGCACGTCGGACATTTTTCCGGCCTTGCTTTCGAAACGATGACATGCTCTTCTGCGCAGTAATAGACCGGGATGCGATGCCCCCACCAAATCTGTCTCGATATGCACCAGTCGCGGATATTCTCCATCCAATTCAGATACACCTTTGTCCAGCGTTTCGGGTAAAACTTTATCTTACCTTTCTTCACTGCGTCGATCGCTGGTTTTGCGAGAGGTTTCATCTTTACAAACCACTGGAGCGAGAGATACGGTTCCACTGCAGAGTGACACCTGTAGCAATGGCCGACTGCGTGCTGATGTGCCTCTGTCTTTACGAGCAGCTGCTTCTCTGCGAGCTCCTTGAGCACGGCTTCGCGCGCCTCGAACCTGTCCATGCCGGAAAAATATCCGGCGTTCTCATTCATTTTGCCGTCGGGGGCTATGACCTTCAGAGGCTCGAGATCGTGACGCTTCGATATCTCAAAGTCATTGGGGTCGTGTGCTGGCGTAACCTTGACAGCACCTGTGCCGAATTTTTTGTCCACGAAATCGTCTGCGATTATCTCTATCTCGCGCTCGATTAAGGGCAATATTAACTTTTCCCCGACGAGCTTTTTGTATCTTTTGTCTTTTGGATTTACTGCGACTGCAACATCACCCAGCATTGTCTCGGGCCGGGTCGTGGCGACAATCACGCCGTGACCCGTGACCCGTGACCCGTGACCCGGTCTAAACGGGTACCTTATATAATACAATTTGCCTTCTGCATCCACATGTGGTGCTTCCTCGTCAGAAAGCGCAGTCTGACATCGCGGGCACCAGTTAATTATATAATTACCTCTATATATAAGACCTTTTTCATAGAGCTGAGCAAACGCCTCCAACACTGCATCTGAAAGTCCCTTGTCCATTGTAAAGCGCGTGCGCTGCCAATCGCACGACGAACCAAGTCTCTTGAGCTGACTAATAATAGCATTACCGTACTCTTTTCGCCACTTCCATACTTCTTCTACAAATTTCTCTCTTCCGAGCTGCTGGCGGCTTATGTTTTTCTTCCGCAAACTTCTTTCCACCACGTTCTGTGTGGCAATGCCAGCGTGATCAGTACCTGGTACCCACAGGCTCGCCTTGCCCTGCATCCTCTTCCAACGTATCAAGATATCCTGCAAGGTGTTGTTGAGCGCGTGGCCCATGTGTAATATTCCAGTGACGTTCGGCGGCGGTATGACTATTGTAAATGGTTTTTTGGAAGCCTGTGGCTCGGCACGAAAAAACCCGTCATTTTCCCATTTGGAATAAATAGATTGTTCGCATTCTTTTGGATTATATCTAGGCGGGATGTTTTTCATTTACGGTGTCATTGCGAGGCGAAGCCGAAGCAATCTCGTAGTCTTATGAGATCCCTCGCTTCGCTCGGGATAAAATTCGCATAGCAACTTATGTTCACTTTGTTCCATAAGTTGCGTGCTCATTTCACTTGGCTTTGTCTTTTAGTAGTTTGTATTCGACGCTGTCGACGAGCGCCTGCCAGGTGGCCTGGATGATGTTTTCGGACACACCGACGGTGCCCCACGAAGACTTCTGGTCCTTGGACTGGAGCAAAACACGCACCTTTGCGGCTGTGCCTGCCTTTTCGTCCAGCACGCGCACCTTGAAGTCAGAGAGATGCATTTCGGCAAGCGTTGGGTAGAATTTATTCAACGCCTTTCTTAGTGCATTATCCAATGCATTCACAGGTCCATCGCCTTCGGCAGCAGTATGCTCTTTGCGCCTGTTGACTTTGAGCTTAATGGTAGCCTCTGAGATCAGCGTCCTGTCTTCTCTTTTTTCAATAATCACCTTAAAACCTTCTAGCGAGAAAAACGGCTTGTATTTCTTTAGCATTTTTTTCATCAGGAGTTCGAAAGAACCGTCTGCTGCCTCGAAATAATATCCTTGATTCTCAAGATTCTGGACCAATTTCAAGATCTTCTTTGTCTTTGGATCATCCTTTGACAAATCCAGCTCCAGCTCCTTGGCCTTTAAAATAATACTCGTCTTGCCCGAGAGCTCAGAGACCAAAATCCTCCGGTGGTTTCCAACAATGCCAGGCTTCACGTGCTCGTATGTCTTTGGATTTTTCATGACAGCGTTGATGTGCACGCCGCCCTTGTGGGCAAAAGCGCTTCTGCCGACAAACGGCTGGCTGTCATGTTGTTTCATATTGGAGATCTCGCTGACATAGTGCGAAACCTCTGTGAATTCCTTTAGTTTTGCGGCCGGAAGACATTTGTGTCTCATTTTCAATTGCAGATTCGGGATGATCACGCAAAGATCTGCGTTGCCGCACCTCTCTCCGTAGCCGTTGATAGTGCCCTGCACCATGCGGCAGCCGACTTCTACTGCAGCTAAAGTATTGGCAACAGCCATGCCGCTGTCATTATGGGTATGGATCCCGATTAGTTTCTCGCTAAATTCGTCTTTTACTGCCCTCGTTACAGTGCTTAGCTCGCTCGTGATCATGCCCCCATTTGTATCGCAGAGCACGATCGCATCGCAACCGCCTTTTACGGCTGCCTCTAAAGTCGCAAGCGCGTATTCTTTATTGCTCATGTAGCCGTCAAAAAAATGTTCTGCGTCGTAGAAGACCTGATGTTTTTTTGATTTTAAATACTCGACTGTCTCACGGATCATGCTCAGGTTTTCCTGCGGAGATACCTTTAGCGCGTCTGTAACGTGCAGATCCCATGTCTTACCAAAGATCGTGATCGTGCGCGTGCCTGCCTTGAGAAGCGCTCTCAAATTAGCATCTTTCGCAGGATTTGTTTTTGTCCGTCGCGTGCTCCCGAATGCCACAAGCTCAGACTTTTTGAGCCTAAGCCTCTTCTTGGCTTCCTTAAAAAATTCCATGTCCTTGGGATTAGAGCCTGGCCACCCGCCTTCTATATAATGAATGCCGAGCAGGCTGAGTTTTTTCGCGATCTTAATTTTATCTGTCGCGGAAAAAGAGATACCTTCTCCCTGCGAACCATCCCTTAATGTCGTGTCATATAATTTAATTTCCTGCATAACCGCTTCTCTCCGTCCTTAAGTTTACACTTTAACATTGTTAAAGTGTAAACTTAAGAGAGCTATTACGCGCTTAAAAATAAATTGTGCCTTATTTTTTGCTTAGCGCGAATGCCTTGTGGATCATACGCACAGCTTCCTCTGCGCGACTCTTCTTAATCACGCATGAGATCTTTATTTCAGAAGTCGAGATCATGTCTATGTTGATCCTTTTCGAGGCAAGCGCGTTGAACATCTTTGCCGCGACGCCAGAGTGACTTTTCATACCTACGCCAACAATGGAAATCTTTGCTATGTCGCTGTTGTACGTCGCACCCTTTGCCTTTACACCCTTGACTATCTGCTGTAGGACATGCTTTGTCCTGTTGAGCTCTTCTTTAGGCACTGTAAAGGAAAGGTCAGTGTATCCGGTTCTACTCACGTTCTGAATTATCATGTCGACATTTATGTTCTTTTTTGCCAAATCATTGAAAATCACAGCAGCTATGCCTGGCTTGTCAGGCACAGCGCAAAGTGTTACCTTTGCCTCTTTTTTATTCATAGTAACGCCACTGACAAGAACCTCTTCCATTGCCTTGACCTCCTTGGATATAATCGTACCTTCTTCATTCGTGAAACTCGATCGTATATGTAGTGGTACTGAGAATTTTTTTGCAACTTCCATCGAGCGCGCCTGCATAACCTGCGCGCCGAGCGATGCCAGCTCGAGCATCTCCTCGTAACTGATGCGGCTGAGCTTCCTCGCGTCCTTCACAATACGCGGATCAGCCGTGTAAACGCCGGCGACATCCGTGTATATCTCACACGCCTTGGCGTTGAGCGTCTTGGCAAGCGCGACTGCTGTTATGTCTGAGCCGCCGCGACCAAGCGTCGTTATCTCCTGGTCAGCGTTTATGCCTTGAAACCCCGCGACTATCACTACCCTGTTTTTCTTGAGCTCTCTTTTTATGCGCTCGGCGCTTACGTCCACGATCTTCGCCTTTGTGTGCGAGCAATCAGTCATGATGCCGACTTGCGCTCCCGTAAAAGAGATCGCATCCACCCTCATCTTGTGCAGGGCCATGGCTAAGAGCGCCGCAGATATCTGTTCGCCCGTCGAGATAAGCATGTCGACCTCGCGCTCGATAGGTGTCTCGGTGATCTGGTCGGCGAGCGTCAACAGGTTGTCTGTCGTGTCACCCAGCGCAGAGACCACCACCACGAGAGCATGGCCGCGTCTCTTGTAACGCGCGATGCGCTGCGCCACGTTCTTTATCCTGTCTGTGTTGGCGACTGACGAACCGCCGTATTTTTGGACGATCAATTTTTTCGCCATGGTTTTTTATCGCGCTAAGTTTACACTTTAACATTGTTGAAGTGTAAACTTAAAGGCTCTTCCGCCTCTAAAAAATCCTGCACTTTAATTTCTTTTTCCTTATCGCCACTACCACGTCCGCGACCATCACACAAGCAAGCGCCATAAGCGCCACAGACACGGTCGCAAGCAGCGCGTCCCCACTCTTTACAAAGCCAACCAGCTGATACAGGAGCGCGCCTATAGATGTTAATAGCATAAATATAGCTGGCAGAAATGTAAACCTCAAACTCTTGCCCTTACATAAGAGCCAGCTTGAAATAACGACAAACGTGAGCGCCGCGACCAATTGATTAGAGGCTCCGAACAGCGGCCAGATCTTGCTCCACTGGCCAGTCAAAGCCAATGCGCCACTCGTAAATACTACCACAAATGTCGAAAAGAATCTATTTTTAATTTTAAAAAGTTCCTCTGAGATGTAACGGGCGATCCTCGTCGCTGTATCTAAGGTAGTCAGGATAAAGGCGTTGAGGATCAATATAGCGATCACCTGGCCCTTGCCAAAAAGAAGCGACGCAGTCAATACGCCATAGCCTGCGCCAAAAGCACCGATCGGACCTGGCCCGCCTTTGGCGAGCATTCCTCTTAAAACGCTCGCGCCGCCCGTAGCTCCATCAGCAACGCCCGCTGCGCCCGCGGAGAGCCCGGCGCAAACCGCCAACAGCGCAATGACTGCCAGGACAGCTTCTAGGACCATGCCGCCGTAACCAACGCGCTTTGCGTAACGCTCGTTCGGGATCTGTTTAGAGGTCGTGCCGCTTGCGATGAGCGCATGGAAGCCGGAGTTTGCGCCGCACGCGATCGTTACGAAAAGCATGGGCCACAGCCAATCCGCACCATCCGGCGCCCATCCTCCAAAACCCGCAACGTTCACGTTCGGGCGCGTGAGTATAATACCCAAAACCCCCGCTCCTATTCCAAAAAATAAAAGAAAGCTTGAAAGGTAATCCCTCGGCTGCAAAAGCACTTGCACGGGCGTAACAGAGGCGATAAAAGCATACACTAAAAGAACAACGCTCCATATAAAAAATGCGTTCTCTCCTAAATCAACAGGAAATGCATCGCCTAAAAAAACACACACGGAAAGCAAAACCAGTCCCACGGCTGTCGCTGTAAAAATATTTGCCTTCAACCTATACAGCAAAAACCCAACAAAAACCGCCACGCCTATAAGCCCGAAACACGGCACCGCAGTCTTTGGTTCTGCTGTCAATGTCCTGGCGCATATCGAAGCAAACACAGCGATCACAAGTATCAACGCAAACCACACAAACCCTAAAAAGACCAATTTCGCCCGCCTCGAAATCACACTCTCTGCTATATCCGCTATTGAACGCCCCTTATGTCTCACAGAAATAACGATCGTCGCAAAATCATGGACGCCTCCCATAAACACTGTCCCTATTACGATCCACAAAAGCGCAGGCCACCATCCCCAGATCGCAACCGCAATCACAGGACCTACTATGGGTCCGGCCCCGGCAATACTGGCAAAGTGATGCCCAAAGAGGATCAACCAATTCCTGGCAGGCACATAATCTACGCCATCGTAATATTTGTGAGCAGGCATGATATTGGCAGGATTTACCTCAAAAAATCTCTCCACTATGCGGGCATAAAAAAAATACCCTGCGCCGAGAAACACCAGGGTTCCTAATATTATCACTATCGAGCTCATTATGCTCCCGCACCGCGGTTAAAAAAAGCTTAAGTTTACACTTTAACATTGTTGAAGTGTAAACTTAAGCGACAATTGTTTCAGTGACAGAAGTCAATCTCGGCTAAATTACCTGATAAAAAATTCCATAAGTTCATATCCTCTGTCTATGCGAAACTTGCAGGACTTGGCTTCCTTCTCATTGAAATACGCGTGTTCGTCCTGTTCAATATCCGTACCGTACATTGCAAAACACACATAATCCCTCGAATGAGTCCTTATGGACAGAGGCGTCGCGTGATCAGATAACACTAATATCCTAAATTCTTCTTTCGAAGATTTGAAATGCTCCAGCACTTTTCCGACGACAAGCTTGTCAAATTTCTCTATGCTTGCTATCTTCTCTTTTAAATCGCCGTTATGACCTGCTTCGTCCGGCGCCTCAACATGGACAAATACAAAATCCCTCGCCTTCAGAGACTCCAACGCGTACTCTGCCTTGCCCGCATAATTAGTGTCATAATAGCCTGTTGCGCCAGGCACATTTATAACCCTGAGCCCGATGGTCTTGCCTATGCCTTTTATTAGATCCACTGCGGAAATAATAGACCCTTCTACTTTAAACAACTCTGAAAATTTTGGCATCGACGGCTTCACGCCCTGCCCCCAAAGCCAGATCATATTCGCAGGGTTTTCTTTTAAGTCAAGGCGTACCTTGTTGACCTCATGCCCCACCAAAATCTCTTTCGACGCCTCCATCAATTTACTTATGATTTCAATACCCTCTCCTTTTTTAGGCAGATATCTTTCTATTTTTTTACCGATAATATCGTGAGGCGGCGCGCACTTAAGTTTCCTCAGCGCCCTTAACTCATCCTTGTCTTTGCATTTGATCACTACAAGATGCCTGTAACTCACGCCTGCAAAAAACCGCACTGTCTCTGAGCCTATTTTGGCACCCAACTCTTTAATCAAAGCCGCAGCCTCTTCATTGGATATATGCCCGGCACTATAATCCACGAGCCTGTCCTCAGCTCCGGAAACAGTCACAAAATTACACCTAAACGCTATCTCGTCATCCGCCAGGTCAATACCTATATTCGCAGCCTCCAACGGCCCGCGCCCAGTATAATATTTCCGAGGATTGTACCCGAGAATAGAAAGATTCGCGACATCGCTCGCCGGCGCCATGCGAAGCGGTATCATATTAGTGAAGCCTAAGCGTCCCTTCTCGACAATAAAATTCATATTAGGCGTCTTTGCAGCCTCTAGAGGAGTCTTGCCCTCTAACTCCTCGAGCGGCCTATCACCCATACCATCACCAACAAGAACTATATATTTCATAACCCCATCTCCTGCACGCTATGGGAGTTGAGCTCCCATAGTGCAAAGTTAAGACATATCTCTCTTTATCTTGCCTTTCTCCCAAGCCTTGATAAATGCACCTACGACAAACGGGTCGAACTGCGTACCCATATTATTCTTCAATTCCTTCAACGCAGGCTGCTCCAGCAATGCCTTTCTGTAAGGCCTGTCAGACACCATAGCATGATATGCATCCACTACGCCAATTATACGAGACTCTAGCGGAATCTCCTCTCCCTTTAACCCATCAGGATACCCGGTCCCGTCATATTTCTCCTGATGATGTCTGATAATCTTCCCGACATTCTTCAGCTTCTCAATAGGCTCGACGATTCTAGCCCCTATCTCGCAATGCTGCTTCATTATAGTCCATTCCTCAGCATTCAGGTTTCCATTTTTGTTCAATATCGCATCTGGCACGCCTATCTTTCCTATATCATGAAGCGCCAGCGCTGTCTGCAGATCATCCTTGCTTATGTCAATTTTAAATTCAGGGGATTCCTCTAGTTCTTCAGCGACCCGCATGCCGTAGTGAGTCACGGCCTCCAAGTGGCCATGCGTATAAGAATCCTTTTCATCGACCGTCTGCGCAAGCGCAAGCACTGTCTGAAGATAACTCTCTCTTTCCTTCTCTCGCATCTTCTCAAGTTCCATAAAATTCTTGGCATTTTCAACAGCAATCGCAGCCTCGCTCGCCAATGTAGAAAGCAATCGTATATCCTCCTGTGTATAAATATCGCCCGAGAGCTTCTCGCCCAGTATCAAAAATCCTATAAGCTTGCCCTTGCCAAAACTCGGCACACAGATGCTACCGTCTACGCTGCACAACTCTTCCTTTATCTCTATAAGTTTTTCTTTTAATTGCTGCTCCTTGCGCAAAAATCTCTCTGACCTCAGCCAATCCTCGATCTCATCGCAAAGGATCGCTTCTTTGTGGTGTTTGAGCCACCAGACCAGCGCACTGTCCTGCCCCAAGGAATAACCTGTGTGTTTCCGATTGGTGCCCCTGCGGATCCTTAAAACATACTTATTTTTCGCTTCATCAAGTTGAAATATAACCGCGTTCCTTATTCTAATATTCTTCGTTACAACCCTGATAATAAGATTCAATAATTTCTTCATATTCGTCACCAGGGTCATGCCTTCGCTTGCTTCCTTAAGGGTCTGCTGATAATCGTATTTTTTCTGAAATAAAAACCTGTCTGTTAACTTGATCAACATCTTTTCCAATGGTCTTATGCCCAAAGTTATTATCGTTATGCTAAACATAAGCCTTACCCACTTCGTGTTGGCGCCAAAGACATCCCCGAGAAATTCCTGCATCAGAAAAGCAGTGCCCACAAAAGACATCGAGACAAAGAGAAAAAGCCCGGCAAATATAGCTGTCTTTTTTACGATAATCTCTATATCCATGAGACGGTATCTTACTATAGCATATGCAGCGATGGCCACATAAAGAGCTATGCCGTAGCTTCCCAAATGATAAGGTAACTTTGTTATATTATATACTGGTAAAAAATTCAAAGCCCCCAATGTATAGCCTAACAAAGATCCCCAAAATAAATATTTTAACTGATTCCTCTTGCTGCCAGAAGAAACTAGATAGGCTCTCAGGAGAAGATAAAGTCCCATTATTGCATAAACTGAAAACATCGCGATCAAAAATGGATACAGAGCACCTCCGTCCATAAAATAACTATACCCTAGCTTTGGCCTAACTCTCAGGATAACCAAAGGTGTCATAAAATTCACGATAATAAAAATAGCAGCCATAAAATAACCGACAACTAGCGTCTTTTTGTATTTATTATAAGAATCCAGCATCACAAGACAAAAATTAAAAAATAAGACCGGGATAAACGGGACGCCTATATGCATTATTTTGGCTGATAAAAGAGAAAGGGCTGGAGAAGCAGTTAATGCGTGAAGAGCGGTAAAGAAACTCCATTCTGAAATACTTAATGAATAAAGACAGAAGATCTTATTAACGGTCGACTTCCTGTTATAAATAAATACAAAAACTCCGAGCAAAAAAGTTGTGACAGAAGTGATCAAAGCTGCTAATGAAAATTGAGTCATGACTCTTCCTTAATGCTTTCTATATGCGCTGCCAAAATAACCGATTAGCATTTTTTCTTCCAAGGCCGTTCTTATCAATAACAAAGGTGCCTGGACCAAAAAAACAAAGATCAATGAATAAAAAGCATTCGCAACAAGGCACACCCCGCTAAGCTCTAAAATAACTGCTAAATAATAAGGGTGCTTTAAATATCTATAAATACCGCCCACTATAAGCTCCTGCCCTTCTTTTATTTCATTATAAAGACTCCAATTTTTTCCCAGATCTGCTATAGACCTTCTCCTAAGTAAAGCCCCTACAGCAAAACTTATTGCGCCCAGTAAAGAAAAAGCAAGATTTATGCTCCTAGTGGTCAGAAAAAATTCTCCCACGGAGAGGATCACTATAGAGACATAGCCGTATAACGAGGCTATAAATATCCATTTATGATATATATATTTAGTGGGCTTTGTCTCTTTTCTGGAAAAAGTGGACATCATGCGATCGAGCACCCCTATTGTAAAAAAAATTACATAAAACGGTAAAAATTTATGAAAAGGCATAAACATAATTCTATTTTTATGCTTAGTTGCAAAATCTTTTTATAATGACGGCGATATTCTTCCCGCCAAAACCAAAAGTATTGACAAGGGCATGCGTTATATCATACGACCTGGCTTTATTAGGTACATAATCCAGATCGCAATCAGGATCCTTTGTCCTATAATTAATAGTGGGAGGTGTTATCTTGTTTTTTATTGCCAGAACAGTGGAAACTGTCTCGATTACGCTGCACGCGCCCTGTGTATGCCCTATCATCGATTTGATAGACGGTGATGGGATATCATAGGCCCTTTTTCCAAAGATCCTCTTGATCAACTGGGTCTCGATTTTATCATTTAGAGGGTCTCCGATTCCATGCGGTTTTATATAATCAATCTCGTTTTTTGTTATACCTGAGTCCTTGATCGCCATTAAAATAGAACGCTCTGCCTCTCTTGCATCTGGGTCAGGTGAAATTATATGATACGCGTCGCAGGTCTCGCCCCATCCAGCAAATTCTGCATATATAGAGGCCTTTCGTTTTTCTGCATGCTCTAAGCTCTCTAAAATTATACAACCAGCGCCTTCGGCCAAAAGCATACCGTCTCTATTTTTGTCAAAAGGGGCAGGACTTTTTACTACAGGTCCGTTCATTGTGGACATAACTCTTGCGATACAATACGTCCCGAATATTGGCGGATATAGCAAGGCTTCGCTTCCGACGACGACCGCAACATCGATTTTGCCCTTTCTGATCAATTCCAAAGCATAACCCATTGCTATCCCTCCGGATGCGCATCCAGTAGAAAAAGTATCACTTGGCCCTTTGATCTTAAGCTCAAGAGATATCTGAGAAGATGAAGAGTTTGGAAATGTAGAAGCAGCAGTAAAAGGATTAAGCTTTTTATAGCCTTTTGCTCTAAATATTTCGTATTGCGTAAACACCCATCCCTGCCCAGCTGTTGCCGTTCCTGTAACCACGCCTATGCGAGTAGGGTCCTCTTCTTTGATTAGTAAGCCAGAATCTTTGACTGCCATCTTTGCAACCGAAACCGCAAATTGCACAAACCTGTCCATTCTTCTGGCTTTTTTAGCATCTAAAAAATCTCCGGGCTTGAAATCTGTTATTTCACCGGCGAGCTTAGTGGGAAACGACTCTGGATCAAAGCTACTGATCCTTTTTATGCCGGTTTTGCCAGATTTCAAGGCATCCCAGAATTCATCATTACCAATGCCGTTAGGAGCTATAACGCCTATTCCTGTTATGACTGCTCTTCTTTTCATAAACTACCTCCCTCGCCTTAAGTACACACTTCAACATTGTTGAAGTGTGTACTTAAGGTCACGCATCTGTAGGCTTATATTAATATTTGTAGCTAAAGCCTATTGAAACGATATTTACATAACCTTCGTATTCGCCGTCTATGTCTGGATCATCTGTGCGGACATTATTAGTAACATCTCTGTCATCTAACAGAACTCCCATATAAGACGCGTCGATAGTGACATTATCTCTTATGTCATAACTAGCGCCGAAAGCAACACAATGCTTGTCCGCATCAGGCAATGCAGTTTCAAAATTTACAGTTGGTATAGGTGTTTCTACGAATGTATACCCGCACCTTAAATCCAGTTTATCGCTAGCATGATACTCTGCCCCTATGCCATAAGCCATTGAACCTTCCCAGTCTTTTGCAGCTGGATTTCCATCATTTAGGATTACCATTGTATTTGCATTACTTTCATTTGGATATGTTATAAAATCTTCTTGTACAGATGACCAACCTGTCCATTCGCAGTCGACCTCAAATGTCCATTTTTTGTTCGGCCTGAAAGCATATCCCATTGCCACTGTCTTGGGAAGCGTAAGTTTTGACTCTGCATCTGTACTGTAATTTGTGCCCGCAATGGAATAGAGGGCTTGGGCGACGGCGTTTAGGCCATCGAGTGAGACAAGGCCTTCATATGTCAGCTCTATTTTACTTCTATAGGAAACACCTATAGCATGCCTGTCATTCTCTAAAGGCGTAAAAAGAACTCCTATATTATACCCCCATCCATCATCGTCTCCTTTTAGCATAAAATCTCCACCACCCAATGCTGCCGCAATCCTTTTATGTTTCTCTACATATGCGATCATATAATCTATTCCAACGCCTACGGAAAAAACATCATCTATTTTATACGCGACTGTTGGGTTTATTTGATAAAAATCTAGTTTTGACTCTGTCGCCTGCCTGCGCGAAAAACTGTCGTCTGCCCAATCTGTCCCAAGGCCGTATGGCGAAGTCGCGCTAAGTCCAAATCTCCATTTCTCCTGTCCTAGATCACTAGCATAGTAAAGATTTGGTATGAAAAAATTTTGCATCAGCATCTGAGACTCATTGCCAGTCGGATCTGTAAATGAATTCCTAGGCGCCTCAACAGTATAGCCTATTTTTACATGGCTGCCTTCTAGCTGCGTAAGTCCAGCAGGATTAAAATGCACAGCAGCGGCAGAGTCAGCCTTTGCAACAAAATTATTACCCATTCCCAGCGCCTCTGAATCCACGGCAGCCTCATTTCTTAATGCTCCGCCGCCTAGCGCATGCGCCTCATTATTATAAA
>CAYULJ010000005.1:0-16126 GCA_964445715.1 uncultured Planctomycetia bacterium
CTTTTGTCTGCGTGCCCAATAGCATAGTGGCGCTTGGGGATATAGCAAATTTTCACAGGCGAAGATTTGACATACCTATAATAGGCGTCACTGGCTCCAATGGCAAGACTAGCACAAAAGAGATGGTAGCCGCGATCCTCAATAAAAAAATGAACGTCTTGAAAAATTTTGGCACAGAAAATAATCAGATCGGCGTGCCTCTTACGCTTATGCGTCTCAATGCTTCTCATAAGGTAGCTGTTTTAGAGATGGGCACTAATCATCTTGGCGAGATAAGGCGTCTTTCTGAAATTGCGCAACCCACGATGGCCATTATTACGAACATAGGGCCGTCGCACTTGCAATATTTAAAAGACACCGAGACAGTAATGAAAGCCAAATGTGAGATCCTGGAGTACCTGGATAAAAAAGGCAAAGTCTTTGTAAATGCAGACGACGAATCTTTGAAGAAATTAAAAACAAAGGCTAAAATGGTGAAGTTTGGGCTCGATAAAGGCTTTGACTTTTATGCTGATAAGGTAGATCTTGGGCCTAACAGGATAGATTTTAGATTGAATGGGAAATGGGATATAACCCTGAATCTTGTTGGCCGGCACAGTGTTTACAATGCCTTAGGTGCAATTGCAGTCGCCTTTGAATATGGAGTTTCTATTGATGATATAAGAGAGGGCTTGAAGGAATTTAGGGTGCCAAATATGAGGATGGAAGTCAAAGATGTAGGAGATATAAAAATAATAAATGATTCCTATAATTCCAATCCTTTATCGATGCGGCAGGCGATAGAGGCTCTCGGAGATATGACTACTAAAGGGAGGAAGATTTTAATAGCAGGCGATATGCTTGAATTGGGAAATTTATCAGGGCGGTTTCACCATTTAGTCGGAAGACAGGCTGCGCAGTCCGGTATAGATCTGATAGTAGCAGTTGGGAAACTCGCCGAGCATATTGCAAAGGGTGCTAAAGAGGCAGGTATGAGCCAGAAAAAAATCAAGCTATGCAATATCGTTAAAGAAGCTTCTGAGGCTATGCCGAATTTAGTAAAGAAGGGTGATGTTATATTGGTAAAAGGCTCTCGTGCAATGAAAATGGAACAGATCGTCGAAGGGTTGGAGGCTCAATTCAAATAAATGTTATATTACTTACTATATCCTCTAAGAGAGCACTTTTTTGTTTTTAATGTAGTTAAATATATAACGTTTAGAGCTGCGTTTGCGAGCATCACCGCATTTTTAATAACAGTTATTTTTGCCCCTCCTATAATCAGAAAATTGCAGGCCTTGAATATAGGCGAGAAAATAAGGGAGAAAGATTGCCCTGGCCTTTATGATTTGCATAAAGGAAAACAAGGTACGCCTACTATGGGTGGTTTGTTGATTTTACTAGGGATATGCGTATCCACTTTGCTGTGGGCTGATATAAATAATAGCCTTGTACTCTTGGCGCTTTTAGTTACTCTTTGGCTTGGTGGTATTGGTTTCATAGATGATTACAAGAAACTCGTCTCGCGCTCTAAAGGCGGATCAAGAGGATTGAATAAAAGGACCAAGCTTTTATCGCAGCTTATCATAGGGTTTGTTATAGGTCTTTATCTGTACATCAACCCGAAGACCACAACCATTCTGGAGATGCCTTTCTTGAAAGAGTTGGCAATAAATCTAGGCATTTTTTATATAGCCTTTGTGATACTTGTTATAACTGCATCCTCAAACGCAGTCAATCTTACAGACGGTCTTGATGGTCTTGCTGTAGGGTGTATCGTGCTCACCGCAGTAGCTTATGCTGGTTTTAGTTACCTGACAGGTCATATTAATTTTTCAGAATATTTAGGCATCTACCATCTATCTGAGGCAGGAGAATTGACTGTCTTTTGCGCTACTATAGTAGGAGCAGGACTGGGATTTTTATGGTACAACTCATTCCCTGCATCGATTTTCATGGGGGACACAGGAGCCTTAGCCTTAGGTGGTGCCATAGGTACAGTAGCGGTTTTTGTCAAGAAGGAGATCGTCCTGTTTCTTGTCGGAGGGGTGTTTGTTATAGAGGCTGTGTCAGTATTGATGCAGATAATCTCCTACAGGTTGACTGGAAAGAGGATATTCAAGATCGCGCCTCTCCATCATCATTTTGAGATGTGCGGTTGGTCTGAGCCAAAGGTGACTGTCAGGTTTTGGATTATAGCTATAATACTTCTGCTTCTGAGCTTCGCAACCTTAAAGCTAAGATAGAGGCTTAAGTTTACACTTTAACAATGTTAAAGTGTAAACTTAAGAATATGAGATGAGAAAAGTAACCGTTGTTGGATTAGGGAAGAGTGGAGTGGCAGCCGCAAGAGTTCTTGCAGGACGAGGAGACACTGTCTTTATTACAGAGATAAAAGATGGTAGTGCTACAAGGGCGTCTTTGGATGTTCTTATTGCTGACGGCGTAGTCAAGAAGTGCAATGCTGAAATTGGTCATCATAGTAAGAAATTTATAGAAGATTCTGAGTTAATGGTTATAAGTCCTGGCGTGGGCAGTGATTCTTTGGCAGTGAGGTTAGCTGATGAAAAAGGTATACCTATTATTAGTGAATTAGAATTAGGTTATTCGCTTTGCCTTGTTCCGATGATTGCTGTAACCGGGACTAGCGGCAAGACCACAGTTACGACCTTGATAGGCGAGATGTTCAAAAGGGCGGGGCGTGATGCAGTCGTATGCGGCAATATAGGTAATCCGTTGAGCGGCGAACTCAAAAAAATAAAAGATGACTCTGTGGTAGTTTTAGAGGTCAGTTCTTTTCAGCTCGAAAGAATAAAGAATTTCAAGCCAAAGATCAGCCTGATATTGAATATCTCAGAGAATCATTTAGACAGACATAAGGATATGGACGAATATATTGCCCTGAAGGCGCGAATATTTTCTAACCAGGACGAGAATGATTTTGTTTTTTTAAATGGACGAGATAGGATCCTTAAAAAGATTTCTAGTAATATAAGGGCTAAGATGGAATTTTTTGATAAATATAAAGATTTTGGAGGCAGATTCAATATAAAAAATGAAAATTTCTTAGCAGCGATGTCAATAGCTTCTTTGGAAGGGGTTGCTGAAGATATTATGCTTGATGCGATATCGGGATTTAAAGGCATAGAGCATAGGCTAGAACACTTCACCACGATTAACGGCATTGATTTTATAAATGATTCAAAGGCGACTACTGTTTCAAGCGTTGAATGGGCATTGAGATCTTTAAATGGCAAGATTGTTTTGATTTTAGGCGGCAAATATAAAGGGGGAGATTTTAGTAGATTAAAATCTTTTATTGACGAGAAGGTGAATTTTGTTGTCGTAATAGGAGAGGCTAGGGCAAAAATCAGAGACTCTATGGAACCTTTTAAAGAGGTTATTGAGGAGAAGACTTTAGAAGGGGCAGTGCGTACAGCAGTCGAGAAGGCTCGAAAGGGAGACAAGGTTTTGCTTTCCCCTGGCTGCTCCAGCTTTGATATGTTCAGTAACTACGAGGAAAGAGGTAAATGCTTTAAGCAACTTACCTTAAGTTTACACTTTAACAATGTTAAAGTGTAAACTTAAGCATGTGTAGAAGTTCGCAGGTAAAAATGGAGAAAGAAGCCCAGAGACTTTTAATAGTGACTACGCTTTTGATATGCATAGGCATTGTCATGATATATTCTTCTTCGAGTTCCTATGCGTATGAAAAATTTCATGATAGTACCTTTTACCTAAAAAGACACATGGCGAATTTTATAATAGGATTAATATTTTCTTTTTTTGTCACATGCTTAGATTATAGAAAGATTAAAAAATTTACAAAACCCTTGATCATTATTTCAATATTCAGTCTTGCCCTTGTATTTATACCTGGGATAGGACGTGAAGCAGGAGGGGCGAGACGGTGGATTAAATTTGGCCCTATCGGATTTCAGCCCTCAGAATTCGTAGGACTTTTTCTGATTATATATCTGGCTGATATCTTGGAAAGAAAACAGCATTGCATAAAGAGTTTTTTCTACGGATTTATGCCGCCGTTTATGGTTTCAGCTTTTATAGTATTTTTGGTATTATTGCAGCCTGATTTGGGAAATGCGATTATGTTTTTTGCGTTATTAATCATTATGTTTTTTGTGTCTGGTATAAATATGGCGCATTTTTTGCCTTTTATCATAGCCTTTGTACCAGCACTTTATTTTTTAATCATCAGGGTCCCGTATAGATTGAGGCGTATCGTTGGATATATCGACCCTTGGGGCGATGCACAGGGTGCAGGTTTTCAGATAGTGCAATCATTTTTGGCCCTTGGATCAGGCGGCATTTTTGGCGTTGGCCTTGGTTGCTCCAGGCAAAAATTATTTTATCTCCCACAGGGTCATACGGATTTTATTTTTTCTATTATAGGCGAAGAGCTCGGACTTATAGGCACATTCAGTGTTGTAATATTATTCAGCGCATTTGTATGGTTGGGAATTAGAATATCTCTAAAGGCAGGAGATTTGTTTGCTAAGCTTTTGGCGGTCGGCATTACAGCGAGTATAGGATCGAAAGCCATTATAAACATTGCTGTATCCACCGGCGCGATACCGACAAAAGGCCTGCCATTACCTTTCGTCAGCTATGGCGGAACCGCGCTTATATTTAATATGGTCGGTGTCGCGCTTTTACTCAGCATCGCCAATCGGGGGTAGGCTGTGAAAATATTTGTTGTTGCAGGAGGTACGGGCGGACATTTGTTTCCGGCGATAAGGCTGACTGAAGAGATCTGTCAGCGTCGCATAGCAGAGGTTATCTTTATAGCGTCTACTCGCAGGCAGGACGCAGCTATTTTGCAAGATAAAGGCATATCGTTTTTTACTCTCCCTATAACCGGTTTTCAAATCAGAGGTCTTTTGTATATCTTGAGTTTTATTGCAAGGCTTATAGTTGGCACTATGAAATCATTATTTTTGCTTTTGCGCTACAGGCCTTCAGTGGTCATAGGTTTTGGCGGATATGTGACTGGCCCTATTGTTTTGCTCGCCGCCATGTTAAGTATAAAGACTATTATACATGAGCAAAATGTGTATCCTGGCAGGGCAAATAGGATCCTTAGCAGGTTTGTAGATAAGATTGCCGTAAATTTTCCAGAAACCAAAAAGTATTTAAAAAGAGTAACGCATAAAGTAATAGTCTCGGGCAATCTTCTAAGAAAGTCGCTAAAGAGAGACAAAAAGGCAAACACTGGCTTTACAATCCTTGCAATGGGCGGCAGCCAGGGCTCGCAAGCATTGAATAGACTTGTGCCAGAGGCGCTAGGGTTGATCTCAGGAGATAAAAAGAGTATCATTGACGTTATCCATATTGCAGGGAATAGAGAAGAGGATGATGTGAAAAAGGCTTATTATGATCGGAAGATAAAGAACAGGGTATTTTCCTTTGCAGATGAGATGCACAGGTTCTATAATGAAAGTGATTTTGTGATTGCACGGGCTGGGGCTACAACAGTTTCCGAATTGCTTTATTTGTCCAAGCCATCGATACTGATACCGTATCCACATGCAGGTGCGCATCAACGTCTCAACGCAAAGATTTTGTCAGATGTAGGCATTGCGGTTTTGCTTGAAGAAGAAGAGCTTACGCCACAGCTCCTGTACGAGAATATAGCGAAGTTTATGGACAAAGGCTTGCTTGCTGAGATGGCGGGTAGGGTGACAGGTAGTAGTGAGGACGCATGCGAGATCTTAATAAAGGAATGCATTGCTTAAGCTCACACACCACTTCGTGGCACAGGCTTTCTCATTGTTGAAGTGTGAACTTAAGGATGGATAGGCGAATATGAAGAAGAGGGAAAGAATCCATTTTATAGGTATAGGCGGGGCTGGCATGAGCGGACTCGCAGAAGTCTTTCATGGTCACGGTTATGCTGTGCAAGGTTCGGATATAAAAAAGACCAAGCTCACTGATAGATTGGAAGAATTAGGGATTAAAGTAATGGAATCGCATTCCGCTGATAATATAGACAGCGCAGATTACGTTGTATATTCTTCTTGTATAACAGAGCAAAATGTAGAAATAAAAGAAGCCAGGCGTAAAAATATACCGATTCTTCGTCGCATTGAGGCGTTAAATATGCTTTTACAGGACAAAGATATCATAGCGATCTCTGGTGCGCATGGAAAGACTACGACGACCTCGCTTATTTCATATCTTTTGATAGAAGGAGGCATGGACCCGACAGTCTTTATAGGCGCGGATGTATCTTTTCTCGACGGCAATGCAAGACACGGTAGAAGCAACTTGGTCGTCACTGAAGCAGATGAATCAGACGGGTCTTTTCTTATGCTGGAGCCATTGTATAGCGTGAGCACCAATATTGACAAGGAGCATATGGATTTTTACGACAACATGGACAATGTAATGAAGGCTTATACGGAGTTTATAGGAAGCACAAGGGAAGAAGGCTGTGTATTTGTGTGCGCGGATGATGGAAACTTGCGAAAAATTTCAAAAAAATCAGGCAAAAGAGTAATTAGCTATGGCATTTCAGAGGATGCTGATGTGCGGGCAGAGAAGGTAGAGTTTATGGACTTAAGAGGCTCAAGATTCGATTTGGTTTATGAGAATAAATTGCTCGGAAAAGTGAATATTTCTATTATGGGTATGCATAATATTTTGAATGCCTTGGCTGCGATAGGGCTTGCGCTGGAGTTAGGAATAGATTTTTCTTTTATACAGAAGACTATATGCGATTTTAAAGGCGCTGATCGAAGATTTAATGTTGCGCATCTAGATTCGGACATCCTTGTCATAGACGACTATGCTCATCATCCTACAGAGATAAAGGCGACATTGAAGGCGCTGGAAGATTCAGGGAAGAGAATAGTGGCTGTTTTTCAGCCACACAGATATTCCAGGACGAAATATCTCAAGGAACAGTTTGGAAATTGTTTCGACCTTGCTGACCATCTGGTGATAACTGATATATATTCAGCTCACGAAAAACCTATAGATGGTGTTACCGGCAAAGACCTATTTGAAAGCGTAAAGAAACGCGGACACAAAAACGCCCATTTTATATCAAAGGATGATATAATAGGCCACCTAATGAAAGTGGTGAAGCCCAAGGATGCCATCTTTATTCTTGGAGCTGGTGACATAGGAGAGATGCCGGAGAGAATTGCGAAGGCTTTATCTAAGAATCGCTAAGTTCACATTTCAACACTTTATCCACACTGTAGGGGAGACTTAAGTCTCCCCTACAGTGTGGATAAAGTCTGTATTAAGAAAAGTCAATGAAGACCAGATACGGCGAGTTATTATCCGATCATACGAGCTTAAAGATAGGCGGGTCTGTTTTTTGTTGGCTTGAGCCAGAAAATACAGACGATGTCTTAGAGGCTGTTAAGGTCGCAGAAAAAGAGAAAAAGCCCATTGTTGTGATTGGTAGGGGGAGCAATATCTTGGCATCTGACAATGGATTTGACGGTGTAGTCATAAATCTTAATAGAGGATTTAATTTTATAGAGAAAGAAGGAAAAGATATCCTCAAAGTCGGCGCGGCTGTCCCTGTTTCTAAGTTAATCAGGCAAAGCGCTGATGAAGGTCTTTCAGGTTGCGAATTCCTCTCAGGTATCCCTGGTTCTTTTGGAGGAGCAGTATTCATGAACGCAGGTGTACGAGATGCAAGTGATGCAAAGGCCTATATAGAGGTAAAAGATGCAATATTAGACGCGGACATTATAGATTTAAAAAGCAGAAAAAGAGAGACGCTTAAGAAAGACAAAATAGATTTTTCATATCGTTCGTCTGGCCTGAATGGCAAATGTATTCTGGGAGCAAGGTTAAAATTAAAAAAAGACGATAAGAAAGCCATTTCCAATAGAATAGATCATTTTATGAAAAGCCGCGAATGGATAAATGACCTGGGTTTCTCAGCTGGCAGTGTTTTTAAGAACCCGGATAAAGAAAATCCAGCTGGCAGACTGATAGAATCATGTGATCTTAAGGGCAAGAGGATCGGTGGTGCAGAGATATCAAGTAAGCATGCAAATATCATAATAAATGTTGCCAGTGCAAAGTCAAAAGACGTGCAAGACCTGATAGAGCTCGCAAAGGCTAGAGTTAAAGAGAAATTTAACGTAGCCTTGCAGCTTGAGCTTCGAATAATTTAACGTGTGGTGAATATGGATAGGAAGCGTGTTGGCGTATTGATGGGTGGACCTTCTAGTGAGAGGGATATATCTATTAAGTCTGGAAAAGCAGTCTGTCGAGCCCTTAATAACAAAGGCGTGGATGTGGTGCCTCTAGAATTAGCAGAATATCCGACCATGAATGGTTACAAAGACCGAGTGATGCAGAAGATACAGGAGTCCAATATAGACTTAGCTTTTATAGCCCTGCATGGCAGGTTCGGAGAGGATGGTACTATACAGAAGATGTTGGAAGAAATGAAAGTAGCTTATACAGGAAGCAATGCGCGTGCTTCTGAACAAAGCATGGATAAAATTGCTTCAAAAGAACTTTTTAGATCTAATAATATACCTACTCCGCCTTATAAGGTGTTTTTTAAAGAGCAAGCTTCAGGCAATATAGGCCTTGACAACGGTCTGGATGCAGAGGTATATTTTAAGGAATTAGGGATGCCTCTTGTTGTAAAGCCTTTTGACGAAGGCTCAAGTATAGGCCTTTCTATAGTAGACAATAAGACTGATTTTTTCAAGGCCTTAAACACTTCTTTTAAATATAGCGACAAGGTGATCATCGAGCAGTATATACCGGGCCGTGAGATCACAGTGGGCATACTCGAAGACAAACCTTTGCCTGTTGTCGAGATCTTGCCAAAGAAGAGGTTTTTTGATTTCGAGGCAAAATATCAGAAAGGGCTTACTGAATATAAGGTGCCTGCTGAGATCGAAAAAGACATATACAAGGCCTGTCAGGATGTAGCATTAGGGGCGCATAAGGCCGTTGGCGCTCGTTTCTTTTCTCGGGTCGATATGATATTGAGCACAGAAAATAATCCCGTGGTTCTTGAGGTAAATACTATACCGGGTCTTACAGAGATGAGTTTGCTCCCAAAAGCGGCCCAGGCAAAGGGCATTGGTTTCGATCAGCTCATCCTAAAAATTTTGGAGTCTACGTTATGGTGAAATTAAAGAAGCAAAAAGTACGTTTGCGCAAAAAAAAGACAATGCCTTCATTTTCAAAAAAGCCAGATATAGATATCAAAAAAACACTCAAGTTTTTGCTGGCAGTTTTCATAGTCACTTCTATTGGCCTGGGATTCGTGAGGCTTAAATATATGCTTACGGATTCAGGGTCTTTCATCATAAAAGGCATAGAGGTGAGATTGCATGATGAGTATGACACTGTCCGCGATGTTCCAATAGACGATATCAGTAAAGATGTCGTGGGTACGAATATATTCTCCACTGACTTGAATGCGTTAAAGGAAAAGATAGAGTCTGCGCACCCTGAATTCAAGGACGTCCTCATCAGGCGTCTCCTTCCCAATAAATTAATCGTCAATGCGGTCGAGCGTAAACGTGTTGCCCAGATTCAATCGGACAGATATTATTTTGTAGATGAGGATGGCATTTTGCTTCCGGATGTGAAAAATTTTCCTGAACCAGATTTTCCGATGATCACTGGCTTGGGGATAAATCTTGCCAAGCTCACCTCGTCCAAATTCAGCGATTTCGAGAGAGAAAATCTGGGTAAGGCGTTAGGACTTTTAAAAGAAATAAAGTCCAACGGGAGATTGTCGCAGTACAAGGTAAAGATAATCGATATTACTGATCCAGGCAATGTTTCATTCTTGCTGGAGTCATTCAATGTTGAAATAAAGATTGGAAATACGGATTTTCACAACAGGCTCTTGATCCTTTCGACATTGTTGGAACAGATAGAGTCGGATATATCGAGTTTTAGTTATATTGATCTGCGTTTCGAGGATCCTATATTAGGCCCTCGGTAAGTTTATTATGCATAAAGAGATTATTTGTGGCTTAGACATAGGTGGAGCTTCTATTAGGGCTTTGATCGCGCAGCAAGCTGAGGCCGGCGAGAAGATCCTGGCATTTTCAGAAGTCCCGACAAGGGGATTTTCCAAGGGTGTGGTTTCCAATCTTAACCTCTTGTCAGATGCTATAGAGGAGGCGATTTCCAAGGCTGAAACCGTGGCGCAACGTAAAGTAAGAAGAGTTATTACAGATGTTTCTGGTGTGCATATAAGGACTTTTAAGAGCCGCGGCTCTGTCCATATTTCAGATAGGCCGAGCGAGATCAAAGAAGATGATGTAAGGAGATGCGTAGAGTCGGCAAAACTTATTGCCATGTCTCTTGACAGAGAGGTAGTCCATCTTGTTCCAGAGAAGTTTTATATAGATGACAGGATGGAAATAAGCGAGCCATTGGGTTTGTTTGGCTCTAAATTAGATGTCGATATAAATATTATAACTTCACTCGTCAGCATATTGCAAAATGTTACAAAGGCAATAAATTTTGCCGGCTATGAAGTAGAGGATGTGGTGATTCCAGGGATGGCGACTTCTTTGTCTATATTTGAGGCTAAAGAATTAGAAGAAGGAGCAATTATAATAGACGTTGGTAAGGACCTTAGCGAGATCACTCTTTTTCTAGAGGGCAAACTACAGGATTGTTTTTATTTCCCATTCGGAAGCGACGATCTTACTCAGGTATTGCAAGATAAACTCAGGATAATGTTTGAAGAGGCCGAAGAGTTGCGGACAAAATATGGCATTGTAGCCAAATCCGGAGGAGATCTGTGCGACGACAGTCCTATTCTTATTTCTTCTATAAGGACAAAACCGGGCCCTGGACAAGAAGATACTCAGTCCAATGAAAAAATTTTGGGGGGAAACTGGGTAGATGATGCTGGGGCCCGTGCGTTTAAAGGAGGAAGACCGGGTGTTGTCTCCAGGAGAGAGATATCCAATCTGCTTTTCCCCAGAGTAGAAGAGATCATGCAGAACATCTATAAAAAAATAGAACCTTTCTTGAGGCGCAGAAAGAAATCGCCACATATTCGTGTTGTGGGTGGGATTTCAAAGATGGATGGCTTTATAGAGGTTATAGAAGAGATTTTTAATGCGCCGGTTAATATAGGCAGGATATTGAATAGCAAGGATTTTCAAGAGATTAAATTCGCATGTAGCTTGGGTCTTGCTAGATATGGCTTAAAAAAGAGATCATGTAAGAGGTCGGGGCGCGTCTTAGACGCGGATAGCTTAGTTGGCAGGTTTGTCTCTAAGGCTCGTTCTCTCTTTTCAGATTATTTTTGATAGTTTAAGGGGGAGATTTTATGATAGGGATAATAGGTGTTGGTAACATGGGAAGGGCTATTGCGTCGCGTTTGAATAAAAGGATACTCATAAGCGATGCAGATGTTAAGAAGTTGCGATCAGCGAAAAAGAAAAACACGTTGATCGCCAGGAGCAATATAGATCTGGCCAGGCGGGCGAATATTATTATTCTCGCTGTAAAGCCGCAAAATATAGCAAGGGTCCTGAAAGAGATAGCGCCTTTTTCCAAAGGCAAACTTATAATCTCAATCGCAGCTGGAATAAAAACAAAGTTTATAGAAAAACGAATAAGCAAGGCAAGGGTAATCAGAGTAATGCCTAACATGCCAGCTATTGTAGGGAAGGGTGTTTCTGCGCTTGCCAAAGGTAGATCCGCCAGCAAAAAAGACCTGGCCGCGGCGCGCCCCATCTTCTCGGCCCTCGGCGAGGTCGTCGAGGTGCCCGAATCCCTCATTGACGCTGTCACAGCGGTGAGCGGCAGTGGCCCTGCCTATTATTTTCTCCTCACTGAGGCACTGCAGAAGGGCGCCGCGGCGCTCGGCCTGGACAAGCGCCTGGCCAGCCAGCTCGCAAAGGCCACTTTTATAGGAGCTGCAGAGGTCGCGAAAAATACGAATATCTCAGCAACAGATTTTATTAAAAAGGTCGCGTCTAAAGGAGGCACAACCGAGGCAGCATTGAAGCAATTTAAAAAAACAGGCTTTGAACGCATAGTAAAACAGGCCGTTAAAGCTGCCTGCAACAGGTCTCGTCGCTTAAGTTTACACTTTAACAATGTTAAAGTGTAAACTTAACGGCGTAACCGCAATAAGTTAACTTCAGGAGAGTGTTAAATGAAGATAGGGATCATAGGTGGTAGCGGGTTGTACAAGATCGATGGCCTAAAGGATATAAAGGAAGTCAAAATCGATACACCCTTTGGCGAGCCATCAGATGATTATATCGTCGGAAATTTAGAAGGCATAGAGGTTGTATTTCTGCCGAGACACGGTAGGGGGCACAGGATCTTGCCGACAGAACTTAACTACAGGGCCAATATATATGGCATGAAAAAACTCGGCGTAGAGCAGATCATGTCCATCTCAGCTGTCGGAAGTTACAAAAAGGAACTTAAGCCGCTTGACATCGTGCTCCCTGATCAATTTGTCGACAGGACCAACCAGGCGCGGAAGACTACATTTTTCGGAGAAGGCATAGTCGCTCACATTAGTTTTGCAGATCCGGTTTGCTCTGAATTAAAAAACGTAATTTACGATGCAGGCAAAGAACTGGGCGTTACGATGCACAACAAAGGTACCTATCTTAATATGGAAGGCCCTGCATTTTCCACAAAGGCCGAGTCGCGCCTCTTCAAAAAATTAGACATGGACATCGTAGGCATGACAAACATGCCAGAGGCGAGGCTTGTGCGCGAGGCAGAGATGTGCTTTGCCACAGTAGCGTTTGTCACTGATTACGATTGCTGGCACGAGGAGATGGTCACTATTGATATGGTGATAGCAAATCTTACCAAGAACGTGGAGACAGCGAAGCAGCTGATAAAAAAAGTCGCGCCGAGACTTACGGATAAAAGAAATTGTGCGTGCAAAGAGGCACTGAAGTATGCTATTATAACGGATAAAAAACTGATCCCAAAATGCACAAAGAAGAAGCTGGATATTATTATAGGTAAATATATACAATAAAAGAGAGCAAGCGACGAAGGGCACTATGGACTACAAGCAAACACTAAACCTACCAAAGACAGATTTTCCAATGAAAGGCAACCTGCCTGTCAAGGAGCCGATGATGTTGGCAGCATGGGAAAAGCAGGATGTCTATTCAAAGATAAGAAAGAACCGCGAAGGTGCGCCAAGATATATTCTCCATGACGGACCGCCGTATGCTAACGGAAACATACACATTGGCCACGCCCTCAATAAGACTTTAAAGGACATCGTTGTCAAGTACAAGACCATGCGCGGTTACGACGCGCCTTACGTGCCTGGTTGGGATTGCCACGGTATGCCGATCGAGCATCAGTTATTCAAGGAAATGAAAAAGACAAAACACGACGTCGACCAGGTGCAATTCAGAAAAATGGCTCGCGAATTTGCAATGAAATTTGTCGGAATTCAGAGAGATGAGTTCGAGCGATTGGGTATTTTTGGAGATTGGGGCAACCCATATTTGACTCTAAGGCCAGAATACGAACGAGAGATCGTAGCCAGTTTTAATAAACTCGCAAGAGACGGTTATATATATAGAGGTCTCAAGCCTATCAATTGGTGCGCCAAATGCGAAACCGCTCTCGCAGAAGCAGAGGTGGAATACGAAGACCATTTGTCTCCGTCGATATACGTGAAATTTCAAAGTAAGCCTTCATCCTCCAGCCTCCAGCCTTCAGCTTTTTTAGTCTGGACCACAACGCCATGGACGCTTCTCTCGAATGTCGCGATCGCCGTACATCCGGATCTCACGTATGTAGAGTTTAAGGCTAAAAAGGGTGAAGTATTTATTTTTGCAGAAGATCTATTGAGCATGCTACAGGAAAAACTCGGCTTAGAAGGTTCTGTAGTAAAAAAGTTGAAAGGCAAAGACCTTGAAGGCGCTTCGACAAGACACCCGTTTTTAAATCGCGATTCAAAAGTCGTCTTGGCGGATTTTGTCTCCAACGAAGATGGCACAGGTTGCGTGCACATCGCCCCTGGCCATGGCCAGGAAGATTATGGCGTTGGCCTGAAATACAATCTCCCTGTAATTATGCCTGTGGATGGCAAGGGCAGGTTTGCAAAATCAGAGTGCCATGAGCTCCCGACTGAATTAATCGGCAAAAATGTATTTGACGCAAATGAGATCATTCTTAAAATATTAAAGGCAGAGAAGGCGCTTTTATTTTCAGAAGAAGCAAAGCATTCTTATCCGCATTGCTGGCGGTGCCATCAGCCGCTTTTATTCCGCGCGACAAAACAGTGGTTCGTGGGTATCGACAAGAACCAGCTTCGCTCGAAGACGCTCAAGGAGATCAGAAAAATAAAATGGGTGCCTGCCATCGGCGAAAAACGTATCTTCAGCATGGTAGAGCTTAGGCCTGACTGGTGCCTGTCAAGACAGCGTTACTGGGGTGTACCTGTACCTATATTGTATTGCGCGTCCTGCGATTCAGAGATAATCGATGAAAAGGTGATGAAGCGCATAGAGGGGCTTTTTGAAAAGGAAGGCTCTGATGTCTGGTTTGCAAAAGATGCTGCTTATTTTGCTCCACGCGACTTCGCGTGTAAAAAGTGCAAGTCCAAGGGATTCAAGAAAGAGACAGACATATTGGATGTCTGGTTCGAGTCAGGCGCAAGCCACCAAGGTGTCTTGAAATTGCGAAAGGATCTGGGATTTCCAGCAGATCTGTATCTCGAAGGGAGCGATCAGCACAGGGGTTGGTTCCAGACATCGCTTCTTATAGGTATGGGAGTTGTCGGAAAAACACCTTTTAAAAAGGTATTGACGCATGGATTTGTCGTCGACGGAGAAGGTAAAAAGATGTCAAAGTCAGCTGGAAACGTCATCGCGCCCCAGGAGATCATATCCAAAAAAGGCGCAGATGTATTGAGGCTCTGGGCGAGCTCTTCTTCGTATTTTGACGACGTAAAGATATCAGAGGAGATCCTTCAGAGGACAGTCGAGGCTTACAGGAAATTCAGGAATACTGCGAAATTCTTACTCGGCAATCTCAATGGTTTTGATTATAAGAAAGAGGCCTTAGATGCCAAAGATATGCTTGAGATCGACAGGTGGGCGCTTTCTCGCACGTATAGCGTATTAAAGATTGTAACAGACGCGTTCGAAAGATTCTCATATCATGAAGTCACATCTTCCATCTATAAATTCTGCATAGTGGATATGTCGAGCTTTTATCTTGATATCCTGAAGGACAGGTTGTATACTTTTGGGAAAAATTCTACAGGCAGGAGGTCTGCGCAGACAGCCCTTTATAAGATACTGGATGTGGTCGTAAGAGAGTTGGCACCTTTGATCCCGTTTACCGCAGAAGAGATCTGGTCTCATTTTAAAGCTGATGGTTCCTCAGTCCATCTTTCAGACTGGCCAGAGATAGACGAGAAGGCCATAGACCCCGCGCTAGAGGGAAAATGGGAAAAATTAAGACAACTTAGAGACGAGGTCTTAAAGTCGCTCGAAGAGAAGCGCGCAGCAAAAGTCATCGGGAGTCCATTGGAGGCAAAAATAAAACTTTACATAAAAGATGATTTAGAGTATAATTCTCTGAATCAATATTTAGAATATTTACCATCTATCTTCATCGTGTCAAAAGTAGAAATAGAGAAGGCCGCAGAGAAAAGGATAGAGGTCGCAAAATCAGATGGTAAAAAGTGCAGCCGTTGCTGGAACTGGCGTGACTCAGTGGGAGGAGATAAGGATCATCTCACGCTTTGCAAGCGTTGCCTGGATGTCGTGGTCGCGATAAAGAGGAGTTGAAATTTTATGACAAAGAAGGAAGTAATCCAATACAAAAAATTACTTTTAGAAAAAAGAGAAGAGATACTAAAAGAGATCAAAGACATAGCCAAGGAGAGCTCCAAGTCTCTTAAAGAGGCCTCTGGCGACCTCTCTGGTTATTCCTACCATATAGCTGATATGGCAAGCGATAGTTACGATAGGGAATTCAGTCTGAACATCGCTAGTAGCGAACAGGAAGTCGTTTATGAGATCGATGAGGCATTAAAGCGCATACGTGAAGGGAAATACGGTAAATGCGTAGAATGCAGTAAAAAGATCCCTGTTCGAAGGCTAAATGCCTTGCCATATGCAAAGCTCTGCATACAATGCCAATCAAAGGAAGAGAA
>CAYULJ010000005.1:16136-19379 GCA_964445715.1 uncultured Planctomycetia bacterium
TTTTTATTGCCCTTCTGATCTTCTTCGCAGATCAGTATTCTAAATCCCTAATCCGGCAGAATCTTGCCCTTGGCGAATCTATCCCGGTACTTAAAAATATCCTTCATTTCACTTTGGTAGAAAACACAGGTGCTGCATTTGGCCTTTTTAAGAATAGTGCTTCCTTTTTTGTCATCATATCAGCGCTCGCTATTTTTGTCATATCAGGCCTAATTATAAGGTATATAAGGAAGGGTGTTTTTCTATCCCGGCCTGCATTGCACTATGGCCTTGTCTTGATATTTTCAGGCGCTATAGGCAACTTGATAGATAGACTGAAATTTGGCTATGTCATTGATTTTATTGATGTTAGGATATGGCCTGTCTTTAATATAGCAGACAGCTGCATAACCATTGGCACGCTCCTTCTAGCCCTAACTTTCCTAAAACCCACCTCTTAAGTATAAAAAAATAGGTGTCTGTTCCTATTTTTTTATACTTAAGAAAGATGTGGTGCCTGGATTGACAAAGCCCAAATCGTATGGTATACTTTGAGTTGAATATAGAAGGGCTTATTTTTTTTACCTCTTTAAGTAAAAAGATTTAAAAAGTATTTAGTGAGGCAACCATGAGAGAATTATTGTTCAAAAACTTGACCTCGCAGGACAAAAAGAGAAAAGACCTCTATATAAAGGAAGAGTTTGAAAGAGACGGCGTGAGGACAATCACGAAGAGGCACTCCTTGTATATAATAAAAGGCCGTTGCAGGTTCAGTGACTCGAATGAGGTGTTGAAATTTCAAAACTCTGCCTCTGCAAAGCGCAAAAATCGTCACATTTTCATCTATAAGATGAGAGATACAAAAGAGAAAAAAGACACCTTTGTATGCGATGTAGTTGGCAATGTCTACGCAGTGATGAAAAAAGAGTTGTATTCGATAGCATTTAAGCATTCCTTTGAGATCGATTTTTTAAAGGCAACAAACAAATGAAAGGGGTGATCCTATAGGTTAAAGCCACAAGTTTCCTCCTTGGTAAACCCCGCGCAGACTGATGGAAGCCCCACCAGCCAGTGCGGGGTTTTTATACATTAGTGGCCAGACAATGGCCGCTAAGTATTCCGCCCAAGGAAGTCAGAGTTTTAGCTTGGGGTTCCTTGGGCTACATTTTCCTTAAGTTTGCACTTTAACATTGTTGAAGTGCAAACTTAAGGCGTTAATGTTGTGAGGGCGTAATATATTGACTACCCAATATCTGTATGATAGAATTTATCATCACGGAGGCGTATATTGAAGATAACTATACTCGGAGATGGTGGTTGGGGCACAGCGCTTTCTATCTTGTTGAAGAGCAAGGGGTTCGATGTCTCTGTATGGAGCGCATTTAAAGATAATATAAATGCGATAACTCAAGACAGAGAGAATAAGAAGTTTTTGCCTGGCATTGAGATTCCAAAGGGCATTCAGTTTACAAATGATGCATACAAGGCATGCGAAGACGCGAATTTGATAGTCCTGGCTATACCGTCGCGTTTCTTGAGAGACGTCTTGATAAAAAATAGAGAGGTCTTGAGGGATTCCAAGGCTATTTTTGTCAGTGTTACCAAAGGCCTGGAGCAGAGGACGCTCAAGAGAATGAGTGAAGTGGTTTTTGAGATTTTAGGAAACGTGGACCTCGCTGTTTTGTCTGGCCCAAGCATAGCGCCTGAGGTGGCAAGAGGTGTGCCCACGGCTGTAGTTGTGGCATCGGAAGACGAGGCATTGGCCTGTAAGGCGAGAGATATTTTTAGGGCAGAACGGTTCAGGGTCTATACCAATAAAGATGTAAAAGGCGTTGAGCTCGGTGGTTCTCTCAAGAATATTATAGCGATTGCAGCCGGGATTTCAGATGGACTGGGATTTGGTGCCAACACAAAGTCAGCTATTCTTACAAGAGGCCTATTAGAGATGACAAGAGTAGGCGTGGCGATTGGCGCTTCGCAAGAGACATTCAAGGGCTTGAGCGGCCTGGGAGATCTGATCACGACTTGCGTAAGTCATGAAGGAAGGAATCGAGGTTTCGGTGAAAGGATCGGAAAGGGCGAGAAACCAGAAGATATCCTTAAGAAGAGCGTAATGGAAATAGAAGGGGCGTGGACATCTAAGGCAGCGCTTGAGCTTGGCAAGAAACAGAAGCTCGATTTGCCCATCACTCGCGAAGTGTACTCAGTGTTATTTGAAAAGAAGCCGCCGCTATTAGCAGTAAACGAACTTATGATGCGAGAGCCAAAGTCCGAATAAGCATGTATTATTTTTTTACCAATTTTACTGAGCGTATCCCAATGACCGGAGGGCATCGTGTAACTCTTTGTCATGCTCAGTCTGATGCTTAAAGGCACTTTCGCTTGAATCGGAATGGTAAGTTTGATTATAAGCGTCCAACGCCTCAAGTAACTCGTGCTTCAAATCAGCATAGCGTACATCATCAATAAGATTATTTTGCTCGTCAGGATCTACGGCCAAGTCAAATAACTCATGCTTGCCATCACTGCCCCATATGATTTTCTTACCGTTTTTCATAACTGATTTAATCCGTCTTTTAAACTTTGCGAGCTCGGGATGATCTCGTTCATCTTCTGGAATGGAGCCGATAGCCTGTTTTGGGTAATAATATTCACAAAAAACTGCTCGTTCGGGGTCAGGGTGTTTTTCTAAAAGGCTTACCCCCTGTGAAGGATAAGCCTCGGCATCAATGTTGAGTATTTCAAGGACTGTTGGGAAAATGTCGGTTAATTGAACAATACGATAATCTTTCGAAGAAGGTTGAAACAATAGAGGATAATGAACAATAAGGGGAATCTGCACAAGTGTTTCGTAGAGAGAAAAAACATGATCCATCATATTATGATCACCAATGTTCTCTCCGTGATCGGAAGCGACAATGAAGAGCGTATTATTCCAAATATTAAGGCTTTTTAAATCGTTACTAATTTTTTGAATCAAGTAATCAACATATAGTATTTCTGCGTCATATAACTCCGTTAAATGCTCAATCTCATCATTGCTAAAACGTTTTTTTTCCAAAAAATATGCTGTCCATTCATTACTTTCGCATGTAAGCTCCCGATTGGTTACGAACGTGTCGCTAAACTCCTTCGATGAATTATAAGGACTATGGCCCCCTATAAAATTAATAAATATATAGAATGGTTTTTCTGTATCCCTCGATCGCAAAATATTCTTAAAATATGTGTATGCAGTATTTCCAAATAATTTATTAGTCCACC
>CAYULJ010000005.1:19389-26395 GCA_964445715.1 uncultured Planctomycetia bacterium
ACCACGTACACAAATCAAATAGATTGTTGGGTCTTCGCCATGTTTCATAATATTCCAGAAAACCTTGATCGTAGTTGTTATTGATAGAAACGATTGGATTTTCGCTTATGCCGTAGGTTTGGTATCCATGTTCCGAAAGAACCTCGGCTAAGGTGACCTGTTGCTCATTCATTGACCAGTTCTCCTGTGTAGTCTTGTGGGCTATCGGGAATAAACCTGTAAAAAGTGAGGCATGGGAAGAGGCGGTCCACCCGCTTGTTGAATAAGCATTATAATATACCCTTGAACTCTTCGTTAATTTATTTAAATAAGGTGAGGTATTTTTTTTGTACCCATAACAAGAAAGGTGATCGCGGCACACGGTATCCATTACAATTATTATCACGTTTGGTAACGTTGGTTTCGCCATAGGTTGTGTCTGCTTATGTGTATACAGAATAATGATAATTGCTATAGTCAGACCGACTACCAGGAAGGTGATAACGATATTTTTTCTCGCAGATAATTTCATCATCGCGTCTTCTCTTATCAATTTTTTATTCTTTTTGCTCCTTTATTATCAGCTATGCTATTTAAAAAATCAATATAATCTTTTCTTTGTTTTTATCACCCAGGAGTAGTATCATATCCTTATAAGCCACAGGCGTCTCTAATTTGACTATGTTACAAAAAAATCCTATTTTTTTAACGCGTATAGTTTTTTTAGTGATTAGCATAGCTATGCTTTTGGCTATGTTTTTGATAAATCCAGTAAGAAAGGGAGATGGCATCGAGTATTTTTTAATGACAGAGTCTCTATTTAATCATTTGTCACCTGATTTGCAACTCGAAGATATAGAGACATACAAACAACTAAAAATAAAATTCAATTTTGATGATCGAGCTAGAGACGACCGTTATTACAAAATGTACACATTGGAGGGGCCATATTTTAAAGCCAAAGACAACAAGCGTTATTGCTATCATTTTTGGGCTTACCCTGCATTTAGTCTGCCTGTTAAATATATCCTTCATTTTTTTAATTTAAGTGAACTAAAGGCATTTCAAGTAACTAACGCAATGTTACTGATTCTCGCTCTTTTTAGTATAGTTTTTGTACTACCAGCATCTGAGCTACAAAAAATGTTTTTTATTTTTTTGATTGTATTTTGTCCAGCGTTTTGGTTTATCCGTTGGCCTCATCCAGAAATCTTTTCATATTCTTTTGTAATAATATCTTTAGTGTATATGAGTAAGAAAAAATGGCCTATTTCAATTATATGTGCTGCGCTTGCATCAACTCAAAATCAACCCCTTGTTTTTTTAGTTGCTCTGCTTTGGACCAAAGGGATGGTGGATTCAAAGAAGAAATGGAAAGATTTTTTTATTTTGTCACTTTCAGCTATCCCTGCTTTTTTGCCTAATATTTTTTACTTTATTAAATTTGATACACTTAGTTTATTATCTAAAACGGCAACTAGTTTGAATAATGTATCGTTCTTTAAAGTTTGGGAGATGTTTTTTGATTTTAATATTGGAATGCTGCCTTATATTCCAGTGACTCTTTTGATTTTTTTGGGAGTTGTATTGCGAGACGGTCTTTTAAGAAGAAGAATGTTGTTAAGCGTGCAATTATTTTTATTGATGATAATAATGATGCTTTTCTGTGCTCTGACGATTAATTGGAACTCTGGAACATCTGGTCCAGCTAGATATGTTATTTGGATGCTACCATTAGTATTCTATGGTGTAGTATTGCAAGATAATTCGAGAATTACGAAACAATTATATAGATTAGTTTTATGTATTGCAATAGTGGGTCAGGTTCTTATAGTGTTTTACGGAGGAATTTTTATTTGTCGTATATTTTTTCTTGAACATAACATTTTGGCAGGATTTGTATTGAACAATTTCCCTGCATTATATAACCCAACTAAAGAAATATTTATTGAGAGGACCTTAGGGCGCGAGGGCGTTTCCGATACCCCAGTGGTATATTATTATAATAATAAATGTAAAAAGGCATTAGTAAAACCGAAAGATAAAAGGCAGCTTGAGAGCTTATGTGGATATATCCCTAAATCGAGCAGAAGATTTTTTAACAATGAGAATAGTAAAGAAGATCGATATATAAATTACTAATTTCGCTTTGATTCTATAGATAAATTTAAAGAGGAAATCAATGAAGCATTTATTTCTGGCTTTACGACCACATCAATGGCTGAAGAATTTGCTCATCTTATTACCATTAGTTTTTGGTCAACAGTTATTAAACCTTTCCGCATTTTTAAAAACGGTTTCTATATTCTTTATATTTTGTTTGGTTTCTAGTGCGGTATATTTGATTAACGATATAATAGATTTAGAAAGTGACAAAAAACACCTTACTAAGAAAAAAAGACCCCTCGCCTCTGGAAAGATTACTGTTTTTCAAGCTAAAACTACAGCATTTATATTAGGTATCGTTGGTATGGTGCTCTCATTTATCTTAGACATGCATGCTGGTTGGGTCATCATAGTCTATATAGCATTGAATTATACATATATGAAGACTCTAAAAAAAGCTATTATAATAGATGTATTTTGTATAGGGGCATTTTTCTATTTGCGTATTTTAGCTGGTGCAATAACAAGCAATGTAGTGCTTTCAAATTGGATTATTATGTGTACAGTCTTACTGGCATTATTCTTAGCATTTAATAAAAGACGATATGATTTAGAGGTTTCTAAGGATTCACGTACAGTTTTTTCAAAATATAGCATATCTTTTATTGACCGTATGATTTCTGTAATATCCGCTTCAATAGTAATCGTTTATACCCTTTATGTTATGGATGCAAGTACTATAGAGCGTTTTGGAACAAACCATTTAATTTACACAGTTCCTTTTGTATATTATGGTGTTTTTCGTTATTTATATTTAATAGATACAAAATCGCTTGACGGAGATCCAGCGCGCATTCTAATCAGTGATTATAAAATACAGATAAATTTAGCATTGTGGCTCATTGTAAGCATTGCTGTAATTTATTTTAAAGTGTAATGGACAGCCTTGAAGAAATCAGGTATACTTAGCTTTAGGTTTCATCATTTGCATCATAGAAACAAGAAAAAGTTGATATTTTACAACTTCTTGAAAACATAGCAGTTACATAGGGGCGGGGCGTGGCCCAGTTTGGCTAGGGCACCTGAATGGGGTTCAGGGGGTCGCTGGTTCGAGTCCAGTCGCCCCGACCACTTTTATTTGAATCTGCATGCGCTATCTGCTAGAATTGTTTCAAAGAGGTAAGTGTTATGCCGGATAAAAATAAGGATAAACCGAAAGGGACAAGACCGCCCAGGATTATATTGGAAAGAAGGCGATACGTAAGGATCAATGCAAGTTTTGTGCTTTCTTACATTGATGTTACCCCTGAGCTGTCAAAAAATGACATTACTCAGACTAGAAATATAAGTCTTGGCGGAATATTGATTACTACGGACAAACAGATCGCAGTCGGGACAGTTTTAAAATTAAAACTTAAGATCCCTGCCGCGCCTACTGATGTTGAGGTCAAGGTCGAGGTCGTAGATAGCAAGGAAAAAGTGAAAGATCTCCTGTATGAGACAAGAGGGCGTTTCTTGGCTTTAAAAGACGAGGATAAAAATTATATCGATAAGGTCGTAGAGATCTATTCAAGGCCTAAAAAGAGGCCTCAAAAAAGGTGAAGATATGATAAAGGCAAAGGTAAAAAACAAGATAAACATAGGCGTTATTGGTTTTGGCACCATAGGCTCTTCAGTGGTCAAGCTTTTATTAGAGCGTAATAAACTTTTCCGTGACAGGGCCGGCATAGATCTAAACCTTATGTTGGTTTGCGACAAGGACCTTAGGTCAAAGAGGGGCGTAAGAATACCCAAGAGCATGCTTATCAGAGACGTCAATAAGGTTCTCCGCCACCCTGATATTGACGTGGTGGTAGAGTTGATAGGCGGCGTTCATCCTGCAAAAGAGATTGTCATGAAGGCGCTTGAGGCAGGCAAGCATGTTGTGACCGCGAATAAATTATTGCTGGCTTCTGAGGGTGAGGCTATATTCAAGAAAGCAAAGGAAGTGGATAGGGAGATCTTCTTTGAAGCGAGCGTTGCGGGAGGCGTTCCTATAATCAAGTCCATACGAGAAGGCCTTCTGGCCAATACTTTTTATACAGTCATGGGCATTTTAAATGGCACCTCAAATTATATTTTGTCTAAGATGTCAGAAGAAGGTGTAGATTTTAAGGTCGCCCTTAAAGAAGCGCAGTCAAAAGGATATGCTGAGCGAAATCCATCGCTTGATATAAGCGGTATAGATTCTGCCAATAAGCTTGCGATACTTTCACTTTTGGCATTTGGCAAAAAAGTCAGCATGAAGGATATCTACGTAGAGGGCATAGATCGGATTTCGCCTATCGACATCCAGTATGCTAGAGATTGGGGGTATTCGGTAAAGTTGCTCGCTATTGCAAAACGAGATAAAAATCAATTAGCGCTGCGGGTCCACCCTACCTTGTTGCCGTCGCAATATCTTTTGTCTTCTGTCTCAGGCGTGTATAATGCCATATTTATAGATGCAGGGCTGGTGGGAAAACAGATTTATTATGGCATGGGGGCAGGAAAACTTCCGACTGCCAGCGCTGTTTTAAGCGATATCATGGATATGGCTGCCGCGATTATCTATGGGAAAAAATCCAGCAGGCTTATAGCGCCAAAGAGAGCCAGCATAAGAAAGATCAAAAAAATGGATGATGTGATGACCAGGTACTACGTGCATTTTTCTGCCGTAGATGAGCCGGGTGTCTTGGCGAAGATCGCAGACCTTTTGGGAGAACACGATATTAGCATCTCGAGCGTTGTCCAGAAAGAAAGAAAAGAAGCGCATGTGGTTCCGATAGTAATGCTTACTCATGAGGCCAGGGAGAAAGATATGCAGATGGCGTTGAAGAAAATAAACAGGCTCGTTTCAATAAAAAGAAAGAGCGCGTTGATCAGATTGGAAGGTTAAAGACTATGTGGAAAGGGTTGATCGATAAATATAGAGACTTTTTGCCGGTGACAGACAAGACCCCGGTGGTGACCTTAAACGAAGGCAATACCTCTCTTATTTATTCACATGTTCTTTCCGAGAAGGTAGGGGGCGAGGTCTATTTAAAGTATGAAGGTCTTAATCCCACAGCTTCTTTTAAAGACCGTGGCATGACTCTGGCTGTTTCAAAGGCAATCGAAGAAGGCCGTAACGCTGTCATGTGCGCATCTACCGGTAATACTTCTGCGTCTGCAGCCGCCTATTCAGCAAGGGCCAAGATAAAATGCGTTGTGCTAATACCTAAAGGCGCGATTGCGCTGGGAAAACTCGCGCAGGCATTGATCCACGGCGCCCAGGTCCTTGCGGTCAATGGGAATTTCGACGACGCCCTTGATCTCGTAAAAGAGATCACGGCCAAATACCCTATTCAACTTGTAAATTCACTGAATCCCTACAGGATAGAGGGACAGAAGACCGGCGCATTTGAGATCTGCGAGCAGCTTGACGGCAGGGCGCCTGATTTTCAGGCAATCCCAGTTGGAAATGCAGGCAATATCACAGCTTATTGGAAGGGATATAAAGAATACAAAGAAAAGGGACGAATTACCAGTCTTCCGAAGATGATCGGATTTCAGGCAGAAGGCGCAGCGCCTATAGTGAGGGGCAAGGTCATAGAAAAACCCAAGACTATCGCTACCGCCATCCGCATCGGAAATCCTGCGAGCTGGAAACAGGCAGAGGCTGCGCGCGACGAATCAGGCGGGCTAATAGATATGGTCTCAGATAAAGAGATCCTCGAAGCGTACAAGCTCCTCGCGAATAAAGAGGGAGTGTTTGTAGAACCTGCATCTGCAGCATCAGTAGCAGGCGTGCTAAAGCTCAACAAAAGTGGCTATTTCAAAAACTTAAAGAATCCAAAAATCGTCTGTATACTCACCGGACACGGCCTGAAAGATCCTGACCGCGCCATAAAATCCATACAAGAGCCAAAAGTCATACCCGCAAAACTGCAATCCGTTCTAAAAGAAATCGTATATTGATCGAAAGAAACCAACTCTTCCACGTGTCCACCCTAAAGAAAATCACCTTAAGTTTACACTTCAACAATGTTAAAGTGTAAACTTAAGCCAAAAAAAAGGGGGGGGCGATGGATAGTATTAATGAATTAATCGGAGGTGGAAAGATAAAGCGCTATCTTAGAGCTAGAAACAAGCCTTCTTTTGAAGGGGCTATTGCGCATGTTACCCAGCACGCTTCAGGAGAAGAACCTTTGTTTTTAGAAGAATCAGATTGCCTTTATATGCTAAATCTCATGAGAGAGCTTTTCAAGGCCTTTGAATTAGATATGCTAAGTTTTGTATTAATGACAAATCATATCCATCTTTTATTAAAGCTTGGTAAATTAAAATTGGCAGATGCCATGAAAGAGCTATTTCGACTTTACGCTGTGTATTTTAATAAAAAATATGAAAGAAAAGGACATGTTTTTTGTGGGGCATATAGATCTGCCCTGTGTTTTGACGAATCCTATTTGCTTAAGGCATCGTTATATATACACCATAATCCTGTGAGAGCAGGACTTGTTGCTGATGCCGTAGACTATAGATGGTCTTCATGCGCCATGTTTTTAAAAGAAGGGGATATAAACGCATTCGTAGATCATAAATTTATACTCGCTATATTAGACGAAGATATAAGCAAGGCTCGAGTCAAATATAGGGATTTATTGAATCAGACTAAATTCAAAGATGACAAAAATATCGAAGATGACGTTAAGAAGTTCAGTCAAAATAGAAGATTAAGGAATTCATCAGAGCTTCTAGCAAGAAAATCCTTAATAGAGCAATTACTAGCCGAGGGATATACTGCCAAAGATATAAGCGCTAAGTTAGGCATCAGTCGCCCCTCTCTATACAAGACTCTTAAGTTTACACTTTAACATTGTTAAAGTGTAAACTTAAGGGGCATGGCTATATATAAGTT
>CAYULJ010000006.1:0-20308 GCA_964445715.1 uncultured Planctomycetia bacterium
CTTGTCATAGGCATCGGCTAATCCTATCCAACTCCATGCATCTATAGGATTTAGGCGCAATGCTATTCTGTATTTTTTCTCTGCTTTTTCTATATATTTTCTATTATGATAATAACTATAAAATTTACTATTATACATACTTGCAATTTTATATGGGTACGAGAAATTAAGAGGGCACAGTTTTTCTGAGCGTATAGCAAAATATTCTGCGTTTTCCAATTTATTTTTCGCAAGGGCCTTATCGGACGCCGTAGAATAAATCTCCGCAGTCAAAGACGTGCTTATAAAAATAATTAATACCGATACAGGGATGATTAAGAACGGCTTGAAAAATTTACAAGAGATCGGCCTAAGCTTCAATATAAGCTCGGGGCCTTTTGTTTCTTTTCTAGAATATATATTAAATACAAGGCCGAAAAACACTGCAATTAAAATAGCATTACTGGGTATATAAAAATTAAAATCTGCGATACCATGTATTGATATACTTAAAATGCCTATCACCAAAGAAAGTGGTATCCATTTTTTAAAAGATGATCTGGCTATGCTGTGCGTTTTTAATCCTTTTTTTATTGTCTTTACAATAATAGAGATCATCAACAGTAAAGCAAAAAGTCCCATTTCAAACGCCACCTGAAGATAATCATTATGAGAATAATTGATGAGCCTGGTCAGGCCTATGGTCCTGTATTTTGGGAAATTATAAATAAATGTCCCCACACCGCTACCTAAAAACCAATTATCTTTTATCGACAGAAGCGTCCCTTTCCAAATTTCAATCCTACCGGCAAAATCTAACTCTCTGTAACTAGATATTCTTCTAAATAAAAAATCGAGATCGACCGCATTAAGTAGAAAAATGCCTGCTACTATAAGAAGTAACGCTGATATAAACACAATCAATCTAGATCTGCCTTTCTTAAAAATAATAATGGCCATGATAAGCATTGAAAATGTCAAAGAAAGCCACGCTCCTCTGGACATAGAAAGCAAAAATGCCACACATAGGATCAGAAAAGAATATATGTATATAGATTTTTTACTTTTTTTCTTTTCTGATAGAGTCAAACCCAGCGAAAGGGGTATCACAAGCTCCATGAGCCCAGCAAAATGGTTATGATTTACATAAGTGGCAGAAATGAATTTTGGATCGTCCCACCACGTGTTAAGAAAAACTCCCAAATACTGCAAAATTCCAAACAAAGCTATGCCTGTGCCAATACATAAAATTATATTCAGTATTCTTTTTATCTTGTGCTCTTCTTTTATAAAATTTACTACAATATAAAAAATCAGAGCCAGAATAACGAATTTTATAATCTCCATAATAGATCCATAAATATATTTGGAATTAATAATTGATATAAGAGATATAAATGCAAATGATATTATTGGTATATCTATAGGCGTTCTTCTTATCCTGATCTCTTTCTCTCTGGCCATTTTCATAACCCAGAAAATCAGCATCGATAAAGTCAGGATATATACAGGCCCATAGGCCCATATCCTGACTGCGCCTCGCGCTATAGGGACAAATATAAGAATTATATAAAGAATATACTGTATCATATAAACAAAATCCCTGGACAGCGACTTTCCTCATCCTTTTCATTCATGGCTGGTGAGGCCTTTCCAGCGTGCCCAGGGAACATTTATTATAAATGAAACCCGTTGTTAACAACTTTTAGAAAATGTTCTACTATATCGCTGTCAAATTGAGAGCCTCTCTTTTGAATAATTTCATTTATGGCTATTTCTTTTGATACCTGTGTTTTATAAGAATTGGAGGAAATCATTGAGCAATATGCTTCTGCTATTGAAATTATTCGTGCGCCTTTCTGGATATTCCTCCTATCTAAACCTTTAGGATAACCCCTGCCATCTACCCTCTCATGATGCTGGGCAACCATCACTGAAATATCCTTTAACTCTTTTATTGAATTCAGCATCTTCGCGCCCAGTATCGGGTGTTTCTTCACTAATTCGTACTCTTGTGGCGTAAGGCTGGCTGGCTTGAAAATTATATATTTATCTATGCCTATATGTCCTATATCATGCAAAAGGCTTGCTATTTCTATTCTTTTTACGTCAAAATCGGTCATACTCATATTACGCGCTATCTCTGAAGATAATCTCGATACTTCCTGGGCATGAAAAATAGAAGATTCTCCTGCCGGCCCAAATGTCTTAAACACACCCAATATGCTTAAACATAGAGTATCTATCAATGATACGTCCTGTATATTTTTATTATCCGCGGATATATCGCCAAGTATGGACAAGAGTTCGCTTCTACGAATCCTATGATGCCCTCCCGGTGTCCTAAGCGTCCTGAGCTTGCCTGCATAGATATAATTTTTTATAGTCGAGAGACTTAGGTTAACATGCTCTGCGGCCTGCTTAGGCGTAAAATAGATTTCGTGGTCAAATTTATTTTTCATGGGTATAGTACTTTCCGTAATAATATTGTGGATACGAGTAATAATCTTTGGTAAACGAGATATTGTTTACTATGACTCCAATAATATTTGCATCCACTTTTTGCAATAATTCCTTTGAATTACTTAAAAGTGGTTTTGTCGCCCTGTCTCCGTCTGCTATCAGTACGACGCCTGAACAAAGGCTCGACAATATTTGAGCGTCTGTTACAAGCCCTACGGGCGGGGCATCAAAGATAATTTTTGAAAATTTAGAAGAAGCTATCTTTAAAAAAAGCTTCATATTCTCCGATGAAATCAATTCTGCTGATTTTCCGGTAATTTTTCCCGCCGTTACAATATGGAGATTATTAATGTGTGAAGCCTTAGAGATATTATCAAAATCTTTCTCACCAAGAAGAAATTGAGACAAGCCTGCTTCATTATTATCATTAAATATAGTATGTACCCTCGGTTTTCTCATGTCAGCGTCTACCAGAAGAACTTTCTCGCCGCTATTTGCTATCATTGTCGCAAGATTAACCGCAGTAAGGGTCTTGCCTTCTTTAGGAATAGAACTTGTGATAACTATACTCTTTGTGCCGCTTGAATGGTTTATCGAAAACAACAAATTTGTCCTGATGGTGCGATAGGCCTCAGAGGCCAAAGAATGCGAATCCTTTTCAACGACACGGTCTATATCTTCTTTTTGCTTTATGTTTTTCCCATCACGTAAGACCTTTGGCACCGAACCCAATATAGGCAATTGAAGCGAAAAGGCTACTTCGCTGGGATTTTTCAAGGAACTGTCCATATAATCTCTAAAAAATGCCATGGTTACTCCACCTACTAAACCTAATATAATAGATAATGCTATATTGAGCGTCTTTCTAGGCTTGATTGGCTTTCTTGGCACTTCTGCAATATCCTGTATCCTAGCGTTGTTTGTCTGCATATGACTTGTAATGGATGTTTCCTTTAATCTATTCAAGACAATATCCAGGATCCTTTCGTTAGTCTCTAATTCTCTCTCTAGCGCGTTGTAATTTATTATCTTTCTCTCGAAATCAAGAGCATCCTTTCTTTGTTCGGCGAGTGACGCCTTTAACTTGTTCTCTTCTTCCAGGGCATTTTCATATTCTGTCTCTTTTTCGCGCAAGGCATTATTGTATTCTGTTTTTATCTCGTCATCTATGAGGACTTTGAGATGATTTATGTTTTCCAGTAGCCTTATCATCTTTGGATGTTTGTGCTTATATACCTTCTTGTACTCGGCCAGGAGAGCCCGTTGTGTTAAATAGTCCTCTTTTAATCGCTGCAGGTTTTCGTTGCTCACTAAATGCGCGGGTAGATTTTCCAAGCTCATGCCATCTTTTTGGCTAATCAAACTCTCGTATCTTGTCTCGCTCTGTATTTTTCTCTTTTGAGCATCCAGATAATCAGCATTGAGCCTAGTCAGTGCGTCATTGATCATCTCCTGCTGGTTCTCTATAGAGAAGATGTTGTTCTTCTCCTTATATGCTTGAAGCTTCATCTCTGCGTTAGTCACTTTTTTCTTCTGGCTTCTAACCTCATCCTTTAACCAGTCTTGAGCCTGTTTAGACAGGTTGATTCTTAAAGTTAAATTAGAATCGACATAGATCTCGGCAAATTCATTTGCGATACGACTGGCCAATTTAGGATCCCTGGCATAGAAATCTATCTTCAGTATCCTGGCGTCTCTTATTGGTTTGACTTTTAACTTTTTAAGAAAAACCTGTATGGGATCTTTGGCCTTTTTAAATTGCTTTTTAAATTCCTCTGTATTGGCAATATTTAAATTCTTTACAACGTTATGAGCAATGCGCCTGCTTCTTATTATTTCCCGCTGTGTCTCAAGATAATCTTTGTACAGGTAATATTCACTTTCTCCGCCAAGAGTCATGCTGTCTGCTTCCGGCAAGACATCCGGGCTGTTCAACTCTACAATGACAGTGGTCGTAGCCTTATAAACTGGCTTCTGTATGAAAGTGGCAAGAGTTATAGTAGTGACTGTTATAAAGAAAAAGCTTATAAGGACCCACCTGCGACGTCGCAATATATTAAGGTAGTCCCTCAAATGCATATTTATGCTTTCATTTATCATATTCAGTTCCATTATGGCTCCTTAAAAAAAGCTCTCTGGTACTACTATGATATCGCCGGGTTTCACGGAGATGTCTTTGTCTTTATTGCCTTTTTTTGTTATATCAGTCACCTTTATAGGTATGGTGATCTCTTCTCCGTCTTCCACTCGTATTATCTTGGTGGAATTCTCTGCTGCTCCCCTTCTAAAACCGCCCGCCATGGTAATTGCCTCCAACGCTGTGGTTGGTCTATCTTTAAAAAGCTCATATTCTCCAGGCCTGTTGACAAACCCCATTACGAATACCTTTTTAGGATGGTATTCTTTTATAAAAACATTCACCTGAGGATCCACTAAATAGTCCTTCTCCAGCAGAAACCTTATCTTCTCCTCAACTTGATTTACCGAGAGATCTGCAACATCAACTGTTCCCAGTAAAGGAAAGGTGATCTCGCCTTTTGAGGCAACTCTTACCTCGGTCTCGAGGTCTGGATGTTCATATACGGTTATCGTGAGGACATCGCCTGCCTCCACTTTATAATCTTCATAAACAGAGGCATGGCCTATGGTAGGAGTTAGTGCCAGAATAAGTAATATTACTAATATCCTTTTGGTCTGTGTGATCATTGTCAAATTAAAATACTGCGGTTGCGCTAAATGTGATTAGATTCTTGTCGTACTCGAATACATCGAAGTTAGAATCTCTGACTATATGGTCTGCGCGCAATGTCAAGGTCAGCCATCTCTTAAGATAATATCTCAATCCTGCGCCGATCGTATAATACTTGTCTTTTCTCTTTGCTGTCTGAGTTCCCTCTGTAGTCTCTTCGGGATAAGAATTGACCTGATACGATCCTGTAAGGAAACCCATGAGTTTTTGAGAAAAGAAGTGATCAAACACACTGGAAACGTTTACAATTTTGTAAAAATTATTACCGCCATAAGTGGACTCGTAGGCTGTCTTTGTCAGTGAGACTTTTAATGCATTCTTATCGGAAAACTTGTGAGACATATCAGCATACAATACGCCACTACTGAAGTCAGATTCTCCCTCGTCGTCATAATCACGGAACTGATAGCCTGTCTTTATGACAGCTGCTGTCTTAGGAGTCAGCTGTCCTATGGCGCCTACGAGTATCTGGTGATAGCTTGAATCCGAGTGGACATTTTGATCATAGTTGATCTGGGCATAATCGTATTCAAACAGGAGCTCTGTCTTTGCAAACGTTTGGTGAGTAAATATTAAGGAATATATGTCTTCTGCTCTGTCGTACTGGTCATATACATCATTATCTCTATAATTACGCGTGAAATGTTCATAACCAAGCTGTATGCCAAGTCTCTCTTTTTGCCATCTACCGGCAACACCTATAGAATTGTCATCTCTTTTGATTCTCTCTGTATCTTCAACGCTTGGATGTTCATAAACGCGCTTAAAGTCATCGTATACTTTGAAAGTAATGTCACGCCAGTTAAAATCTACTGCACCTGATAAAAAATGGTTTACAGCATCCTGGGAGGTATGATCAAAGTATTGGTTGATTTCTGCATGGTAATCGATACTTAAAAGATTATCTTCTTCGAAAGGCTGCCTAAATGCTATACCAGGACTAAGAGTTAATATAAAATCATCCTTTTCATTATCAGAGTCGAGAAACACATTATCATCATACTGAAGCCTTATCTCGCCCCATGGATGAAGACCCGGCTCGTTCAACTTGCGATGTGCTTCATAATAAGGATGGCCTTCGTAATAATAACCTTCGTAATAATAGTATTCATTTATATCTGCATCTCCGCCCCACGGGACTATTTCTGTCCTGTCTAAGTCAAGCGTCAAAGCAGCAAATGAATTGGAAGGAATAAGAGAAATTAAGGCAAGGAAGGAGAAAAAAACAAAAATCTGATATACTTTTTTCATAATCTACCTCTCTGTTCACGTTACACGGTTTTAATTGATATTAGGTAGAAGTATACCAGATTTTCAAAACATTGTCAATACTTTTCTTATGTTCTTTTAAACTATATTATATGGTTTCAGTCTTTAATTAAGGATAAGGTTTCAGCCTTTGTTTTTGAATTTTCCTTAAATATGCCCCTAACAGCGCTCGTGACAGTTGAAACACCAGGCTTTTTAACTCCTCGCATGCTCATACAAAGATGTTCTGCCTCTATTATAACCATTACGCCTCTTGGTTTTAGCTTTTTCATAACTATATCAGCTATCTCAGTGGTCAGTCTCTCCTGGACCTGCAGCCGTTTGGACAGAATCTCGACTACCCTGGCAAGCTTACTTAGCCCTGTAACCTTGTTATTCTTAGGAACATATGCAATGTGGGCCTTACCAACGAATGGTAAAGCATGATGCTCACACATACTATATAGAGGTATGCCCTTTAAAAGCACTATTTCATCGTGCTTCCCTGACAAGAGCACCTCCAACTCCTTTGCTGGATCCTTTGAGATACCGTTGAATATCTCCTCATACATATCAGCCACTCTATCAGGTGTCTTTTTAAGGTCTGCTCTATTCGGATCATCCCCTACTGCCTCCAAAATCATCCTCACTGCCTTTTTTATCTTCTTCTTATCCATACCCCTGCCTCCCTTTAAGTATTACTTTCCTATGCAGAACTCGGAAAATATCCTGTTCAGCGCCTCTTCGCTTATAGTGTGGCCTGTTATTTCACCTAAGTCCTCTATAGATGAACGCACATATATGGCAATACAATCTGCTGAGACCTTGGTTTTAAAGGCCTCTATGCCAGCCTTTACGTCTTCAATGGCCCTGTGCAATATACCCAGCTGCCTATCATTGGCAGTGCTCACAGCAGCTGCTGCAGGCGCCTTGCCCTTAAATATTATAGTCTTTATCTTATCCTCTAGTCTACCAATACCAGTCATATTTATCGCAGATATATGTACTATTGGTTTATTTGCCAGAAGTTTTCTTACAACGTCTAGATTTATGCGTTTCTTTAGGTCGTTTTTATTAATAACCACGACCACATTATCCTTACCTTTTATATTATTGATTATTTTTAAGTCATTTCGGTTCAGCTTTCTGCCATAATCTAGCACAAAAAGAATCAGATCTGCGCTTTTAATAGAAAAATGGCTTCTTTTTATTCCTTCCTTCTCTACAGGGTGCTCGCTACCGCTTATACCTGCTGTATCCACCAGCACCAAGGGCATGCCTTTAATATTGACGATCTCCTCTATAGTGTCCCTTGTAGTGCCTGGGAGATGCGTGACAATGGACCTGGACTCTTTCAATAGCGCATTCATAATACTGGACTTGCCAACATTAGGACTGCCGCAGATAACTGTCTTTATACCCTGACGCAAGAGCTTCCCTTCATTGGCAGTAAATATGAGCCTCTCTATGTCTTTTCTAACCTCTTCGAGCCTTTTAAGAAGGTCTTTGCGTTCCTTTACATCCTCTTCTTCTGAAAAATCTATATTTGCTTCTATGTGCGCCAATATGTTTATCAGTCTGTCTCTTATGCCATTGATCTTTTTTGAAAATAAGCCTTCGAGATTATTTACAGCTGCTCTTAGACTCAACTCTGTCTTTGACCTTATTATATCTAGCACTGACTCTGCTTGCAGGATATCTATCCTCCCGTTCAAAAATGCCCTTTTTGTAAATTCTCCTGGTTCTGCAAGTCTGGCTCCTCTCATCAAAGCGAGATCGAATATCTTTTTAAGCGAGGCAATGCCGCTGTGACAATTTATCTCAACCACATCCTCCTTTGTGTAGCTTTTCGGCGCGCGCATCACCGTAAGAATTACCTCATCCACAATGCCTTGAGCCTTCAGCCTTGAGCCTTCAGCCTTATTAACAATATGCCCATAGTGCACCGTATAGGTTTTAAATCTGGAGGGTTTTTTGCCATTTTTAGACAGAAATATCCTATCTGCGATCTTGAGCGCATCTTTGCCGCTCAAGCGCACAATACCTATCCCTCCCTCACCTATAGGTGTCGAAATCGCCACAATCGTATCATCCAATTTCACATTTCCCATCTATGTCCTCTTGCTTAAGTTTACACTTTAACAATGTTAAAGTGTAAACTTAAGGCAGCGGCGACAACATATAATGAGCCTGTGACCAAAATCAGGTCTTCCTTGCTTGCAATCTCCAGACTCATTCTTAGCGCCTCTTCTACATTGCCCGTCAATTCAATGTTAGTGTTATAAAAATTTTCTTTTAGCTCAATTGGTGCTTTTGCGCGCTCACTGCTGGATCTAGTTAAGATTGCCGTATCAACAGTATTGTCTAATTCCGCGCTCATGCCTTTTATATCTTTATCACTTGAGACGCCAAATATGCATATCAGCCTTTTGTAAGAAAAAACCTGTTTTATTGTCGACAAAACAATCTTTATGCTGACCATGTTCTGTGCGCCGTCCAAGACTAAATAGGGCTCTTTCTGTATAACCTGAAGTCTGCCAGGCCATGAGACATTTTTTAAGCCTCTTCTTATGGCCTCTTCCTTTACATTTATATGCTTCGATATTGCTGTGGCAAGCGCTGCATTTTCACACTGGTGAACGCCCAGAAGATTTATCTCTAGATCACCAATATCCCTGCTGGTTTCATATAATTTGGCGTTTCTTTCACGGCATGCATCTTTTATGACTCTGATTACCCTTTCATCCTGCGGCGCACAAAATACTGTAGCCTGAGGTTTGATAATCCCTGCCTTTTCGCAGGCAATCTCTTCTAGAGAATTACCTAACTTATCTACATGTTCCAAGCTGATATTCGTTATGCCGCATACAAGTGGCTCTGTAACATTTGTAGCGTCAAGCCTCCCACCCAACCCTGTCTCTAAAACCGCAAAATCAACCTTTTTTTCCTTGAAATACAAAAAAGCGCATGCTGTAAGTATCTCGAAAAATGATAATTTGCCTAATTCTTTATGATCTCTGAACTTTTCCGCAGCCGGCTTTATCTTCTCAATCAACCCAATAAACTCTTGTTCTTCTATAGCTCCTTCTAAATTCCTTAAGCCTTCAGCCTTGAGCCTTGAGCCTTTAATTAATACTCTTATCCTCTCCCTCGTATCCAAAAGGTGCGGCGAAGTATACAGTCCTACCGTATATCCAGCTTCTCTCAATATAGACGCTATGATAGCGCAGGTCGAACCCTTGCCTTTAGATCCTGCTATGTGTATCGCCTTAAGGGTTTTGTGCGGATTACTTAATTCCTCCAGGAAGGCCTGCATTCTCTCAAGTCTAAAACTCGAGGCATAACTATATTGAGGTATTTTCTCAAAATCTATAAAAGAGTGTATATAATCTAAAGTATTACTATACTGCATTGGCAAAGAAAGACATTATTAATCTAAGTCTCAGTTGCTGATGTTACTTCATTGCAACAAGCTTAATACCCAAAAACATTCTAAAGACCAAACTACGAGATATCTTTGATCTAAGTTTATACGGTAAAAGAAATAAGATCTTTTCTAGACAAATAAGCGGGGAAATTAAAAAACGCATATATCTGCCTCTAGCCCCGGCATAAATTCTTAGTTTCTTGAATCCGACATCTTTAAATAGGTACACTAATTCTGCGATAGTATACTCTCTTAGATGAAAGCCTCTTGCAATCTGATCGTAGTGCGCTGAGATATCCCAGGGGCCACCAATCTTATTGGGTGTAACACATATATAATTTCCACTTGGCTTTAATACATTATAGATATTCTGAAGCTGCTCAACGACATCGTCGGGATGTATGTGTTCCATGAGTTGACTACTATAAATAACATCAATGCTATCTTTAGGCAGTGGAATATTGCATCCGTCAGTGAGAATAAGTTTAAAATTTGACGTAAGCGATAATCTTTTATCAATCAAATTACAGACCTCGATGGCAAAGACGTTTTTGACTATCTTAGCCATGCTCAATGACAATGAACAATCTCCTGCTCCTAGTTCTAAAAAATTTGTATGTTTGTTAATAAAAGGTCTTAACAGTCCAAATTGCCACGACATAGCCCTTTTACTTTTTTCTGGCGAGAATTTTTTGGTAAGTTCTGGATGATGCGAAACCCGACGGTATAGTTCGTTATAAAGAGACGCGTATAAATTCAATGATCGCCTTTTATCTCTTGATGATTTTCTGAGTTTATTTGCTAACTCTACTTCAATTTCATAGTGTTCTCTTATCTCTTCCTCAGATCTAGTATCACCCTTTGACCGCTTTCGGATCATTGGACTCCTTTAGTCATAATAACTATCAACTTTTTTATTTCTGCAAGACTCAGTGTTTAAAGTGGCGGGCACCGGTGAAGACCATGCTTATGCCAGCATCATCGCATGCCTTTATAACATGTTCATCGCGTATAGAGCCGCCGGGTTGTATTATGCTGGTTATGCCTGCTTTTTTGGCCTCATCTATAGCATCTTCTTTTGGGAAAAAGGCATCACTTGCGCACGTAGTGCCTTTGCAACGACCAGCTGACTTTCTTATAGCGATGATCATTGAATCAACTCGCGACATCTGGCCTGCGCCAACGCCTACGGTCTTAGTGTCGCTACACAAAACTATCGCGTTCGAACGCACATGTTTTACGATCTTCCAGCCAAAAAGAAGAGAAGCTATCTCTTCCTTTGTCGGCTTCTTTTTGGTGACTACCTTTAAATCTTTTTCTTGTATATCCAAAACATCCCTATCTTGGATAAGGACGCCGCCTACGACCTTCTTCAAATCATAATCCTTTTCAACGCCTTTTAGCACTCCGACCTCTATTATTCTCAGATTCTTTTTCTTCGTAAATACATTAAGTGCTGCCTTATCGTATTCAGGCGCAATAACGCATTCTGTAAAACCTGCTGAAGTAATAGCCTCGGCTGTTCCTGCGTCTACTTTTCTATTTAAACCCACAATGCTGCCAAAAGCCGACACCCTGTCACAATCAAGCGCGTCAACATAAGCCTTTTTTAAATTATCAGCCTGTGCTGCGCCGCATGGATTCGTATGTTTTATTACACTCGCTGCCGGTTCTTTGAATTGTTTTACGATCTCAAGCGCTGCATCAAGGTCGATTATATTATTAAAAGAAAGCTCTTTGCCGTGCAATTGCTTTGCATTGCTGATCCCGACCATATTCACGTTCTTGTCTTTATAAAAACTCGCTTTCTGGTGCGGATTTTCTCCGTAGCGCAGGCTCTGGACTTTGCTAAATTTTAAATCTAGCGCTTCTGGAAACCCTATATCTGCTGCCTTTTGACCTTTGCCGTTTGAGTTTTGACTTTCCAGATACGCGTATATCGCGGCGTCATACTTGGATGTCTTCTCAAAAACCTCTACGGCAAGCTTAAAATGCAATTCGTCTGATATTGTTCCATTATTCTTCTTGAGTTCTTCCAATACCTCTTTATAACTATCAGGATTGCATATAATGACCACATCTTTGAAATTCTTTGCTGCTGAACGCAACATACTCGGCCCGCCTATGTCTATATTCTCAATGGCCTCCTCGAATTTAACGTCTTTTTTGGCCACTGTTTTCTCGAAAGGATACAGATTCACGACCACCATGTCTATCAATTCGATGTCATGCTTCTCAACCTGTTCCATATGACCTTTATTTTCTCGAAGAGACAAAAGTGCTCCGTGTATCTTCGGGTGCAATGTCTTGACTCTTCCATCCAGCATCTCTGGAAAACCAGTATAGTCTGATACGGATCTAACAGGTATGCCGAGGCCTTTTACAAGCTTTGCTGTTCCACCCGTCGATAATATCTCCACGCCAAGCTCGTTCAAACCTTTTACGAATTCCTCTAACCCACTTTTGTCTGATACGCTCACAAGCGCCCTTCTTACCTTCCGCATTACTCCCCCCCCTCTTTTTTCTCCTTATCAAAAATAGGGACAGACACCTATTTTTAACACCCTATTTTAAGAAAATAAAAAAATAGGTGTCTGTCCCTATTTTTGATAAGTTAGATGTTGAACCTGATGTTTATTATGTCGCCGTCTTTTACTATATATTCTCTTCCTTCTACTTTTAGCAAACCTGCCTCGCGCGCCTTGGGCATGGAGCCGCATTTGATAAAATCTTCGAAATTCACCACTTCGGCCCTTATAAAACCGCGCTTCATATCAGAGTGTATTTTACCTGCTGCCTCTATTGCTGGCAAGCCTGATCTTAAATACCAGCCGCGTGTCTCTTTTTCGCCAGTTGTAAAAAAAGTGATGAGATCTAGCTCCTTTAAGATTAATCTCGAGAGTCTTTCTCTGAAATTATATCCAGCACCCAGCTCTTTTAAAAATTTCTCTCTTTCTTCCGGCTCTAGCTCAAGAAGTTCTGATTCTGTTTTTCCAAAAAAACGAATAAATCTGATGTCTTTTGAACTAACATGCTCTTCCAACGCCTTTATCCTGCCTTCCGCCTCCTTGTCTTCGTCGGAAACATTGATTGCTAAAATCATGGGTTTCAAACTCAAAAATACTAAGCCAGAAAGTAACTTTATATCTTCATTATCTAAGCTAGCTTTTGATAAAAGCTTCCCGTCCGAAGTAATTGTCTGGCACTTCTCCAATATCTTTAGTTCGCGCTCTGAATCAGTTTTCTTCCCTTCCTTTTCTATCTTCTTGATCCTATTTTGTATGAGGTCGAGGTCTGAAATAATAATGTCTGTAAGGCAATTTTCAAATTCCTTCTGAGGATCCTGACTAAAAAAAGCGCCTATGACGCATATAAAAAGGTCCACGTCATGCAAGTCTGACAGATCTTTTTTGCTAAAACTCGACGTGGGGCCGATATCCACAAAGATAAATTCAGGATGCGTTGCTTTTTTCGACGAGAAAATTTCACGAATCTTACCTATGCGAAGATCCAGTGTCCTAAAAACGCCTATATTACCTGAGGCATCTTTATTTAGTAAGATCTTAAATAAAGCAGTCTTTCCGCTCTGAGGAGGGCCAATTATTCCGATCTTCATTCTATGCAGTCTTAAGGTGGGTTACGACCTCAAATATCTCGCTTTCTTTGCCTGATTTATCTTCCACTTTTATCTTTATCTTAACTGCCTTTGGCAAAACACTCTCATCTATTTCCAGTTCTTCTTCGCCTTCTTCTTCCGTATCCTCTTCGTCTTCGTTCAAATTCCATGTATCGCTCCATGTCAAACCGTCATAATACGAAAATTCCAATAGAACTATATTTTCCGCTAAGATGTCACTGTTGTCCTGAGTCGAAAAGTCAAAGTCAGGGTCAATGTCTTCGTTGCGCATGAGAAATCTTCCATTCTCCTCCAGCCAATATTCTATCTCAACAAGCTCAAATATTCCCTCAGCAGTTGAGACAAAAGAAACAAAACCCACCTCTTCGTTATCTCCGATAAATTTACTCAGTTTATCTTCGCTCACAACTGCCTGGGAGATCTCTGTGCTCATCTTGCCTATGGCGATCCTCGCATTATGATAGCGTTCGCTCCGTTTTTCGCCTTTTTGCCAGGATTTAGCAGAACTTCTGAAGATCACAAAGGTAGAAGTAACGATTACAGCCAGGATGGCCAGCGCGATCAATATCTCGACAAGGGTAAAACCTTTTTTCCTCATACTCCAAAGCTTAAGTTTACACTTTAACAATGTTAAAGTGTAAACTTAGCGGGTGATGTGCGTGACAAAATCTTTTGACCTCGTCCTGTTGCGTTCTATCCAGGTCACTGTGGCCGTGACTTTCCTTATATCGCCGTCGGACTCTACGCCCTCCAGCTCAGATTCGTCAATAAATATCTCCCACTCGAAATCTCCCTCTGTCCCTGAAAGTGCTATCTTGGGCGGGAGCTCTGTTATTGCGTCGAATCCAACCATCTTTACTTCTTCTAATTTATTCTGCCCTAAAAATGCAGCCTTTGTCACCATGCCTGCGCGATATGAGGCACGAAGACCAACAGGAAATATCTGCAACACCCCCACGAGTCCAATCGAGAGCACCCCTATCGCGATAATCAATTCTAAAAGCGAAAATCCTTTTTTATGCATAATGTTAAAGCGCATACTTAGCCGATTAGTTTTGCAAGCGAGAAGAGCGGCATGAACATTGATATAACAATAAAACCCACTACGAGACCCATTAACACTATAAGTATCGGCTCCAAGAGGGCGGTGAGCCCGGTTATCGCAACATCTACTTCTTCTTCAAAATTATCTGCGATCTGGACAAGCATCTTATCGAGCTGGCCTGTCTCCTCGCCTATATTTATCATCTTGACTACAAGCTGCGGAAAAGCCCTGCTCGCCTCCATCGGCCCTGATACGCTCTCGCCTTCCTTTATGCTGTCGCGTAGCTGCATCACGGCGCGACCCATAAATTCATTGCCCACGATATCACGAACAGTCTGTAGCGCGTTTAATATCGGCACCCCGCTCGATAACAATGTCCCGAGCGTCCTCGAAAACCTGGCGACTGCTACCTGGTGTATGAGATTACCTACTACAGGCAGGCGCAGTTTAAATTTATCGAGCACTGCTTTTCTGTCAGAACTCCTCACCAAGAGTTTATACAATATAACAAGCACAACCGGAACAAGCGGAAGCAGGTACCAGAATCTCCTTATGATTTCGCTTGTCGCGATAAGGATCTTTGTCGGGAGCGGCAACGCACCTCCCAGCTCCGAAAACATATTGGTGAATGTCGGTATTACAAACACCATGAGCATTATAAGTATGAGGACAGCTACCATGAGCACAAAGGAAGGATACATAAGGGCTGATTTTATCTTGTCCCTGAGTTTCTGATTCTTATCCAGAAATTCAGAGAGCCTCTTGAGAATACCCTCTAACATGCCGCCAACCTCTCCTGCCTTTATCATATTGACATAAAATTCAGGGAATACACCGGGAAAATGAGACAGCGCCTCTGAAAAATTTGTACCGCTTTCTACTTCGCCGGCCAGATCATTGATTATATCTTTTAAGGCGCCGGCTTCCAGCTGGTCATAAAGCGTCCTAAGCGCCTTTACAAGAGGCAGACCTGCTGCTATGAGGGTGGAAAGTTGCCTCGTGAATACGACAAGAGATTTTGTGCTGATTCTTTTTTTGGGATTTAAAAATGAGAGGTATTTGGCGAGATCCATCACACCCGGGCTACCGCGCTATTAAATCGTCAACTTCTATTTTATAGCCGTCCTTCACATATTTTATATCGCAGGCAGATATCTTGCCCCGCGCCTGAATCACTTCTATGGAACCAATTGTAAAACTACCCCTGTAAACATCAAAGTATGTGCCCACATCAACGCCATCTTGCCTGCCCAGATCTATAACAACAAAATCATGCTCTCTGTTTATTGTAATTATTCTTCCTTTTGAATGCGAAGAAGGCGTCGTTATTTTCTCGAGGGGTGACGTCCTTATTCTCGTCGTGGATCGCGCAGGATAACTTCCCTCTACAACAATAGGTGGAAGATCGACCTCGCTCGGCGCCTGATACGCCTCAGCCCGAAGTTCATCTTGAGATTGTTGGCGCACAAAAGTCACCTTTAGGTTTTCTATCTGATCTTCTTTTTCTGCTAGAAGTTTATCAAATTTACCAATAGTCCCTTCGAATTCTTCTAGCTTTGCTCTTAAAAGGCGGTTCTCTGCCTTTGCCTCTTCGAATTCCTGCGATCCCTCTTCAGCCCTGCTCTTCTCTTTCAATAAATCCAGACTCAATACCTCTGCAATCTGCGTAGAGTCTGCTAGCTTCTGTTCCAACATAAAATTCTCTTCTTCAAGCTTTGAAACCTTTACGCTCAAATCCATATTTTCTGCCTTGAGCTTCTCCATCTCAGAATTCTTTGGATCAAGCAAACCCATCAATCTTTTTAGCTCGACTTCCAACGAAACCTTTTCTTTTAAAAGACTCGCGACAAATCTATCCGATTCTATTTCTTTTAATCGTTTCTCGACGAAAAATTTGCCTTTTTTGACCCTCACTAGCTCCTTGTCCAGGCCATCTCTTTCCTTCAGAAGCTCTTTATATTCTGACTTAAGATCCTCGTTTCGAGACTCTAGAATACCGAGATCTTTTTTGATCGCCTCAAGTCTTGTCTCTAATTCTATATTTTTCTTCTTGGAAACAGTAACTTCTCTGTTCAGCCTCCCCATGGTGGTTTTGAAGAGTGTTTCTAAATCTACATAATCACTATAAAGTCTTTCTTTGGATATGAAAAACCAACCAGTACTAAAACTACTCAACATCACAAGTGCCACTAATATCCAAAGTATCGAACGCAGCGTCTTATCCATGCACCCCTCTCGGCATAATAATCCTTTGCTTAAAATAGGGTGTTAAAAATAAGTATCTGTCCCTATTTTAAGCGGGATAATTACGAGACTTCAATTTTATTATACCATATATCTTCTTTTGAACAAACATTATTAATTGCCTTTGTTTCAAACCTATAATCTTAAAATCTTCAAAAATCAAATAAATGCTGGGGACTAAGAACAATGTCAAAATGGTCGAAGAAGCTATCCCGCCTATGACAGTAACAGCCAAAGGAGACCATAACCCCGCTGACTCGCTCCTATCGAAAGCCATTGGCATGAGGCCCAGTATCGTAGTAGCAGTGGTCATGGCTATCGGCCTAAGGCGATCTTCGCCTGCTGTTATCAATGATTTAAACAAGTGAACCCTATCATCCGTCTTTACCTTTTGGCTTCTTCGTAAAAAATTTATCCTATCTACTAAGACGATCGCATTATTAACGACTATTCCGGCTAGCATAATAGCGCCTATAATCACACCGCGACTTATTGGCTTATGCGAGATCTTTAACGCAACTACGACTCCTATTATCGCCAAAGGAACCGATATCATGATAACAAAAGGCTGCGTATATGATTCAAAAAGCGAAGCAAGGACCAAATAGACTAAAAAAATCGTTATCCATAATACCCCGGTAGGAAAAGCCCATAACTCCTTCTCGTTTTTCAAATTTCTCTCATAATTTCCACCTATTCTATAATAATAATCACTTGGGAATTCCATATCGGATAGACCTGCCTTGATTTTCTTTACCGCGCTTATCAATGAATCATTGGTAACGAGAGATGTTATATGCACAACCCTCATCTTGTTTTTTCTTACTATTTCACTTGCGCCTATCTGGGGATTGAAATTTGCTGTCTGTTCCAATAAAATCGGGTTTCCGTCTTTTGAAAAGATAACCAATTTCCTCAGATCATCCAGACGTTTTCTGTCTTCTTTTCTGATACGAGACACAACCTCTACCTCTCTGGATTCTGTATGATATAATGTAGCTCTCAAGCCCCTTATTTGAGAATGCAGTGTCTCGGCTATATCCTTGACGCTCAAGCCGTACATCCCGGCCCTTTCTTTATCTACGACTATGCCCCATTCAGGCCTTCCACTTATCCTCGACATCCTGATGTCCTGAAAACCAGGCATTGTCCCAAGCCTTGTAGCGATCGATATCGACAGCTCTTTCAATATCTCATACTCGTGGCCATAGATATCCAATACTATTTCCTTCAAGCCTTTTTCCTCTATCTCTGAAAAATATACAAAGCCTCCTTTGTATTTACCTTCTACTGTCTTGACACGGGTACGTATGTCATCCATGACAAGTTTGGTCGAGCGTTTTCTTTGAGCGAGCGGCAAGAGCTTCACATATATCTTGCTGGACCATGGCTCCACCCTTGAGGTAAAAGTCTTTATCTCTTGTATATCGGAAAGGAACAGTTCTATCTCCTTCACCATTTCGTCTGTTACGTCAAGTTTTGCGCCCGGCTCTAATTCTACAAATACTGTAAACCTGCCCTCCTCCGTACCTATCATAAACTCTCTTTCCATTTTAGACCCCAAAATCAACACCAATACCAATGCACCAAAAGCCACCAATACGGATAAATATCTCAATTTCAAACCAATGCCCAACAACCTTCTATAATAATTTTTTATTTTTAGGGATATGTCTTTTTTAAACATGGTTTTTTTAGGCCTGAGAATAACAGAATGGGGCTTTTTTATGCGATCTGACAACATAGGCACAAGGGTTAACGCAACAAACAGTGAACCAAGAAGAGAATATGTGACTGTAAGCGCAAGCCCGCTCCATAGCATACGGGTGGCCTTATTTACGAAAACAAAAGGCAAAAATACGACTATAGTAGTTATGGTGGAGGCGAGAATCGCCAAGCTGACTTCTGAGGCTCCTGTTACAATTGCTTGCGTATAGGTCTGTTTCCAACCAGATTCAGAAAATCTTACAGACTTTTTCTTCTTATCTATATTATCAAGCACCACGATAGAATTATCGACCAACATCCCTATGCCGAGAGCCAGACCACTCAGCGTCATAACATTTATAGATATCTTATGAAAAAACATCAATATGAATGTAGCCATAATGGATATAGGGATCGTGACGGCAATGATCAAAGTTACACGCGGATCTCTCAAAAATAACAGAAGTATAAAAACCGCGAAAACAGCCCCATATAAAAGAGATACTTTAACAGCGTCTATAGCCTCTTTTATTGTAATTGCCTGGTCCAGCGTTGCTTTTATTATTATATTTCTGTCCAATACCCTCTTTAAACGCCTGATCTCCCTATGTACATCTGATACAACCTGTATAGTATTCGCTGTCGATTCTTTCTGCACATAAAGAGAAACTACAGGCTCTATATCCGTCCTAGCATAATTTGTCGGTTCCAAAAAAGAATCTTTTACCGAGGCTATCTCGCTAAGTCTAATAATAGAACCCTGCGCCGTAACAAAAACACCGATGTCTTTTATGTCATCAATCGATTCAAATTCCCCTATTATTCTTACTAGAAATTTATTCTTCCCTGAGTCTACATCCCCTGCCAATAAATTCAGATTATTGGCGGCGAGCGAATCAACCACACGCCTCATCGGCACACCATACTGATACAGCTTGTTCTTATCTATTTCGACCAGGATCTTGCGCTCTCTGCCGCCATATACATCGACATTGGCCACGCCTTCTACGCGCAAAATATATTCCTTCATTTGCTCGTCTACGACCTTCCTAAGCATTTCAGGCGCATAATCCTTTCCTGTGACCGCCAATAAAAGTATCGGGAGATCAGACTCCTTATACTGAGCTATTATTGGCTTTTCTATCTCCCGCGGCAACTTATCCCTTATCTTTAAAAATTCTTCCCTAACTTCAAGCGCGGCAAAATTCATGTTGGTCCCTGGTTCGAATTCCAGCCATATCCTGGATTCGCCTGCCTTTGAAGTGGAGTATATATTATGCAAATGAGTTACAGTGCTCACAGCCTCCTCTATGGGCTTCGTAACCAGTACCTCTGTTTCCTGCGGCGGCATGCCTCCCCTGACAGCCACGATTATACTTATATCTCCATATGCCACATTCGGTTTTAACTCGACAGGAAGGTACGTCAAAGACACTAATCCAACGATCAATATCGCAAGGAACAACATGAATATCGTAACCGGACGCTTGACTGAAAAGGCTGATAAATTCATAGTCTCAATACCGACGTTGACCAGACGTTGAGCATATCTCGATGCCGAAATTGCTTTCTTTTGCAATGTCGGCAGTCATCCTTCTTTTCTCAACGCCGGGATCAATTTAAGACATCATTTCAATTCATACCATCTGCCTGGCCCAAGAGGACCACGGGCAACAAGCAATCCTTTGTCCACCAATTCCTTTAAATCCCTGGCTGCTGTTGGCACGGATATATTAAAAAGCTGGGCATATTCTTTACGCGTAACCTTTCCGGCTTTTTTCAAATGCTCAAGCAGGTCTTCTTGTCTCT
>CAYULJ010000006.1:20318-25666 GCA_964445715.1 uncultured Planctomycetia bacterium
TGACGAGACTGTCTCGGGTACTAAAGGTCTCAAGGGCTCGGGTTTAGGCTTTTCGGGCTCAGGCTTAGGAACCGGCCTTACTATACCCTCTTCTTTTGGTTTTTTAGGTTCTTCTTTTTTCTTGATTGCAAAAGGCTTTATCTTTACTTTCGGAGCCTTTGGCTTGACTGGTGCAGAAGGTAACAATATGACCTTTTTCTTTTCAGGCCTGGCGCCTGAGATAGATTTAGTTTTTAATATAGGTAAGATTCTAAACGCCGGACCCGACATTACAACACCTGCTACTATAGAATATATACAAGGTATTACAAAAAGAGTTAAAACAGTTGAAACTATAAGTCCACCCATTACAGTTATAGCCATCGGACTCTGCAATCTCGAACCCTCTGCAATGCCTAATGCAAGAGGCAGCAAGCCCAACACTGTCGTCATCGTTGTCATAAATATAGGCCTAAGTCTACTCTTACCGGCCTCGATAATCGCCTCGACCAATTCAACGCCTTTCTTGCGCAATCTATTTATAGAATCTATCAAGATAATACCATTATTGACAACGATCCCTCCGAGTATTATGAATCCTAGCATGACAACGACGCTTATAGGGGTACGCGTCAGGTATAATGCTACAAATACGCCTATAATAGATAGAGGGACCGTAAACATAATGATAAAAGGCTGCCATAGAGATTCAAATTGTGATGCCATTATCATATAGACCAGAAGTATCGATAACAACAGCGCGAATCTTAAAGAGCTAAAAGACTCCTGCATCTGTTGACTCTCTCCTGACAGAGAGACACTGATCTCCTTCTCTGTATCTTTTAATCCTGCGCTTTCCTTGAGCTCTTCCCTCTCTATTTTTTTTATCAACTCATCTACGTCTTTTATAACTTTATCCAGCGCCCTATCTGCTATATTCGCAGTAACAAGCACTACTCTTTGCTGATCAAGTCTTTTTATCTCGCTCGGCCCGAGGCCTTGCGTTATATACGCCACCTCTGAAAGCGGCACTTCTATATTAAGGGGTGAATGGACAAGTACATTTCTAACCTGTAAAAGCTTGGCACGGTCTTCCTTTCTTAATCTAACCCTTACGTCTATTTCTCTGCCTTCTTCTTTAAATCTAGTAGCAATTACGCCTTTTATAGCAGTATGCGCGGCCTGAGCGATCATGCTCGTCGAAAGATTATAAAGCGCGGCCCTGTCCTTCAAAACATTTACCTTTGTCTCGGGAGAAGGCCTGGAAAGAGTCGTACGCACCCCATAGATACCTCTTATATTAGTAATCCTGGTCCTGATATATTCGGAAATCTCTTCTATTCTTTCGAGATCTTTACCTTTTATCTCGATAACAATAGGGGCTGATCCCTGAAGGGCTGTCTTAAAAACGCTCTCCTGTAAAACATACTCTATCCCTGCGCCTTCCAAATTCAACTTGGCCAGCTTACCTTTCAACTTCTCGATTATTTTAGAAGTAGGCATCCCATATTTGTCTTTTTTCAGGCTTATTATGACCTGACCCTGATGAGAACCCATTGTCTCAAGGCCCTGGGCATAATCCCTCTTTTTGCTAGAGCCTATATTTACGGCCACGCCTTCTGTTTCTTTCATATTAAACAATACCCCTTCTATCCTGCTTATAACGCCATCTGTAACTTCTAGTTTCGAACCGCTCGGCATATTCACCTTCATAATAAATTCACGCTGGTCCACCTTAGGCATGAATTCCTTATCTATCAAGAAAAACAAAGACAGACTCAAAATAAATAACATAAAGATAATGATTAAAAATAACCATTTATACTTCAATACTTTCGGCAAGACCTTGGAATATAAGGGCTTTAATCCAAACGTGGAATCTTCCTTGGATATATCCTGCACTTTTTTCGATCTCCCGCTTTTTACTGAAGTAAGCCGCGGGATCAAGGAAAGAGCTATGATCAAAGAAGCCAGCAGGGAAAATGTTACTGTAAATGCCAACTCTTTGAATAACTGACCTGCCACGCCTACGACAAATATCATCGGCAAAAATACGGCTACGGTAGTAAGCGTTGAAGAGAATATAGCGCCTGACACTTCTGTTGCTCCTATCCTGGAGGCTTCTTTTATATCCTTCTTTCCGAGATACGAGTATATATTCTCAATGACGACTATTGCGTTATCGACCAACATCCCTATACCTAATGCGAGGCCGCCCAAAGAAAGCATGTTTAATGTAATGCCGTTAAAATACATAAGACTGAAAGCGACCATTATGGAGATAGGCATAGAAAATGCTACTATTGACGACGCCTTTGCGTTCCTTAAGAAAATAAAAAGTACCAAAAATGCTAAGATGCCTCCCTGGATAGCCGCCTCCATGACGCCGCGTATGGATTTCTTTATAAATACAGACTGATCATAGACTATGTCGACATTTATATCTCCAGGAAGATTATTTTTTATATCCGGCAATCTTTCCGTGACATTCTGGGCTACCTGCAGGGTATTGACACCAGCCTGCTTCTGAACCGATACCGATATGTTCTCCTCTCCGTTATAACGTGATATACTAGTCTTTTCCTGAAAGGCATCTTTAATCGCTGCAATATCCTTTAGATATAAAAGCTGCACTTCTCTTCTTGGTTGGATAAATTGCTTGCCGTCTAAAGCAAGTTTCTCTTTCGGTTCATCCTTGCCTATAACAGTATTTGCTATCTCCGGAACTATCTTAAATTCACCCATCGTCCTGATCAGATATTCATAAAAATGTTCTTCTATTGTGCCGGCCGGATAATTTAGATTCGATGCCTTCAGTGCAGAAACTACTTCTGTTATGGAGATATTGGACGCGTGCAATCTTCCCGTATCCACAGAAACCAATATCTCTCTTTCCAGTCCGCCGTTTATGTTACAAGAAGCCACTCCCTCTACCTTTTCGAGCTCATCTTTTATGAATTTCCTTGAGAGCCTTAAGAGTTCCGAAGGGTTCCTGTTTCCCGTTATGCTCAGAGTAACAACCGGCAATTCAAACGGATTGAATTTCATTACTATGGGGTCACTTGAGCCCAAAGGCAACCTCTCCTTTATAAGGTCTATTTTCTCGCGGACGCCCAGAGAAGCAAAATCCATATTGGTATTCCATCCGAATTCGGCAGTAACAATGGAAATGCCCTCTTTTGATATAGAGCTTATGCGCTTCAGGCTGCTTACAGTACCAACAGCCTCCTCTATTATCTTTGTAATGAGGGTTTCTACTTCTTCAGGGGCTGCATTCTCGTATGTCGTAACTATTGTAAGTTGCGGATAGGTAATGGAAGGAAAAAGTTCTCTAGGAAGACGTGTCAGGGATATAAACCCCAACATCAACACTCCCAGAAAGAACATGGAAGTCGTAACAGGGCGATTTACTGAAAATTCTGGTAGTCTCATTCTTCACTTTGACATTAATGTCTTAAGTTCATGCTTCAACAATGTTAAAGTATGAACTTAAAGTTTTTATTCTTCTAAGATGCTCTCTTGTACCTCTATTATATTTACAGACATGCCTTCGTTGAGTTCCTGAGGCGTATAAGTCACCACTAAATCGCCTTCATAAAGTCCATATTCTATCACAGTATAATCTGTAGTCACATAAGCAACCTCTACGGGCCTAGCAGAAACTACATCGTCTTCCTCAACAGTAAACACCTGATAACCCTCGTCTGTCCGCTCCACACTCAAACTCGGCACAACTATAGCATTGTTAAATTCGGCTACCGTGATCATAGCCCTGGCAAACATACCTGGCAAGAGCATCGCACTCTCATTCTGTATCCTCACCCTAACAGTAAGGGTCCTGGACTTCCCCTCGATAAGAGGGAATATATTATCTATTGTACCTACAAAACTCACCCCTGGGTATGCATCGACCATAACCACTACAGGCTGATCAAGCATGATCTTGTCTATATCCTTTTCTACTATACCGAGCTCTACAAACACCTCCATCGTATCGTAAAGCGTAGCGATCTTATCATTCGGAGTCACAAATTCTCCTATCTCTGCATCCCTGGATCCCAAAACCCCGTCACGCGGCGCATAAAGGTCTGTCTTTTCATGTTCTCCCTCTGCTGACCTAAGCTCTACTTCAGCTGATTCTATCTGAAGCTCTGCGCTCTGTACTTCAAGTTCGATCTCTTCCAATTTAGCCTTTATGATGCCTCCTATCTCATAAAGGTCCCTAAAAATTTGGAGTTTCTTTTTCGCTGCAAGCGCCTGTACCTTACTTGATTTTAATTTGCTCTTGGCATATTCTACTTTCAACTCTGCGTCTTTCTTATCCAAAGTCGCTATCAGATCTCCTTTATAAATAACATCTCCTTCTCTAAAATTAACTGACTCTGCTACACCATTGATCTCAAATTTAAGTTCTATCTCCAGTGCGCCTTTTATGGTTCCCATCACAGGCAGGTCATCTTTAAAATCTGACCGGCTTATCCTAAAACATCTCACCGAGACTCCTTCAGAAGCTGGCTCTAAACCAGGGCTGACATCCGACAAACTTTCTATATTCTGATCTTCTGCCTTTCGTGTTTTAAGCAGCGTAATGCCCCATACTACTAAAAACCCTACTATCCACAAAAGGATAAATCCTATAAGAATACTCTTGGACTTTTTCATAACCTTAGGTTATCTCCGTTTTAGGTGAGAGGCCAATCGGAAGCTTCCGTCGTCAAGAAATAGGCTGTGGCCTGTGGCACTGTTCAGCCTGGCCAATGCCCCGTATAAACTACCGATCGATTCTATGTAAAATGATTTCTCATCTGTAAGACTTATATGCGCCTGTAAAAGCGCTGAATAAGGTATCTCATTCAGTCCTGCGCGGACATGAGTAACCTTAAGCTCTTCCTCTCTATAGCTGATCTTATCCAGATTCACTCTTGCCTGGATCAACCCCTTTTTATATGCATAATAAGCATCTTTTACATCTCTTACTATGGTGTCTTTTATCTTCCCCAGCTCTTCCTTTGCCTTATAGAGGCCTATGTCAGCTGTCTTCTTTGCAGAAAAACTACTGATGTTATCAAGGATACCTATTTCTAAAGACTGGCTCGCTGACTCTGTCCTGGTAGATTGTCCATGTTTCTCACTCGTCTTGTCCTCTGTATAAGCAGTAGAAACCGTATTGCCCCCAAAAGGCTTTGTAACCTTTAAACCAAAATACCAATCATTGGCCAACTCTAATGTCTCTGTTTCAAATGCGCCGCCAGAACGTCCATAACTACCAGATAGATCCACTTTAAACTGGTCTTTGCTTTTGGCGATCTTCCTCTCATAGTCATTAAAATCCACTATGTGTTTCTTTGCCTTATAATCAGGCCTGTAAT
>CAYULJ010000007.1:0-24725 GCA_964445715.1 uncultured Planctomycetia bacterium
ATAGCTATATCTTCTCGACTTCATTCGCTTCGCTCACTCCGCTCGAAGGATATTATTCTTCCTCCCCACGCTGTAGAGGAGGTTTAAACCTCCTCTACAGCGTGGGGAAAGAGCAAGATTCTTTTATTATATCTATATCTTTATCACCCCTGCCTGAGAGACATATGACTATAGTTTTATTTTTATTTAGTTTTGGCGCAAGTCTTTTTACTGCATAGTAAACCGCGTGGCTTGGTTCTAGCGCCGGTATAATGCCTTCTGTCTCGCATAAGATCTTAAATCCTTCGAGTGCCTCTTTGTCAGTTGCAGAGACATATTTCGCTCTACCCGTTTCCTTATAATAGGAATGCTCCGGACCTACGCCCGGATAATCTAACCCAGCAGAAATCGAATGTGCAACTGTTATTTGACCATCTTTATCTTGCAGCAGATAACTTTTGCTTCCGTGTAAGACACCTGGTTTTCCTTTGCAGAGAGCTGCGCCGTGCTTCCCGCTGCCCAGGCCTAGCCCGCCAGCCTCCACGCCTATAAATTTAACCTTAGTATTGAAAAATGGATGGAATATTCCTATTGAGTTGCTGCCTCCACCAACGCATGCGACTAAATAATCTGGCAACCTCCTCTCGTATTTTAAAATCTGCCTCTTTGTCTCTTTGCCGATCACAGCCTGAAAATCTCTTACCATTGCAGGATATGGGTGTGGGCCTACGACAGAGCCAAGCACATAATGTGTTGTCCTTACATTAGTAACCCAGTCTCTTATTGCCTCATTAGTGGCGTCTTTTAAAGTCTTGCTGCCTGAATAAACAGGGACTACTTTTGCGCCCAGGAGTTTCATTTTAAATACATTTAGCGCCTGCCGCTCTATATCCTCGACTCCCATATACACGTCGCATGGAAGCGCGAATACAGCCGCAGCAGTCGCTGTTGCCACACCATGCTGGCCAGCTCCGGTCTCTGCGATTATGCGCGACTTTCCCATCTTTACAGCTAGAAGCACCTGGCCGAGCGTGTTATTGATCTTGTGCGCGCCCGTATGGAGCAGGTCCTCTCTTTTGAGATATATCTTCGCCCCGTATTTTTTAGACAGGTTTTTGGCAAAGTATAGCGCTGTTGGCCTGCCTGCATAGACAGTCAATAAGCTATCGAGTTCTCGCCTGAATTTAGCATCCCGAAGAGCCTTTTTGTATTCTCTCTCGAGCTCTTCAAGTGCCACCATGAGTGTCTCAGGCACAAACTTTCCCCCAAAACCCTGAAATTTACCTCTTTTATCAGGTAGCATACATTTCTCCCATATATAGCTTATAAATTATATAGTAAAAAAGGTAGGGTGTCAATAGGCAGGATAAAATATATGGTGCGTGACATCTTAAGTTTACACTTTAACATTGTTGAAGTGTAAACTTAAGTTAGACGCCGGTCCAGTTTTCAAGCGGGTATTTGTTCCACATCTCTGATAGCGGCGCAAACCTGAGACTGGGGATGTCTTCTATCGCATAGCCGAGCAGATCCATGGCAGCGCTGAAGTCAAAACCTGACAAGCCGGCTTCTTCCAGTGTCATGACCTTGAAATCAGGTTTTTCTTCGTACTGCAACATAAACCTCTGATCTATCGAACTTTTCTGAGCTTCATCCCTAGCTAACACAACAGCTTCTTGTTTTCCCTCTAATAGCTCCAGGGCTGATTTAAACATGCCTGTTTTTCTCTTTAGATCCTGTTCGACTTCGTCTCCCAGGAACAGGATTATCTCATTTTCGAATTCAGAAATATTTCTCGTATTGGCATGCCTCTTTACTAACGCAGCAGTTGCTTTTTTAGCTGCATCCGTGCGCTCCGGGAATCTTGGATCTCCTAAGCGCGGGATATCTAACCAGTCATCTTCTTCGACGAGTTTTTTAATATCAGCCAGGAACTCAGCTTCTTTGTCTTTAAGAGTTCTCTGTACCCATGGAGCGAGTTGGTAAACATGTGCCTTTCCTCTGAGTTTATATCGTATCATAAGACCTAACTCTTCTAAGTAGCGCAGTTCCTTATAGACAGCGTCTTCGCCGAGCTGCTCTCCTCGTCTGAGCCAAAAGTCTTTTACTGAAAGTTCTAATGCATGGTTATTAGCAGCAACTGCTTCTTCCAGGAACTTCAAGAAACCCTTGCCCAGAGTGCCTGTTCCGCGCACAGCTCTTTCTGATACCATGCCCTGGAGGATAGATATGATGCCACCATCTTTGATGCCTAGCTCTACGATCTCGTCTGCGCGTTTTTGAGTGGCGCTGTCAGAATAGGCGCGGAATTGAGGGGCATTACTGGAAGATCGTAAATGTGCCACATCTCCATTTTTAAAATACACCCTTACGCCAGTAAAGTATTCGATAGCCGTGATCTTGCCGAACCCAGAATCAACATCGTTAAAGACTTTTTCCAGCGTAGTTCTGATTTCTCCCAGCCTTCTAATACTTGGATGATTGGGTTTTAAGCGCAAGGTATTTTCTTCGAATATTACTGAGCTGACTTCTCCTGTCGAGACATCGTATTCAACTCTCTCTATCGGAGGATAATGAGGCGGCAATAGCATGTCCCTGATCTTTCCGCCAATCTCAAATGGCATGTTGTCAACATATCCTCCTTGTGTATATCGCTCTGGAAGTTCATTGAAGAGTTCGGAAATCGATCTTCCTTTATCTACTGATGCAAAAAGCAGCGCGAGCATAGGTAAAACAGCGTCTCTTGTACGCAATGGTGTTAGTCTTCCACCGCCAGGAATCACTAATGTTTCTCCTGATAAGAACCCACCGTTTACCTCCCATGACATATCGCCCATTTTTGCAATGACATATGGTGACCCGACATCTGTAAGGACATATTTGATCCCCTGTTTTCGCAATTCTTCTTTTACAGCTTCGCTTACGCTGCCGGGAATAGCGACTGACCTGGCACCGAGATAAGTTGCTGCGACTGTGCCAAGCACATCTCCTCTCTGAAATTTCCCTTTTTCATCAATGACAAAAGGCCTGTCACTATCTGCATCCATACCTAAAATCGCATCATAACGGATCTTTCCAAAATGTTTTAATTCTTGTTCGACATGTAGTACGATAGCCTTTACGTCCTCTGTTTTTATGTTTTCAGTGTCAACCGAGACGAATTTTTCGCTCTCTCCTACTACATAGACAGTCGCGCCGAGTTCTTTAAGGACTTCTGCCAAAATATCCGGACCAACAGAAGATTGTTTGTAGACAACAATGGTTTTGTCTACCAAGGATTTACCTTTAAATGCATCCAGATACCGTTGTTTGTAGGCTTCTCTCCCTCTTTTGTTTTCTTTAGGCATTGCCAGTGAGACATCCTTCTTAAACATGCCTTGTCTGTTGAATAACTCTTGGCTTAATGCTTCTAGCTTCGCTTCAGCCATTTTTGCTATGATAGGCGCTTCATCTTTTTTAAGCACTTCTTCCCCATCTTTTTTATAAAATTTAACACCATTTCTGTGCGCAGGGATGTGACTTCCGGTTACCATTATGGCGATATGCCCATTTTGTTTTGCATAATAGGCCATTGCAGGGACAGGGATCTTCCCGAGATAATTGACATTGAATCCTTCGTCTTCTATGGCTTTAATAACAGCGAGAGATATTCTGTCTGTAGTGTCACGCATGTCTCCTGCCACGTCAACAGTATCTCTCTTTCTTGCCTCGCCGGTATGAATCAACCATCGCAAAAAACCCCTTGTAGTCTCGTAAACATTTTCATCCGTTAGTTCTATTTTTTCATTACCAGGAGTTTCTGTGAGCTCTTCCTGTGTCTTTTTTCTTGCCACTGCCCGTATTCCGCTTGTTCCAAATCTTAAAGGAGGCGCTAGTCTCTCCAAAGTCTTACGGCTGGCATCAGCTGTTGCGATAAATACCAGGTCTCCCTGTGCTTTTGCGCTGAGCTCTGCAATAGCAGCCTGGTCAGAGGACCTACCGCTCATGCCTGCTTCAAAAGAATCTTGCTTATCTGGCTTATTAAACACAGCAACAAAGAGGTCAGCGGCTAAGGCATTTCGCATGCCTATGGTCTTGCCATCAAGGCCGATGCCGTGTTCCTGCGCGTATTGAAATACTGGATCAGTATTCTTTGCCACAGTAGCAGGGTCTAATGCCAACTCGCGGGCTGGAGCATCAGTAAATGTGCCTGGCTCCTCAAATAATACATGAGCGCCCCTATAGTTACCGTTCAGTTTTTCTGCTGGGCCAACACCTGCCAAAACAATAGTAAATACATCCTTTTTCTTTAGACCTAATAGTTCTGGTATTGTCTCATCGGGTCGCAGGATAAATCTTGTCGGGCCTATAAGCCTTGGGACAGTTTTATGCTTGTCCTCCACAGGTTTGATGATATTGTCCTCTATATAGCGCTTAAAATCCATAGTGCCTTTTGCAGGATGGTATCCATCTGGTTTAACCACTTCATTGCCCTGTACTAATGTAATCCTTTTCCATTCATCTGCGGTCAAGGAATTGACCAGTATCGGCCATGCCTTTAATAATGAACTTCCAGTTGATACCATAAGCACGATATTTTTATCTCTATTGGCCTTGATGGCGCTGATGACTTTTTCTGCTGCTGCCGCAGCCATCTCTTGCTCTTCGCTCACGATTACAAGATCTTTGACTTTCTTAGGCGGGTTTAATTTTTCTCCGGCAATGAGCGGCTTGACAGACGTAAGCTGAGCCTGCGTTGCATGCACAGGCACATAGGATTTGATGACTTCAACCTGCTCGCTGCTTGTCACAGTTCTCTTTATAGTATAATTCAAACCAGCAGGAATCAGCATGCTGTGAGCTCTTTTTCCAATAAATCGCCTGTTGTCCTCTAAGATTACCTCTATGTCCTCGTTCATCGGGACCAGTACGTGGAAACCATTAGCTGTCGTATCCTGGATCTCTATCCCAACAAGGAGTTTTTCGACTCCATAAGTAGATTCTTCCACCAATGATTCACGACGGTTCGCGCCATCGTCGCTCAATACTTTGGGCTCGCGCCTATAATAAGATTCAGGGTGTTCACTAAAGTCTCCTTCAGCTAAGACACGATCGATATGCAATTTTCTTCCTGCTTGTTGAGGCCTATTCCAATCCCACGCGCGCAATGTCAATGCAGCTGTATTCGACTGAGGCTCTATAACCAGGCCAGCTCCGCCAAGAAGCGCGTGCGGTGCACCAGCTGGAATAGTAAATACATCGCCCTTTTTAACAGGGATTTCGTTTAGGCAAGATAGAACTTTCTGTTCATTAGCCTCAAATTCTCTCCGTAATCGTACAGCATCCACACCTGGACTTACAAAAGTTGACAGATCCTGGCCTAGAATATAAGCTTTTCGAAATTCTACAGGGTTTGCATCAGGCTGTAACTGTTGTACCAATTTCTCGCCTTCACGCAAGGCCTCTTCAAAGACCTGCTTCTTTCCCTGACAGAATCCTAATAATATCTTTGCTCCTGGCTGGACAGGCCCGGCAACGATCCATGTCTCTTCTTTGCCTTCAGCGCCAGCCGGGTGTAGCTGGACAGAAAGATGATGGAGCGGATTTAGACTTGGATCCATGTCGTTGGCGTCCAGGATCTTTAGCTCAGAAAGTTCATGTCCAAGTCTATTCCATACTGCCTGGCCAAAGATCTTCGGGCCATATCTGCTATTGAGCAGAGCTGTTACAGGTACGCCTATCCCAGGGATAGTCGTTGCGCGGCCTTCAGCGCGTGCAAATATCCAATCTTCAGCTATTGGCTCACCAGATGTAACTCCTTTGCGCCGCGCTAGTTCATCTCCGCCCCATACGTAAGATACGAGCGCGCTTTCGAGCTGCACCGGAGTCGGATTGCTTGCCCACACGTCTAATGCCTGATTTGAAACAGAGGATCTTACTGTAACTATGTTATTGTTTAATACAACCTCTATATTATCTACTCCGAATATTGCCACGCGTCCGGTCGCGCTTCCCGTGACAGTCACATTATTACAATCCATTTTTTCTATACGACCACCGGGGGCAGCTAACACCTTTTCGACAATAGGTTTGATCTCATGGGCAAGGTCTTCTCTTGTAATCAAGATCGAACCATTAGCCGCATGCACTATAACAAGACCATCTATACCCGAAACCATGATTTTCTTTCCTTCTTCTGCCATAAGGACTGAATTAGTAACTGTCCTGTCGGCTTCGATGTTTTTACCGACAATAATATTACCCTGGCTGTCTGGTTCGATCACCTTTCGTAAAGCAGACCATGTCCCTATGTCAACCCACGAGAACTCTGCCTCTACTGTTGTAACGACGAGGCCTTCTGCTCCTGCGACAGGCTGATTGACTATCAGTTCTATCAGGGCATAGTCTATAGTGTTGCTTTCAAACTCCCTAAAGAGTCTTTCTGCTGTTACAGTATCACCAGTTGCCATAGCATCACGTATCTGTGTGTATGTTGCGAACATTTTTGGTTGATATAGTTCTAAAGCGCGCTCCATCGTGGAAATATTAAATACGAACATGCCCGAGTTCCAGAGATACCCCCCTTCTTGTATCATGACCTTAGCTCGTTCTTCGCTGGGCTTTTCAAAAAATGAATTTATACTATGTACGCCCCCTGCAAATCGATTAGACCTCGAGCCTACCTTTATCCCGCCAAAGCCTGTCCATTCCTTAGGATCATTCGATGGAGGAATACCCAAAGTAACTATCCTATCCTTTGTATCATCCTGTGCGACTTCTATTGCCCTGGCTAGGGAATTGCGAAACTTTTCTGTATCTCCGATAACGTGGTCAGCTGTCAATATTACCATTGTCGCGCTTGGATCTTCTTTGCTCATATTAGCCATGTTCCAGAGTATGGCTGGCAATGTGTGGCGCCTCTCTGGCTCTGTGATTATAAGGACACCTGGAATCTGCGAACCTATAGGATTAACAAAATCCGGATGAGGATTTGTCTGGATACTGAACTGATCGCTAGTTACGAAATTTTTAAAAGGTCCATTGTCTATAATGCTTACTATACGGTCATAGGACTGCTGGATCATTGTACGGCCGGATCCGGTAAGATCAGCGAATATCTTATTGACTGGGAAGAATCGCGTGCTCGAGCCACCTGCCATGACCATGGCACGGACTCTATTTAAATCAGGCTGCGGGATGCTGGCTTGCGTGTCAGAATTTGTTTTTCGTACCCTATAAACTGGGCCGTTGTAGTCGACGATGATGTAGTCGGAATTATCTATCAACTCATCGATGTCGTGCTTTTTGCCTCCGGATGAGCGGTATGACTCCAGGACAAGGACAAATGGTATACCAGCTTTCTTGGCTGCCATGGCATCCTTCATGTTGTTTCCGAACATTACGCCAGCTACTGTCTGGTTTCGCAGGACAACTGCTTTATCCTTTTCTCCTGAAAAAACCCTGTCTATCTCGCTGGAAAGACCCGAAGCTTTCAGCCCTCTATTGACTTTGCCTGTCTTTGAGCTGCTTACTGCTACTATATGAGCGCCTCGTTCTTTTAATTGCCTGAGAACACTGCGTGCTCCGGGAATACGCTGACCATTAATCACTAAGGTCTTATTGAAGTCAAATGCCACTGTTGTTGCGCTTGAAGAAGCCTTATCCGAAGATAAGATGTCTTCAAGAGCAACAACAACAGCATCGCCAGCTCGTTCGAGACGGTTGTCTCGAGCGAGCATGGCAAGCACCTGCTCTTTCGACCTACCTTTAAATACTCCTGCCGGGAGCCCGGCAAGGGTGCCTGTAGATGGCCTAGGTTGATATTCGATCTTCATGATCGACCTAAGCGCTGCTAACAATTCAAATGTCTCAAGAAGCGCATCTTCTCTGTATACATCTTCGATATACAGCAACATCTGATAGGCTGTCTTTAATAGATCCGAAGTGCCAACAGGCCTTATTAAATCTCTTTCTGCATCTGTCAGGAATTTGATCTGCTCAACAGGCTGATTTTCCTCGCCTTTCAAAAGCCACAATGCATGACTGTGCATCCTGGCAGCAGTTATTTTCCTATCAAGGCCAGGGTCTTTTGACAGTATTAATGCCTTGTCAAATGCCTTTTCTGCCTTTTCAAAGAGCGCCAGGTTCATATAGGTTATGCCCAGGCGCAGGTATAACGCAGCCTGCTCCTGAGGCCTTGTGCTCTGGCGTATGGCAGCCCTGAGGCCTTTTAAGTTTGTGTTATATTGTTTTACAAATGTCCTGACTTCACCTGAGGCAGCAGATGTTGTCTTCTGGTAGAGTTTGATGCTGCCAGTGACTGGATTGACAGTAATACCAGGCATCTGCACTGTAGCGCCACTGACCAAGATCGAGATAAAAGGATTTTCTTTGATAGCTGTTAAAAATCCTCTTGCGTCATCCGGAACAAGACGAGGCGTGTCATCAGCTGAAGACGTAAACACAGTGTCCCATGCAGTCAGAGTCGATTGCTTGCTTAGAGAAGTCGCTATTAAAAATAGACCTTTTTCTTCTACAGTGTAAAGTGTAGCTGCGGGTACATTTTGTTTTTTCTTTTTATCATAGATTGTGATTCCTTCCGCATCTTCTCTTGCCTTGTCAAAGTAATCCCTGTAGGCCTGCATGATGCGGCTACGCTTTTCTTCTCTAGTGAGCGTATGATCTTCGACGATAGAGACGGCTTCGGGCAATGTAAATCCTGCCTTTGTCATTGCCTGAACTTCTTTCAGCGAATACATGTGGCGGTGATCCATGAGGTTGGAACCCTTAGAGTTTTCGCCGATTATCTTATATGCTGACAGCTGAGCAGTGTAATCTAATCCCCATGCCTCTGCCATAGCAGCTTTTATAACAGTCTCCGGCCAGCCACTGACCCCTATGTAACCGTCCAGTTCTCCGGCAGCTATGCTGAATACAGGCGTAAGATCGCCATCACCTACAAACATATCTCCGTCCTTGGTGACATACACATTTGTCTTTCTGAGCCCCTCTCTGATCTCAGCCCAGTCTCTTTCGAACTTCTTTCTGGTATATGTTTTGCCTAATAGCCCTCTTCTTTCTTTAACGAGCTCATAATATAGGTCTTTACCTCTGTCTCTATGCAGGTATGCCAGCTTGACTTTGCCAACGCTTTTTCCCCTCGCCTTAGCAAGTTTTTTAAGAGTTTCTTTTGCTAATCCCTGGGCATCGGCTGGAAGCTCGCGTATATCCATATTGCTCCCGCTGGGCCCAATGACGTTAAAACCGTAGAGGTCTTCGTATTCTCGCAATTCTCTCATCATCGCGATTACAGCATTTGCGCCTATTCTTAGCTTATATTTTGTAGCATTGGTTACCTCTAATGCGTCTGAGGCGCTTTCAGCATGCACCCTGGTGATCCATAGGCTTCTCAACGGATGCCATGCGCCTCCTACTTGTTGGCCATTATACATGGCAGGCGCTTCATCCCGTCCTCCTTCAGCAAGCCTGGAAATAAGAGCCAGCGCCTCTATCGCGTCCAGAGACTTAAGCATGCCCTGCGCTGCAAAATAATCAGCAAGCTCCCCTATTTTTGGATTATGCTGCGCCAATAGACGATAGACAGAGATCGCTGCAGCGTCCGTAGAAATACCAAGGCCATTGAGCCAGTCGAGTCTGCTTCTCTTTCTCAGTTGAGGACTATTGGAAGCTGATTCTACTTCTTCTAATCTCGCAAGTTCAACAATATACGAGAGTGCTTTGCGTATGGCCATTGACTGTTCCTGGCGTTCGATCTCCAACTCTGCTTGTTTCATGCGCGGGTCTTGTTTTCCAGCAGAGACCAATGCCAGCGCAAAACTGAACCCGTTCTTGAATTTTTTGTCCAGCTCGTCTAAGCTTGCACCTGGATTTTCCTCAAAAAGTTTTTGCAATATTTCAAACTCGGATAATTTAGAAGTGCCTCGTAATATTCTTCTTGGTAATGCATCGCGGAGGGTAATGGATCGGTAGGAATCAAGGAGTTGCTCGAGAGCGGTTATTGCCTCGTACCTGACGAGATCATCCTTTGTATAAACCGAGATCCAAACCAACTCTGCGCGGACCGTACGGATCTGACTTCTGTCTTCCAATGCAAGATTGGCTACACTGCGAATTACATCTCTGGCATAATCCACATCTCTTGGCTGAAGCGCGACCTGGCGGAGTTCAGGTAATAGCTTGCCTATTACCCCTGATGACTTTCCGAGTCCTGCCAGCGCAGGCGCCATTGCCAGGACAATGTCCCCGTCTTTCTCTAAGGAAATCCTTTTTTGCAGGGAATCTGCTATTTTTGCCTGCAATGCCTTTGGTACAGTCGGCGTAAGATGGCCCAGCAATGCCATTGCCACGCGCCTGACTTCATAACGCTCATGCTCTAAATAGTCGTCCATGATACCTTGAATAATAGACGGTATATTGTTTTTGGCTTTAGCTATGCCAGCTATAACTATCGGCGAATATGCCCTGAACATTTCCTCGTTATTAGCCATCAGCATAACAGTGTTTTCCAATGCGTTTTTCCATGCACTGGCATCACGGAGATCTTCAGCCAGACTCGATTGTTTTTGTTCTCTTCTATATGTCCGGGCTTGTAAATCCCTGGCCTTTGCGCGCAATGCATTGGCATCTGCCACGTTTTTCATGCCAGTGCCTACTATAAATGCCCTGAAACCAATGTTCCAGAACGCCTCGATATTCTTATGAGTTACGCTTCCTCCATAACCAATAGCAATGGAGTCTGCTAATCCAGGATATCTATCTGCAAGCCAATTATAAACATACTGATAACCTTCTGTCGCAGCATTTATAGCTTCTTGTTTATCAACTTTCCCTCCTATGGCCCATGCTGGTTCATAGAAAATAATCATTCTGGCCAGATCCACTGGTGTGAGGTCCTTCAAGAGTTCGTCCAGAGTTTCTTCGACAGCCTCTTTACTAACGCCCTGGTCTTTTTCTTCTTTATCTTCTCCTATGAGCAGGTGTACTTCCTTGCCTGCAGCCACGGCTGCCCTGAGTTTGTCTCTTGTCGCGTCAAGGTTACCTTTTATTTCTGAATGGTTGATAACTACGGCACTTATGCGGCCTGGCAATGCCCTGCCAGAATCCAAGTCCTGAGAAGCCAGCGTGAAGGAATCTCCTGCGTCAACAACAGGAGTTCCTGGCAATAAGAATGCTGAACGCGGAGGTATGATATTGAACTGCACATTCGTGTGATTAGCTATTCTACCTTTAATATAAGGCAGACTATTCTCTATCCATGTGTCGGGATCATCAGATGAAGAATCCAGCAAGATATATGTAGCGCCGTTAGCTGCAAGCTCTTCCAGTTCCGCTGGATTATCAGTGACTGCCATGTTTCCGGAACTAGCATAGAAGATAGTCATGTGGTCTGCAATATTTATACGAGCTCCTAATTTTCTCCAGCTGCGAGGCGCGATTTTATTTATAGCTCTCCTTATAGCTTTTTCACGAGCCCTTATCTGGCTTGGCCTTAATTTTTGCGCAGTTTCCATACCCAGATCTTGTATGGTGCAACGCCTGAGCTGAGATGCATCCAGCCCACTCAGTAATATGCTTACCTGATCTCCTAAGTCAGCGCCTTGCAGATAAATGCGAGGGTTCAACCCTGTTCTAAGAATAGCTTCTATCTGAGCATGCTGCGCTGCAAGCGGCAAGCTCGGGTCTACTGTTACAAGAGTTACTCTGAGCCTTTCTTTTATTTCCTCTAAAGATAACGGCCCTGTAGAGGTCTTGCCAGATCTGTATCCACTGTCCAAGACTAACGTCACATTCGGACCGCTGAGCTCATCGGATAGATGCCTTGCTTGCGTCCCTACGCTCGCCTCTTCATCAGCCTTTACAGCTACGACTGTATCGACAGAGGATTCTTCAGATTGACCTCTTAAGTAGTCATTTGTTAGAGCAACGCTTTTTGCATTATAAACCAATGTTGCCTGAGAAATGCCTTGTCGTGTATTCTCGCCAAAATATCTTTGTCTTATTTGCTCAGCATGGTCTCTGGTGAGAAGCTGTAGCTGGTAAGGAATGCCTAGACGTCCGCTGAGATGACCTATTAAAACCTCTTCTAGCTTGGCTGCCTGCTGAGCATTCAATCTGTTGGATTGCGAGGTTGCCTGAGTAGCACCTAAGCCTGCCTGAGCTTGAACAAGCGCCTCAGGCATGTTACGGTTTGTCGGGGCTTTTTGCGGCACAGTACGATTGACAACATCGCCTGCATTCTCGATTTGCAGATACTTATGTACATTGAAGAATACATCAGAGAGATCAGCTAGAATGACTTCCATTATCTCTGGTTCAATATTATCTATTGCTTCCTGAAATTTACCGAGTGATTTTCGACGTTCTTTAAAAAGTGATGTAGGTACAAACTTTTCAAATGGCATAGGGGTCGTGCCTGACTCAATCTCGTTTAAGTATTTATCATATTCTGATTTCATATAATCATCGAAACTGCCTGTCCACCCTACTTTTGCACGTACGACCTCCTCAAACCTGTCTTGCATCAAGGCATAATTTAATCCTGCAGGGAACAGTGGGTGGTCTAATATAAAGGCCATGAAGAGCGTGGCCAGATGTACCTCGCCTATAGGAAGCGCCTCGCCTTTCCTCTTAGGATCCGGAATCTGCGCAAAAATCGCCTGTTGCCATGGCTCTAATGTGGATGCGCCGTGCTGTACGTCAACTTCTTTAAAGATAGCCGCAAGCTCTATGATCTCGTAGATAAGCGCTATATCCAGCTTTGCTTTTGCATATCCTCCTCCTGGAATCGGGATCCCGCCATGCTCTGAGCCTGTCTGAGGAGAAATCTTGTTGGAGGCAGCATCTATAAGCTTTGCCAGTACCTCATCAGAGATTTTTTGAGTTTTACCATCGACCTTGATCTTCATGGTCACTTTTTTCTTTTTAATATTTACTTTTAAAGAGACAGGTTCAGTGTTATGTGGCACTAATCCCATCAGTTTACCAAGAGTAGTGAGCTGGATAAGTTTATAACCAATATAACCTTCGGGCGTACTGTTTACGCCTCCTATGTGGTCCATCTCTCCGCCCTTGACCATCCTGACCTCTGCTGGCAGCAAGCCTTGATCCTTTAGTTCTTGTTCCATTCTATTTATATAATGAGTAAAATAAGCTGTTACTACTGCATTTAACTCTTGTTGTCGAGCCGGATCTTTTACCCATTTTCTAAGTCTTTTTCTTTCCTCACTGCCTTCAGGGTAAAGAGGCCTGGTTTTCCATTTCCCTGTTTTCTTATCCTGTATTCCATCGACCTCGGATTTTGCAAAGACCGTAGTGGAAGGATCTATGTCTACATGGGTTGCGACAAACGGATATACGTAATGAGCTGAGTCGACCTTACCTGTCCTATAGTCTAGGCCGGGATATATTGCAGCTGCAATGTGTTGCTTTAAACTGTCAATGGATTCTTTGATCAGGCTTTCGTAACCAGGATCTGCTTCGAATTCCCCAGTCACTGTATTGAATCTTATATGACCTTCAAAATATGCCTTCTTGAATTCTCTTGCTACAGCGCTTGGTATTTGCGCATGGTCGACCTGAATGGTAATAGGGCCTCTATAGCCTTCTTTTATGGCAGCAGCCACTATGTCTGCTTTATATGCGCGCACGCGCTCCCATGGAGGCAAGACTTTGCCATCAGCTAGAGTGTAGTTAAGCGCATAACCTTGCTCTGAACGCGCGATTTCAAAAGTTATAGGCAATATTACTCTCTGGCCTGTCCTCTGATAGATCTGTTCTTGCTTCCTGACCAGCGATTTAAACGCAGCTCTCGCAGATCCGTACGGATTCACTCTAAAATTTTCAGCAGGCACTGTGTATGCACTGGCCCGTTGCCCATGTCTTGTTATTTGATCCCGATAAAGATCTAGGTAAGAACTCGATGTAATGTCAAACTCGTCATAACCTGCCGCAAACATTACTGAACGCGCTGCTTCCCGTATGCCAGAGTCAGCATTGTAATTTGCATTCTTCCTTACTCGCTCAAGCAGATGCATGCGGAAATGTTTAGCAGAAACTTTATTATAAAACTTTATACCTGATTGAGTCACCTCAGCCACAAAAGAAATATCTCTGAATAATTCATCCTCGCTGTCATAGTAAGCTTGAGGTCTATTTACTCCTTCGAACCTTGGGTCTGATTCTTGTAATGCCAGGGCTGAGGCAATGCGTGGGCCTAATTTTGGATCAGTCCCTGAGAATCTCCAGATCAGATTCCATAATTCTCTCTGGATCTCAGGATTATCATTGTATTGCAGATCACGGATGATCCTTGATAGTTGCTCCATTAGGCGATAAGGGTCTATCAGCTGTTCCTGAGGTATTTCTTTTTCATCCGCAGGGATATTTAATTGCCTGGGTTTGAGCTGAGTCGCTATGAATCTTACCAATGTTGCAGCGTCATGAGCAGTCTGTAGGATTGCAGCAGTTCTTATCGATGCGAGTTGCGCCTGCTCTACTAATGTCAATGGCGCTGCGAGAACTTCATCGCCTATTTCCTGTCCTATCTCGCGCAATGGCTTCAGGGCTTCTAGTCTTAGCTCGTTAGACTTATAGGATGTCCCAAGCGCCTCATTGATAATACGTCGTATGTCTACTACGCTTTTAAGTTTTATCCCTTGTTCTGCAGCCCTGTTAAGCGCAGCCGTGATTTTTAGATAATCTGCCTGGCTAAGCTCTATGCCATCTGCTTTACCCAGGGCAGCTTTTACATCAGATACGAGGAACGGGCCTAAAAACTTGATCAGCGCGTCTTTAGTATTTCCGAGCAGCTCTTCTTTTGCTGTCTCTAAAAGCCTCTGCAGATTCCCTTTAGGACCTTCTAATGATCCAGTCAGCCGGGCGAGACCTTTGTCTAGATTCTCCGAAATCCATGCGCTGGTCTTTCCGAGCGCGTCGTCTCTTTCCTGTATATCTTTAAGCGTGGCAATCTGTTTTTTAGTAAAACCATCTATTGATTTAACAGCGTCGTCCAATGCGCCTTTGGCAGACAGGAATCTCGGATCCTTGGCTATATCTTCTCCTGCAGATACAGCGAGGCCCTGAAGACTTGTCGCGACATCTGACAAACTTGACTGTATTTTTGTTATGGCGCCTTCATCGCCTATCATTGCCTCGTCTATGTGGCCCCGCGCGAGATCAAGAGCTGCCTCTATCTCTGTTAATTTATTATCAAGCCTGGGGTGTGAGTGTCTGTATACCTTCAGATCTTTTTTCGCCTTTTCGATAAGGGCGTCTACATGTTTTAGCTGGCTGTGCGCAGCCTGCGCAGTCTTTATCAAAAGCCTCATCTGTTCGAGGCGCACCTGGCCTTCCTTTATGGTATCTGCTAATTGCAGCGCTGCGCCCTGGATATCATCCAGATCTTCAACGCCTATCTTATAGCCTACCTTTCCTATGCCTCTTCCGAGGTTTTCTTTTAATTGAGTCAGGTCCAGGCGTAATTTCGATATCAGCGGCCTAACCCTTGCCACGACCTTTGGCGCGAGCGGAATGCTGGAGTCTTCGAGATTTGTCGCCAGGGTATCGAGCCTATTTCTTAATCTATCGATCTTATCTTCCAGGTTTTGGATAGCGTCAGTGTCTCCTGCGGCATTTTTAGCCTCTAGCACGAGATTTCTCACTGCCTTCAGTGATTCGACTATTTCTGTTAATATATATAACAGCAGGACCCCATCAGAGAGTTTTAATTGTATGAGGTTGACTTTTCTGTCCATGCCTGTGGGCACAGGGGCTGTAGCTATCGGGTCCAGCGCGCGATTTAGCTGTGTGATAGCCTGTGAAAGCGCTGTATTGACAGCAGGATTTTCATAAGACAGTTCTCCCTGTTTTCTTTCTAATTCCTCCTGCAATGCCTTTACTCTTGCCCTGACTTGTTCTTCGGTCTCGTTCCAATCCACTTGTCTTCCGACCATTGGACCTATTAAATCAGTGGCTGTCTTCATGACTATCTCGCCGCCCCTGATAGCCCACGCTACATTTATCGCAACGTCAGCTGCATCTTCCAGGAACTCTTCAGCGCGGGTCTGGTCAATGACGTGGACTTCCTGCAATGCCTTCCAATATTTATGCAGGTTAGGCCTTCGCGCATAATTACTCAAAGCGCTTAACTGGTCATCGCTTGCCTCACGCACCCAGTCCATGATATTACCTTCTACCAGGCCAATAGCAGACCTGTATCCATTTCCGATATGCGCCCATCTTGCCAGTATAATGCCTTTGTAATTTGGATTTCGTACGAGCTTAACCTTTGAGTCTTCTCTTTCCTCTATATGTAGTGCTACTCCGCCTCTTTCTTGGATCTTTTCAGAATCTGTCTCAGCGTCTTTTGGTCTGAGATTTACCATGACTAAAGGGCTATTGCCAACTGGCTGGATCTCAAATTCAACATCTGGCTCGATATCAAAGGGCTGGCCTTGAGCCACTTCTTCGATCACTTCTGTTATGGCACCAGGCCCTCTCTTTTGTTTGATTACAATAGCATGTCCGCGAGCAACAGAGTATGTATCCACAAAACCTTTATTTTCTCCACCTATGCTTGAGCCAGGCCTTATGCCTATTACGTCCACGCGCATACCTAGATCCGCAAGTCTCTTGTGTTCGTCTTCATCTTCGTATATATCCTTCAAGACTTCAGCTTCTCCAGGAAGAGAAACTTTTTCTCCTACATGTAAGATGCTCGAATCATGCTCTAATACTCCTTTTTCTGCAGAAAGAGCAAGCCCGTCCAGGCCTGTTTCTTCTCCGAGATCATTAGGATCTGTTGTCACAAACACACCTGCGAGTTCCGTGAGCACTTCTTCAACGCTACTGAAAAGCGGAGTGCCAACGGGTGCAGTTCCAGGCGTAGAAACAGGAGTTGGCGCAGGAGCAAAAGAAGGTCCTTGAGGTTTAACAGAAAAAGGTATTGGCCTAAGGTCAGTTTCAGTAACTTCTTTATCATGCGGAAATCTTTCTTCAAGATCTGCCTTGTGCATATCCTTAGCCAGATTATTAAATTGTTTCATGTAGCCCCATTCGTTATCATAGTAGATCACGAGTTTGATATTATAACCTCCGCCTCTTGCTTTTCTAACTATGACGTCTGAGATGCGGCTATTTATGTCATTGCCACGGATACCAGAGATCGTATCTCTGACATCAGGCGCATACTCTATTACATCTTTTAATCTACCAAGGCCTTCCAACTGGATCATATATTTTATGAGCTCTGCTTCTATAGCTGTACGCGTATGAAATACGATATCCACTATAGAGCCTGCGCGTCCCTGCACGCGTCGCGCCTGGCCATTGAGCCTGCCTTTAAGCGGCTCTACTGCTATGCCTACAGCCTTTGCCGCGCCAGTAGTGGAAGGAATAATATTCTGAATAGCGGATTTTATACCTGCTCCGCGCGTAACCACTTGTTGCTTCATTGTGCTCGTGTGGACCGTGACCAATAATCCCGACAATAGTCGCATTATCCTACTGAGTACGTGGCATGATGGCGCAGTGCCATTAGTAGTACATGAAAGAGGCGTAAAGATCTTATCCTCTGGATTGACCGGTGAAATAGCATTAATATAATTTCCGTCCACCTTATCAATGACAACGTGTGGTCCTTTTTCTTTTTTGGAAGGAGCGCTTATCAATACCCTGCGTACCGTACTCTTGTTGACTATAGAAATATTTTTTCCCGAAGGATCTTTAAGCCATTCCTGGACCAATGCATGGCTGCGGTCATATCCACCTGCTTCAGCCGCGTGTTTTATAAATGCACGTTGGTAGGCCTGCGTAACGTAGGCCATGGCTTTTCTCTTCTTTGGTTTTGCCTTGTCATAGTCTTCCAGGAATTTAGGCAACTGGCTGTTAAAGAAATCCTCCGGGGACATCTCAGTCAGGAATTTATATGATGCATCCATGTGTTCTCCTGCCTGCTGCGCTGACCTGAATACGCCCGTAGCTTCCCATATCTCGGTAACGCCTCCCAGATCGCCCCAGGGCATGTCTGAAGGATGGCTGTAGTTTGTGATATATATTTTTTCCGCAAGCACTCTATTTTTTCTCGGCCAGACTATATTTACATATCTAAAACCTGTCTCGGCCTCTGTATGCTCTTCCACTACCAACTCGTTCACGTTCGCATCAGGGTCGACTGCCTTTAATGCCTCGATGAGTTTATAGCCATACATATCATCTTTTAACATGTTCTCTATCTTTGCGGTATTTACAGTACGACTATTTATGACGCGGATCACCTTTGTAACTGGTTCGTCTCTGAGTATTGATGAAAGCCAGTTGATAAGACCGGAAGTTGCCATGCGACCTGCACCATTTATACCAACGATTCTTTGATGTTCGGTTGGCAAAGTCCTCTCAGTGATGCTCAGGTGTTCGAATATCTTTGAAAACTGAACTGGTGTCAATGCGTCAGTCAGGTTTGCTATGTGCCAATATCTACCTTTATTCGCGTCAATATCGCGGGCGACTTTATTCGCAACTACATTCTCAACGCCAGCTGCCCTCAAAGCCGTTCTTATATCTGATTCTCTAAGTCCTGTGTTGTTTATATCAAGCGCCTGGTCGCGGTTGTCCATTAACCCGTTTAATCTATCAAGCGCCTCTGCGATCTTACGGGCCAGTATTTTATCTTTTTTCCCGATCTCCTTATGCCATGATGCTAAAGCAGAGAGAATCTGAGCTTGTGCCTTTTTAGACTGTAATGGAACGCGCACTGGCGAGCCTTTTTTATAATCAATTGGCGCAAAAAGGTCTTCCAGTAACCTGGTGTCTTCAAGAGTCGGTGAAACTTTTTGATCTACAAATGCCCTGGCATATCTCTCTATGTATTCACCAGCTGTTTTACGCAGGCCTCTATTATGTGTATAAGTAAGAAGGAGTCTTAGTATTACTGGCCTTGCGGCTTCCAGATCCAGCCATTGCCCGCTCGCGTCTGTTGCATTCAAATCTTGCAATGCCTTTTTGATCCCTCCTTTGCTATTAAACACAGATGCGCTCTTGCGAGGATCAATGGATTCTCTTGCAGGTACAGGCACATCATCAAGGCTCTGCCATTCGACAAGAGGTTGTTTGTACCAGGTATTGAGCATTACCTGGAATCCAAGGAGGAATTTCCCGTCCTCGGATAATATCGGCATGACCAAGGTTGTCTTTGGATCCAAAAGAAGCTCCTGATTTTCTATGAGCAGGGCTGCTTTGCCGGATACTATGTTTTCTTTCCCATCCAGAAGCACGCCGTCTTTTGTCAGCGCAGGATGCACTACTAGAAAGTTTTCAGAATTAGAATCAGCAGACTGTCCTACAATGCGCGACTGACTAATAAGTGTCTGATTTATAAGTTGTGTAAATCGCTTTCCTTCTGCAGCTACGAATTTCGCTGGTTTTTTATGCGCAGTCGTGTCTACTGGTTCGTCTAATATTTTGACGAACGTGGCCTTAAGGTTATGCGCATCAGTTTCAGGTGCTTCTACGCCATACCTGGTAAGGATTGCTGTATCTTGTAAACCATCTGGCAGCACAACTGCTCTTTGTGATTGTTTAGTGTCAGCAGGAAGCTCAAAGACATTCTCTATTGTCCCAGGCATGCCAGCTGGCATTGGTTCAATGGTATAGAAATCTGCTGCATCTGCTCCGATCCATGACATTGCCCTAGTAAGCGCAGCCATTGCATTGGTGGCAGTAGAGTTCTTTTTACGGTTTACTTTGACTTTTGCATCGAGCACTCCGAGTCGCACAGAACGCTGGTTTGCTAATCTGAGGCCTGCCACTACTGGTGCGTCGTGACTTCCAAGCCATCCTGTTGAAGCACCTCCGCCTGTGGCGCTGTAGATCCCGCCGTTTCGCGTTACTTCGCGATTCTTTATGCCGATCTCAGCAGCAGTTGGTTTTCGTCCGAGTTCTTCTTTGAGTTTTCGTTTCACATAGTTTTTTATGACCTTTGTTGTATCTCCTCCTCCTATATTGACCTTTGCGCCCTGAGCACTTGCCTCGTGTAGCGCTTCGACCATTGCATCGTCTCCATCATGAAAATCACTTAGCTTCTCAAGTCCTCTCCCTTTTGCCAACTTTGAGCGGTCTGTCCAGCCCATATTTCCATTCCAAAAGACAACTTTGCCTTTCGGTGATTCCAGCAAGGCATTGCGATAGTTTGCCCGCGTCTCCGGACCTATTGTCACGATTTCCCAACCCCTAGGTACCTGGAAATTCCCGTCATTTATAGGAATTATTTGCGGCTCTTCTACGTCTTCTTGGTGCGCAATTACAACATCCACAGGAAGCATTATTTGATCGTTGTATTTTGCAAGAACTTCTTTTGCTTCATTCACTGCTTCTTGACTTGCATATGAGTCTCCTAATCTTTCAATCCCGTATTTAGCTCCTAAGAATTGACTTGCAAATGCGCCTGCCAGCATAACATTAAGATTTTTATTGCTGGCTAAAAGGTCCCCTGTTTCTTTAATCTTGTCCAGCTTGGCTCCGCCAAAGAGTGCCAGGTCAGGGACCTGTGAAAGATTTAGGAATTCCTGTCTCGCAGAGTCACCTAGTACAGCTGCTCTTACCATTCCAGGTAACCCAACAGTCATCTCAATGCCCCATGTTGAGGCATGGGCGCGGTGCGACACTGCAAATCCATTGAAATAATATATGTCGCCCAATTGGGAAAGAGATGCAGCAAATCCAGGATCACATTTTTCTTCTAGAGGGCTGTAGCGCAGGTTTTCGAGTACGATGATGACCTTTTTATTTTTATCTCCTGCTTGGGCTTTTTCAATCTCTTCTTCGATCTCTTGGCGTGTAACGGTTACTCCTCCTTCGTATGTAATACTACCTTCGAGAAAGACAACCGCTAAGTTATTTATATTCACTTTCTCTTTTATAGCCTTAGCTACTGCGACCATTGACATGGATTCTGGGTTTGGAGTAGGTGAATTCTTTGGCCGGCCAACATGAGAGGTTACTATAAGATGCGCACCTCTATTGAGTACGTCTACTATATCAGGCGCTACGCTTTCGAGTCTAAAATCATCAACTACTTTATAAGAGCCTCCCACATCTTCTATGGGCATATTAAAATCAAACCGCGACAATACTATGTCTCCGCGTTTAATGACATCTTTAGTCGCCATGCCTTTCAGTGATTCCGGAAGGCCTTTTTCGCTTCTCGAGGTTTTATTGGCAGTGGTGGGTTTGCTCGGCTCTAATGATGCGACCTTAACCTTTTCTGGTATACGTGCAGTGTCTGTTGGTTTCCATGGATCAAGGACTTCTGGATCTTTGTCACGGAAAGAGTATCTGCGTTCGAGTTCTGCCTCGTGGAAACTTGTTGTCAGGCGCTGCAACTGTACCACGAAACCCCATTCATTGTCATACGCTGCAACGATCTTTGCTGTATGACCCATCTTGCCAGTGTCTCTGGTAGAGACTCTTCCTATGCGAGCAGTAATGTCATTGCCGCGTATAGACTCCACTGCCTCTGCTATTTCTGGCGAATATTCCATGACGCCTTTCAGGCGGGTCGCAGCTAATTTCTTTATGATATACCTTAATAACTCCTCGTCCACTGGTTCGTTGGTAAGGACAGTGATTTCAACAAGAGAACCTGCTCTTCCCTGTACGCGGATAGCCTGGCCATTGAGCCTGCCCTTAAGATGCGGCAGGGCTTTGCCAACTGCTTTTGCAGCGCCAGTAGTAGTAGGTATGATTTCCTGTATAGCCGCACCGATTCCCAATCCTTTACGTACAGCTTTTTGCTTTGACGTTGAGACGTGGATCGTAACCACTACACCTGCCTTTACTCCTCCGGCAAGGTCAAGCGCATACGCAGAAGAAGTCACGCCATTTGTCGTACATGAAAGGGGCGTGACTATTTTGTGATTGGTATTTATAGGTGTGATACCGTTTATATAATCTCCGTGGATCTCATGTGGTTCGAGCCCAAGTTTGTCTCTAAACGGTGTCTTTTTTGGTTTTTTCCCAGGCGCACTGATAATGACTCGCTGCACAGTGCTTTTGTCTGAATGAGCTTGCGCTGCCTGTTCAAAAGATTCGTTTATCCACTGTTGCTGCAAAGGAGATAGCGTATCAACGTTTGTTATGACATCATCAAAAGCGCCCGGATCGCTTTCCTGCAAATCAGCTAATCTAATAATATATGCATCTCTGACCAATGCTACCCAATACTTGTCACGTTTTTTCTCAGGCATTTCTTCCAGTTGCTGTACTATGCCCTGAAGCTCTTCGTCATCCAAGGCAATAAGATCCTGAAAATCCTTGCCTGTATGCTGCGCAGCCTGTGCAGCTTGCCTGAATACACCTGTAGCCTCCCACACTGTTGTCACTCCATCATTGCTTCCCGTCGAAGAGGTGAATTCAGCCCATGGAATGTCACCAGGGTTTCCATAGTTCGTTACATAGATCCTGCCTGTAAGGTATGAGGAGTCTCCGCCTTTTGGGTTACCTGATCTACGTATCCTTACGTATCGCTTGTTACCCATTTCCCTATCATAAAATTCATCGACTACGAGATCATTTACAGCTGGAGCATCAGGATCCACATCCTGAATCGCTTCTATTATTTCTTGGCCATACATCTCATCCAGTATCATATCCTGTATATGGCCTGTAGTAGCTGACCTCGAGTTTATGACTCGGATCTCTGTAGTGGTCTCATTGCCGCGTATAAGGTCTGATAACCATGCGATCAAGCCTGAACGCGACATGCGTCCTGCGGCATTTATACCAACGATGTCTTTTTGTTTGTAAGCCAGTTGCCTGGGCATGATTTTTATATGCTCGAAGACCTGACTGAATTGTTCAGCAGAAAGGCCTAGCTCTACAATGTCTGTCAAATGCCAGTAGTTACCTTTATATTTTATAATCTGTTCTGCGAGACTCCTGGATTCTGATTTGGATACAGTCTTGGCGTTATTCAATGCCTTTGCCAAAGTCTCTGTTGTAAGCTCAGGATTATTTATATCTACGGCTTTATTCCTATTGTCCATGTAGCCATTCAAGCGGTCTGCTATAATTCCGATTTCGCGCTTAAGAGTATAATCCTCATCAATCTTATTATGCCAGACAGCCAATGTCTGGAGTATTTCGACTGCAGCGCCTTTGTCCATGATCTTTAGCTGGTCTTTTTCAAGGACTACAAACAGGTCTTCGAGGTTCCTTATGTGCTCTAAGGTCGGTGTCTCTTTCATGGCATCCTTTGCATATCTCTTTACCAGAGCTATGACTTCTCCTCGGAGACGGTTTTTATAACTATATGTCATTAAAAGGCGATGAATTATCTGTGGAGTCATGAGAGTCAGGTCATTAAATACGCCTCGTTCTTCGAGATCTCGTTTCATTTGACGGTAGTTACGATACACGCCCAGGCTATTCTTAGGATCTGATTTAGTCTCTTTTGAAGCAGCATCAACCAATTTGCGCCATTCAGGAGATTCCTGACGATACCAGCCACTGACCATTACCATGAAACCCTCTATCTCTGATCCATTGGTTGACAGCACAGGCACTACTTGTGTACGTTTCGGGTCAAAGAGTAATTGGTTGCCAGTAATAAGCTGGAATGCCGATGCTGAAGTCACAGTCTCTTTTTTCTCCTGAGCCAAGCCTCCTCTTGTCATGTCTGGGTGGATAACAAGGCTCTTATTCTGAAAACCTTCGATGCCTATCTCTGTGGCTTCGCTAACAAGGTGCGCGTTGACCTCTCTGGTGAAATCATCGACTGCTTTGCTGATTGATTTAGAGTCGCTGACTGCAATCGGTCGGGACAAAGAAGCCACTGTTTTTATGGCAGCAATAGCAGCATCGTTTTCTGTTGATTCGCAGAGATAGCGCGTATTGTTTGCCTGCGCTTCGAGTTCAGAAGGTATGCTTCTTTTCTTTTCCTGCCTTGCCATAATGACATTTTCATCCTGCTTTTCCAGTCCCAGAGGAGCTGGTTCGACTGTCGACACATCTGCCGCGCGCATGCCTTCCATGTTTTGCAGCGCATTCGTTATGGCTGATAGCGCGTTCACTGCGCTGGATTGAGATTTAGATATGGTATGAGGCGTATCAATGCTACTGGTCGCGACCTCGGCCTGCTGATCAGATCTTCCTTCTGCTCTCGGTGAAAATCTTTTCAGGAAGTCAGGGAGCTTACTAAAAACGCCTCCTATGGCTATTAGGCCTCCTCCTGCCGCAAAGAGTGCTGTGCCTATATCTCCTCTGCGTTCTGATGCTAAGGCAACAGTCTGCCCGATCCCATTCGATGCTTCTTGTAGCCACGGTAGCATGTTTTCCCATGGCAAGAAATAATAACCAGCGGCTACGAGTGCAGCTACTATGCCGACTACTATTAGGCCGACTGCTACAGGTACTGTTGCTATCTTTATATTTCTGGACAGAAGTTTTATCCAGTTCTCGTTTCGGAATTCATGTACTACGCTGGGCTTTGCCATACGCAGGCGGCCCAGGTTTGGTTCGTATGGTTGTTCGTCTTCCTGTGGCTCGCGGATCAATGACGAAGCCTGTTCTACTATCTCATCGATGAGCGCAGGTGGCGCAGAAAGAAATGTCGTAAAGTATTCATAGTACCTGCTGTCTACGATCACAGGTGCCCAAAGATTCTTATCGTAAAGTATATCCCTGGCTAATTCAGCTGCCCCTAAAAGCCCTATTATGTGCGCCTTTCTGTCCTCTGGCGACATAAAGAAAAAGTC
>CAYULJ010000008.1:0-24355 GCA_964445715.1 uncultured Planctomycetia bacterium
TATCTACTAAAACAGTGCCATCGATCTTGCCTACCATAAGATTAGCTGGCATTGATTGAAAATCATGTTCATACCATGCCTCTGTTGCTGAGATTGAATTATCTGAATCATCCGCATCTCTGTTGACATTGCTGAATACCTGAAGTTCATCCTCAACACCTGCGCCGTCTCCTGTTTCAAGATGAAGATAAGCTGTGCCGTAATCCTCAAACTCCTTTTCTAATTCGATATCCACAGAATAAGAAGCATCGGTAACGTCTTCGCCGTTTTCCGAGAGGGTATCGCCGTTGGCATTACTAGTGCCCTGTACTACAAAAGTTGCGCCTGCACCCATCCTTAATCCGCCGAGCAACTGATAACCTTCTTCTCTATGTAATAAATGCGAATCTACGTGCTTATCAAAATCCTGTCCTGCTAGCTTCTCTTCAAGCTCATTGATCCTCTGTTCCTGTCCTTGAATCTGTTCTCTCAATGCACGGATCTCCTGCAAGAGCTCATCATTTGAAGTCTCTGCAAAACACAGATTTGATGTAAAAAATATACTTAATAATATAATAAAAATGTTTCTACGCATAGCTCCCTCCTTGGTTTTCTCTATATCGTATAAATATACACTACTAAAGTGCAATCATCAAGTGCTACCACCTTAAGCGGATGATTTTTTTGAAAGAATATGGCGCGACAGGGTGTCTATTGTGCAAAAGGAGGCGCATGATGAAAGAACTTGTAAAGCAGGATTTTATTGAGCGAAGAATATTTGTTATCCGCAGGCACAAGGTGATGTTAAGTATGCATCTTGCTGAATTATATGGTGTTGCGCCAAAAGTGTTAATTCAGGCAGTAAAACGTAATCTTGAAAGGTTTCCAGAGGATTTTATGTTTCAGTTGACATGGGAAGAAGCAGAAGCTTTAAGGTCACAATTTGTGACCTTAAAGAATACTAAGGGCAGAGGAAAGCATATCAAATACCTACCTTATGTCTTTACAGAACAAGGGGTTGCGATGCTCTCTAGTATCTTGAGAAGCAAAAGAGCAGTTCAAGTAAACATTGCGATAATGCGTGCATTTGTAAGATTAAGGCAGGTTCTTGCATCACATAAAGAACTAGCGCAAAAACTAGAAGAGCATGAAAAAAGAATAGATAAGCATGATCATCACATAATGGCAATATTTGAGATTATTAAAGAGCTCATGAAACCGCCTCCACTTTCACCACCACCAAAACCCAAAGGCCCGATAGGATTCAAATAATCTTAAGTATACACTTTAACAATGTTAAAGTGTATACTTAAGCGAGTTATACTGTGTACCGGGAGATTGCTTTTTCCCAGAGGCCCTGGGATTTTAAGATTATTTCAGTGAGCTCGCGGACTGCGCCTTTTCCGCCGTGCTTCTTCGTAATATAATGGGAGGAATTTTTTACTTCTTCCGTTGCGTTTGGAGGTGCTACTGCAAGCCCAGCTCTTTTTATTATAGGAAAGTCCAGAAGGTCATCGCCCATAAAGCAAACATCTTCGTCCTTTACGCGAAATTTCTTGAGGACCTTTTGGTAGATCTTGAGCTTATAGTGATTTGAATATACTGCTGCGACGCGCATGTCGCGCGCGCGCTTCATAACTGCCTTTGTCTTTTTCGCGGTGATAATGACTGTCTTTATGCCGACTTTCCCGAGAAGATAGACGCCGAGCCCATCATTGACATTAAAAAGCTTTAACTCATCTCCAAAGTTATCATAGACAATGCGGCCATCGGTAAGGACACCATCGACATCGAGTATCAATAATTTTATTTTTTTTGCGCGTTCTTCGATCATACTATTTAAATTAAGCTAAAAGGCTCAGTGCAGGCAAAAAGCCTTTTTTGTTTTTTGCTAGCTTCTCTATCTACGGTATATTTCAAATTTAAATCAACAAATTTTGCATAATCATCCATGGATAGCTGTTTTTTAGAACCGGCTTTTCTTCTAATGATAGGCCATTTTAGTTCATCCATTTTTACACCTTATTTAATACTCTATTGTAAAGCTCTTCAGTGCCAAATTTTAAACATATCTCTTTGAACCCGCTACCCCTTACATTGACCTTATTAACTCTGATCAACTCTATAATATCCGGCAGATCTCTGTTTTCACGCATCTTAAGATTAAATTTTAATGAATGAAGTTTAAGCGCGATTAAATGGTTCAAAGAAGGTACCATAAATTTTTGCTTTGCAATAATGATTTCTTTGGCATCTTTAGTAATCTTGCTCAAGGTTTCTGTATCGACAAACATAAAATCAATATCCATTAAATAATGCTGGCTACTTGTAAGTTTTACAAACACATCCTGACTATAATCTTTTTCGTATCCTTCTTCCTCTAACAAAGTCAATATTTTATCAAAATCATCCTTGGTTATTAAAAAATCAACATCTGCTGTCTGATGTGTCACCTTGTAGTAGTTAACAGCAAAACCTCCGATTAAAACAGCGGATATATTTTTTTTATTAAATACGGCTGCGATGAGATGAAAAATTGTAGGATATTTCATTCACTACACCAATCCTGCCTTCAATAGATCCTGCACATCCACGAGGCCTATTGCGCAGCCCTTTTTATCTACTATTGGGATCTCGTCGATTTTGTATTCGCGTAAGATTCTAAGCGCCTCGACTGCAAGTCGGCCTTTTTTTAGAGACTTTGGATTTTTAGTCATTACATCTTTGACTTTTCTCTTCGAAAGATCTGAATCTTCTTTGAGATGACGCCTTAAGTCTCCATCTGTGAAAATGCCTTTTAGTTTTCCTTTTGCGTCCACGACTGTTGCGCTCCCTGCCCTTGAAGCAGTGATCTTCAAAAGCACGCTCTTTACTTTTGCATTCTCCCTTACAATGGGATTCTGTGCGCCTTTACGCATTATATCCTCTACTTTTAAAAGCAGGCGCTTTCCAAGGCTACCGCCAGGATGGAGAAGAGCAAAGTCAGCCCTCTTGAATCCTCTCTTGTCTATAAGCGCTGCGCAAAGCGCATCTCCCATTGCGAGCATAGTGGTGGTGCTTGCCATTGGCGCAAGTCCCAGGGGGCATGCCTCTTCCTTTATCGAAACATCGAGGACAGCGTCACTGTTTTTCGCAAGAGTCGAGCGTGTATTGCCTGTTATGGCAATTAATTTTGCACCAATCTTTTTTATATTGGGAATAAGACGTACGATCTCTTCGGTTTCTCCGCTGTTTGAAATAGCGATCACAACATCCTTTTTTCTCACGCGGCCAAGATCACCATGGATTGCTTCAGCAGAGTGAAGCCATAAGCTCGGCGTACCAGTCGAGGCGAGGGTCGCAGAGATCTTGCTGCCGATAATACCTGCCTTGCCCATGCCTGTTACAACCACCCGGCCTTTGCAGGAAAAAATAATATTGACGGCCTTCTCAAAATCCTTGTTTATACGAGAAGAAAGTCGCCTTATAGAATCTGATTCTATTTTAAGTACCTGCCTGGCTCTTTTCTTCAACATAATATTAAGATCTCCCGATGACAGCGTTGATTTTCTTTGTGTCTTTTAATAGTTTTTCCAGCATTTCGAGGGTGATCATATTCGGTCCGTCACAAGGTGCCCTGTCAGGATCCTTATGGACCTCGAGAAACAAGCCGTCGCAACCCATTGCAACTGCTGCGCGCGAAAGGCCTATGACGAATTTTCGTTCGCCGCCAGAAGCTGCGCCCTCACCACCTGGAAGCTGGACGCTATGCGTTGCATCGTAGACAACAGGATAACCGTATTCAGACAAGATATGTAAAGACCTCAGATCGCTCACAAGATTATTGTAGCCAAACACTGTGCCCCGCTCTGTAATAATAATATTTTTATTGCCAGCGGATTCTACCTTCTCTATTACATTCTTTATGTCCCACGGCGCCAGGAACTGGCCCTTCTTTATATTTATGACTTTCGCTGCCTTTGAGACCTCTATGACAAAATCAGTCTGCCTGCATAAAAACGCTGGTATCTGGATGACATCCAAAACTTTTTTCGCCTTGGCCAGCTCAGTCTTGCAGTGAACATCGCTCAAAATCGGGACACTGAGATCCTTTTTAATCTTTGCCAAGACCTCCAAGCCCTCATCGATACCAGGACCCCTGTAAGATTTAACACTGGATCGATTCGCCTTGTCGTAGCTGGATTTAAAAATAAAACCTATGCCCTCTTTTTTGCAAATCTCCTTTATAGCCTTTGCGTGCTTTACGGCGTGTTTTTCATTTTCTATCACACATGGCCCAGCGATCAACACGAGCGAATTCCTGCCGCCTATTTTTACATCTTTTACCTTTATCTCTTTTATCACTTTGTCTGTCCTTATATTATAAGAAGCTCAACTGCTTTGAGCCTTTTACCAACTCAATCGCCCTTACCAAATCCTCTGGTGTATCAATCCCCACCGTGTCATGCTTTGTCTCTATTACCTTTATCTTATAGCCGTTCTCCAGCACCCTGAGCTGTTCGAGTTTTTCTATCTTCTCTATTGGAGATTGTGGCAGACTTTTAAAAGTAAAAAGAAAATCCTTGGTATATGCGTAGAGGCCGATGTGCTTATAGTGATTTTTCATCCGGTGGCCATTGGTTGTGGATCTAGGTTTATAAGGTATGACGGAACGCGAAAAATACATGGCAAAACCTTTTCTGTCCACGACAACCTTTACTATGTTCTTATCAAAAAGTTCATATTCGTCTTTTATTTTGTGACATAAAGTCGTCATCTCTATGCCTTTACTTTTCTGGATCGGGCTTACGACGTCATCTATCATAGACGGGTGGATCAAAGGCTCGTCTGCCTGGATATTGACGACAATATCTGCGTCGATCGAGGCAACTACTTCTGTCAGGCGATCCGAACCGCTCTTGTGCGCCTTTGACGTGTATACGACTTTCGCGCCAAAGCCTTGTGCGACGCTGTAGATGCGTTTGTCATCGGTCGCTATGAGTAAGCTCGTAATAGCTTTGGACTTCCGCGCGTTCTCCCATGTATGCTGGATCACTGGCTTGCCGCAAAAGTCTGCAAGAAGCTTCCCTTCAAATCTCGTCGAGCCGTATCTAGCTGGTATGACTCCTATCGTCTCCATCTTCCCTTTCTAAGTTTACACTTCAACAACGTTAAAGTGTAAACTTAAGCACAGCGCATGGCGCGCGTCAACTCCTCCTGCGTCACCACAGCGATCCCGACCTTGCCCACAACGATGCCTGCGGCGAAGTTGGAGATGTGGGCGGCCTCTGTCATACTCGCGCCTGCTGCGAGCGCCAACGTAAAGGCGCCGATCACTGTATCGCCTGCGCCTGACACGTCGAAGACATCCTGTGCGACCGTGGGGATATGTGTAACGCGACCGCTCTTCTCGAAAAGCTGCATGCCATTCTCACCCAATGTCATAAGCGCGGCCTCGCATTTTAGCTTGTTGAGAAGCGCTTTGCCGATCTTGACCAGGCTCTCTCCGTCCTTTATCTTCATGCCCACTGCATTTGCTGCTTCGTGATGATTTGGGGTGATCGCTGTCACTCCTTTATAATAATGAAAATGTTCTTCTTTCGGATCGACTGTTACGATTTTTTTATGGCGCTTCGCCAGTCTCAAGACCTTCTGTAAAACCCTGGGCGCGACAACGCCCTTGCCATAATCCTCTATAATAATAGCGTCTATATCGTCGATCACTTCTTTCACATAGTCAATGATCTGATCGATCACGCCGTTGCTCAACTCGCTTGAATTCTCCTTGTCGATCCTCACCACTTGCTGGTGATGCGCGATGATTCTTGTCTTGAGGGTAGTAGGCCTGTCACCATCGAGCGCTATGCCAGCCACATCCAACCCCTTCTTCTCGAGCTCACCCGTGAGAATACGGCCTCTCTCGTCCATGCCAACCACGCCTGCCACGCGCACCGTGGCTCCGAGCGCGTGTATATTATTCGCGACATTAGCAGCGCCGCCCGGCATAAAAGACTCTGAACGCACCCGCACAACAGGCACAGGCGCCTCCGGTGAGATCCGCGAGACATCGCCCCATAAAAACTCGTCCAGCATCAGATCTCCGATCACGAGGATCTTCGCGTCGCGAAATTTCGATATGATCTTTTTGAATCTGTCTCTTTTTTTCATAGTTTTTCTATCACAGCCTGCGCTAAAAGTGGCACCATTATTTCGTGGTGCCCGATAATCGTATAGCCTGCGCCACCTGATTTCACAGGCCGCTTCACTACATTCTGATAAGGCCTGTAGTGCGCTATCATGTCAAAATTACAAGCTGTGAAATTCTCTACCTTACGGCCTAAATTTCTAGCCACATTTATTGCCTTCAAAAAAACCTCTGGCAAGATAACCGAAGACCCTATATTCAACACGACTCCACCGTCGCCAAGCTCAGAAATGACCTCTACGAAATTGTGAAAATCTCTCAACGACGCTTCTCCCAGATTTGCTCCGTCACAGCTCGGATGCTGATGTATAATATCAGTACCTATTGCAATATGCACAGTCGCAGGCACACGCTTCTTCACGCAATTGTACAAAAGGCTCAGATCTTTAAAACGCAATTTTTCTTCCTCTACCACTTGACCGATCGCCTGGCCAGCACCGATGTTTCTTTCGACTGCCTCGCCTAAAGCGCCGTTTAAATAGAGCGCCGTCTCGTTCGCCATTCCAAAACTCCCGTCTTCGAGCGCCTCCTCAACGTCTTCCGACGTCTTTCCGATCAAAGCGATCTCAAAGTCATGGATCGCGCCTGAGCCGTTAAGCGCGATCGCAGTAATCACGTCTTTTTTTATAAGTTCTATTATCACTGGATTCAGGCCGCATTTTATTACATGAGAACCCATCATCGCCACGACAGGTTTTTTCTTCTTGCGCGCTGAGATTATCGCATCCACCACCTGCCTGAAACTCGTACCGCAAAGTATATTAGGCAGGGAATTGTAAAAATCAGAAAAGCTGGCGCCTTTGGAAGGACATTTTGCAAAATCCTGATACTTGACCTTGCTCTTTCTCTTTGAGATCGGATAGGTCTTAAGTTTGGCTAGATCTACTTCTAATCTGTCTTTAGGCATAGGGTATTTTATCACTCCTTGCTTTTGCTGTCAAGATACTCGATCTTCTGAAGCGTGACCTTAACAGTACCGACAAACGGTATGCCGCTCGTCACCATTAAAAGCGGGATCCTTTTCTCGTCAGCTGAAAACCACATCGTGGCTTTTGCCTTTCTCTTCAGCTTGCCCTGAAACCATGGCAAAGGCTCCACCATAAAAGCCTCCCGCTCACCGACATCCTTAATTCTTACGATACCCTTCTTATGTATTTTCGCCTCCAAAAGATAATTCTTTTCATCGGCGTTTACATATGAATACACAGACTTTCCTACGGTCACTTCCTGAAATCTAAAATAATACATGCAGCTCAAAGAGTCTTGAACGCCTTTTGGTATATCGAATTCTTTCTTCTCATGATTAAGCCTCGAAAAGTAAACAGCCTTTCCTTTTTGCTGATAAAAATCTATGTATTCGTCTGACCTGTAACCACCTTCTCTTTGCCGTTTTTCGAATCTCATAGGATACAGCTTTTCCACGTCAATATAAGTCGATATCCTATCTTCGACCTTGTATAGCTTTGATATTATAGGCGCGCTTTTTGCAACAGCGAGCACGTGGTAGACCTTTCGGCCATTTCTCTCTGTGATCTCTTTTACAGTCAAAGTTACAATACCGACATCCAGGCCAAGCCACTCTACCTTATAAGTCAATCTCTCTCCGACTTGAAGCTCCTTCAACGGCGCCTCTATTTTGACTTCTTCGCCTTTTCTCAACCCCCGCAATTTCGCGCCAACACCACAGCCAGATACAGACACAAATGCCACCATCAGTAATATTACTAAAACTCTCTTCAACCCATCTCCTCTCCCGCTTAAGTTTACACTTTAACAATGTTAAAGTGTAAACTTAAGGAGTTCTTCTGACTTCTCTACTATCTCTTCAACGCTTACAGAGTTAATGCACAGAAAAGCTTTTTTGCAATTGTGCGCAAGGCATTCTACGCAGCCTACATCTTTGTGCGCAACTCTTGTCTTTTTACCAAGAGGCGCCCATCTCTTCGGACTAAGGCCTTTCTCGTTCCTGCTAAATATGGATATGACAGGCGCGCCAACAGCGCACGCTATATGGACAGGGCCAGAGTCATTGGAAACAAATAAACTAGCCCTTTTCAAGAGCGCTGCCAATTCCCCTAACGATGTCTGGCCGCATAAAAACACAGGCTTGTTTTTCATTAATCTTTTTGCTTCCTCGCCTGTCTTCATCTGCTCAGCGCTGGAAACAAAAACTACTCCCACGCCAAATCTATCGATCAAAACATCCGCAAGTTCAGCGAATTTTTCTCTTGGCCACATCTTCGAAACATCGCTCGCGCCTGGGTGAAGCACTACAAATCTCTCTTTATCCAGTCCGGCTTCACGAAGCAACCTATCTACACTTTCCTCGTCCTTTTTCTTTACAGTCATCACCAACGGCGATATCTCTGCATTGATCCCAGCGCGCCTCAATACATCGAGCGAATACTCAGCTTCGTGTTTTTCCCCTAGCCGTTTCTTGTATTCCAGCCTGTCTGTCAAAAGAAAATCCATCTTGCCTCTAGCATAGCCGACTCTCCTCGTGATCCCAGCCAGAAAACACATCAGATTGATTCTCGCTGTACTATGCAGAATAAGCGCCAGATCAAATTTTTTCTCTCTCAAGCGCATGGCAAAGCTAAACGTCTTTAAAAAACTCTTGTGACGCGCTTTCTTATCGTACAAAATTATTTCGTTAAGATAAGGATTACCTTTTACGATCTCCTGGGTCTCTGGCGAAACCATCATTGCAATGTAGGCCTGTGGAAACGCCTTTCTCGCAGCTGTAATCGCAGGCGTAGAAAGCACCACATCCCCGATCCTATCCGTCCTCACAATAAGTATCCTGTCAGCCATCTTTTTTTCCCGCTTAAGTTTACACTTTAACATTGTTAAAGTGTAAACTTAAGCACTTCTTCTGCAGTGATTTCATTCATGCACTCACGGTTGAATCTGCATCTAGCTTTTTTACATGGAGCGCACTTAATATTTTTCTTAATAACTACATCATCCTTACCCGTAGGCCCATACTCTTCTGAATCAGTAGGACCAAAAAGCGCAATGACCTTCACGCCCAAATCAGAGGCAATGTGCATGCTCGCATTGTCACAAGTCAAAAGAACTCTCATGCGCTCAATCAATGCAAACAGTTCGCCTAAATTCGTCTTCCCTGTGAAATCAATCAAGTTGCCGTCTCTTATCGCATCAACTATTTTTCTTGAGACTCTGTTCTGTTGAGAAGCCTCCCCCATCAACACCACCTTGCGCTTCCCGTCTTTCAAGAGCTCTTTTATGACCTCTATAAAGCCCTCTACCCGCCATTCTTTTAAGTGACTAAGGCAAGCGGGATTGACTCCTGTTAAAATATCCCCGTCTTTAAATCCTGTATCCTCGAGCAATCTATTCACAGTTTCCCTGTCTTTCGCGTCAACATAAATATTCTTGCGCCCATTATACTTTATACCTAAACTCTTCAACCTGTTCATGTGGATCAATTTCTTGTGTCTGACACTACCCCTATTTATAGAAATCGAACTGCTCCTATATCTAGACCCTATCAAAAACGGTACCATGCTAGTCTTCATATCCACTACCAGATCATATTTTTCTCTCTTAAGTCTCTTTATAAAATCCAATTTCTCTCCGAATCCGGTATGCTTATCATATATATAAATATTTCTGACTCTTGGATCTTTTGTAAATATGTCTTTTGGCCTCGGCCCCACTGCGACATCCAGCTCAGCATTTGGAAAATTATCCTTTAGCGCCGAGAGCACAGGCAACGTCAGAATAGCATCGCCTATATTACTAAGTGTTATAAAAAGGATTTTTCGAATATTTTCCAATTTCATGACATCGCCCCTAAAACATCCTCTACGCTTATCGATACCATGCATCTATTATCTTTGCATGATAAATTATAACAAGGGATTTCGCAATCAACGCTTTTATGTAAAATCTTGTAACGGCTGTCTCCATAAGGTCCTGTTACTTCCGGAGAAGTCGGACCAAACAAAGCTATGACAGGCGTCTTTACTGCTACGGCAATATGCATTGGCCCGGAATCATTGGAGATAACCCACTTTGCCCTTTCAAAAACCGCGCCCAATGTCTTTAGATCTGTCTTGCCGCATAACAATGCAGGCTTATTCTTCATTGCGTCCGAAATATGTTCGCACAGACTAATATCTTTTTCCGCGCCTGTCAAAACGACCTTTGTTCCTAGCCTTGTAAAGATCTCGTCCCCGAATTCCGTAAAATTCTCAGCAGGCCATCTCTTTAAATCCCAGTTCCCGCCGGGATTTATTACAACAAAATCCTCGTTGGTTTTTATCTTTTCCCTGCCCAAAATAACATCTGCCCTTTCTTTATCTTGTTCGGAAACAAAAAATTCGTAATTTTTATTTTTCGAATCAATGCCAGCTGCTTTAGCAAGTCCTAAAAAATATTCCACCTTGTGCAAACTCTTCTCAGGCACAGGCACTCTTTTGCTCAGCAAGAAACCAGACCTTTTATTATCATATCCTATACGCGTTGGTATTTTGGATAAAAAAAGTAGCATCGTTCTACTCAGAGATTTGCGCAGAATAAAAGCTGTGTCGAATTTCCTGTCCTTTAACTGTGAGATCAAAGAAAATTTAGCCAATAGATGTTTCTCATCGTGTAAAATGATCTCATTTATGTGAGGATTGCCGGTCAAAACCTCCTGGCATCTTGGATGAGTGAGGACTGCAATATGAGATGCCGGATTACTCTCTCTAACTGCCCTTATAAAAGGAGTCACGAAAAGCGTGTCCCCCAGCCAATTTACATTCACGATCAATATACGCTTCATTCCAAATTTGTCCTTTTCGACAGCCTTCCCTTGTAGGTGACCCTTAAGGGTCACCTACAAGGGAGCCCTAAAAGTTCCTTATACACTGTCTCGACCCTGTCGGCCATGCCATTGATAGAAAACTTCTGTATAACAATTTCCCTGCCTGTTTGCGACATCTTTTGGTAAAGCTTTTTGTCCTTTAATAGTCTTACTGTTGGCTCGACCAAAAGCCTTGGCCTAGACGGCTCTATGAGAAATCCATTGACCTCATCTTTTATGATACTAGTCACCCCTCCGACGTTCGTAGCCACGACAGGCTTTCCAGAAGCAAGCGCCTCCAGCGGCGCAATGCCAAGCCCCTCTCTCCTCCTCGGAGTAAACATAAAGACGTCTATGATAGACAAAACAGCAGCTGTATTTATCTGCGATTTAATGAATATCACATTGTCTTGTAGATTGAGGCGCTGCGTCAAATCCACCATCTTAGGCCTTTCCTTGCCGTCACCGACAAATAAAAGCTGTACATTCGGTTTGTGTTTTAAAATTTCATAAAGCGCGTACAAGAGCACGTCGTGGCCTTTGTCAGGCGTAAACCTGGCCATCGTCCCTATAACAGAATGGTCCTTTCTTACTCCAAATCTATCCTTCAAGCTATCCTTCTCTTCCTCTGGATAGTCCTTGATGAACTTTTTAACATCTATGCCATTGTATATCAAAGAAATCTTGTCCTCGGCAACACGGAAATCCTTTATAAGGTGATCGCGGACTGCCTCGCTTATCGCAATCACACGGTCACCCCACGCCGGCAAAAGCGTCCTTCCTAGATTAGGTCTGAAAAAGCCATGACACGTTGTCGCGAATTTTCTCTTACTCAGCTTTGACACAAAAAACGCTATCACCTGGGTCACCCTGGTCTGCGCGTGAATAATATCTATGCCTAATCTCTTTATTACCTTATTGATTTCAAAAACAGCCTTTATTACTTTTGGGCTAAATTCGGATTTTGTCAACAAATCGAGCTGTATATGCGAGATACCGGCCTCTGTTAATTTTGGCACCAAGACCCCTCCGCTCGAGATAACAAACACCTCTTTACCTTTTGCCTTAAGCGCCTTAGCCAAAGAAATAGTATAAGTGCCAATACCACCTATGTTGAGATGAGTCGTAATAAGTAAGATCTTCATATTAAAAGGTTGCATTTAACCTTAAGTTTACACTTTAACAATGTTAAAGTGTAAACTTAAGCGGGTTCACTGCTTGATTCTCTCCATCACCAGCTTAAAGACCTCATTCACACCGATACTTTCCATGCACCTGATCTTCTTGCAACTGGCTTTATAACACGGAGAGCAAGTGAGTTCTTTTTTTATGATCACGCCTCTATCTGTAGGTTCGAAGTGACGCCGCGGATCAGTCGGGCCAAAAAGCGCGATAAAATTTGCTCCCATACTCGAGGCAATGTGCATAGGAGCGCTGTCGCTTGTAATATACACCTTACATCTTTTTATCAATGCTGCGAGCTGCGTGACTGTTGTCCTGTCTGCTGCATTTATCACTTTATTATTGGTCATCTTCGCGAGATCATTCGCCAGATCCATTTCCTTCTCGGAAGCCGTGATCACGGCCCTGATATCCTTTGAAGCCAGCATATCCAAAAGCTTCGCAAAGCATTTCAATGGCCATCTCTTTGTCTTCCAGCTGCCGCCGATATTGACGCCCACCAAGATCTGATTCTCTCTCATCCACTCGCCTTTCAACAGATTCTCGATATATGAATAATCTTTTGTAGTCGGCCAGATCTCAAGGCGCCTGGACAGCCCCACTGTATTAATGCCTGCTCTCTTCAGTACCCTGAATTGCTCTTCGATAGGTCCGGCTCCGATATTCAAATACTTAAGTCTGTCACTCAGTAAAAATCCCATCTTGCCATTGCTGTAACCGAATCTTCTTTGAACAGCGCCAAGCCACATAATAATATGACTCTTGCGGTTATTTTGCAGATCGATTGACATATCAAAGGTCTTTTGTCTTATATAAGAGCTTATTTGCCACACACCTTTTACACCCTTGCCTTTTCCTTTTCTGTCATAAATGATGAGGTCATCTATGTAAGGACATTTTTTCAAGACGAGCCGCGACTCCGCACCCACCAACACGCTTATGTACGCATTTGGGAAACTATTACGGATCGCTCTCAGACTTGGCACAGCAAGTATCACATCGCCTATTGCGCCTATCTTTATCACCAAGATCCTTTTTTTATTCAAAGACTCCTCGTAAACTTTTATGGTGTTCTCTGTCAGGCGGTCAAGACCATACTCTTTCTCGACTTTTTTCCTCGCTTCGATCGCAAAATTCCTGGCCAACTCCCTGTCCTTCAATAATCTTATTATAGAATCGACCAATTCCATGATATCGCCGGGTTTCACTAAGAGGCCTGTCTTTTCGTTCTCCACAATGTCCACTGCGCCGCCGATTCGAGTCGCGACGACGGGAACGCCGCTCGCGCCCGCTTCGATAATAACGCGTCCAAACGCCTCCTGTCCCACAGAAGGAAGCACCAAGAGGTCAAGTTCAGACATTATCTTGGGTACGTCGTTCCGCGAACCCAAAAACTCTACGAATCTTTCTATGTCGAGCTTGTTGATCAGCGCCCTTAAGCTCTCTTTGTACTCAGGCTTATCTTCGGGCGCGTCGCCGACTATCCATATCTTTGCCTTTGGAAAGATCCGTACCACCCTCGCGATCGCCTGAAGAAAAAACGCATGACCTTTTATGGGCGTGATCCTACCGACAATGCCTATTTTGTATTCTGTCTTATGGCGCATCTGTTTAAATGTAAACTTATTTAGATCAACGCCTCTCGGGATAAACTTTATCCTCTCGTGAGGCACGCCAAAATCTTCTATCATGTGCCGGCCGATTACGCTGGAAGCTACGATTACAAACCTGCCCCATCCCATAACCCGGCTCAAAACATGGGTTGAATAATAGCCGTGCGCAGTAGTGATAAAATTAGCATTCGTGCGTCTGGTGGCAAAAAAAGCAATCATAGCCGGCACCCGGGAACGCGCGTGCACTATGTCTATTTGTTCCTCTTTTATAATATACTCTAATTTTTTAATCATCTTAAAGGCGGTGAGAAACGATTTTTTATGCACAGGTAATTTTATATGCCTAGCGCTAGTGCCCAACAACTCCTTTACCAACCTGCCTCCATTCGATACAACAATAGCCTTATGCCCTCTCTTGACTAATTCCTTGGCCAGGTCAACCGTACCCGTCTCTACCCCGCCTACATCCAGTTTTGGAATAACCTGTAATATATTCATATATTCGTTTAGTTCGTTATTAGCTTAAGTTTACACTTTAACATTGTTAAAGTGTAAACTTAAGCTATACAATGGCTTTCAGCCTTCCCATTATCTTCTCTCTGTCGTCTAATTGCCTTATTGGTGGTCGCTGCGTCAAAAGAGTCTTTATGACATTATGAATATTACCAGCTGCGGCAGTCTTTATAAAACCCCGCGTTTCCAGATTTTTAATATTCTTAGCATACTTTCCCTGGCAACTTCCAAACGCCACCACATATTTACCTGAACTCACTGCCTCTGAGATCATGGAGATAGACTCAGGCGAAACAATCGCGACTTCGCTCTGGCTTAATATCTCCTGCACTGCGCCGGTTTTATTCTTCTCATTGGCAATCACTAAAAGTCTGCATCTTTTATTGTTACTTAATTTATCTTTTACTGATTTATCTATTTCTTTCGACGTCCTCCTAGAGGTTGAAACAAAAATCTCGCGTTGCATCTCTTCGGCTATCTTCGCAACAGCGTCCACTACCTGCTCTATAGCCTTTTTCTCTAATTTAAAATTCTTAGTATCTCCGCCTATAAGGAGCCCTATTCCCTTCACCTTTAACCCTCCACCCTTCACCCTATTCGGTGCCGCCTCTGTAACTAATATATTTCCTCTTCCTTCTGGCATTAAAGCTGCATCATGCCTTGGCAGAATAATCAGATTAAATTTTTTACTCCTGCCCAATCCGGGCTTCATAATAACAATGGCCTTGGCATTGTTTTCGTACTTTAAAAAACTATTCACACTTACAGTAGAAGCGCCACAGGAAATAACTATATCAGCATATTTATTTTTAATCTGACCGAACGTATCTCTTTTTAAACAGAATTTCACGCACCTCAAGCACCCCTGACATCTCCTGCCTGCAAAAATACTAGCCATATCCAGAAACATCCTCATCAGCTTATTCTTAAAATTTATCTCTACGACCTTGATATTGACAATGGGTTTTTCCTCTATGCCTTTAGTCTTAAGCCTACAGCCTAAAGTCCCTTTAATCATCTCAGCAACTGCCATTGCCTGGTTAAGGTGTCCGGCCTTGCCGTCACTCAAAACCAATACTGTGCGCTGCGGCGTGCTCTTCCATCTCTTATGTGACCACAACCACTGATCTGGAAATCTTTTTATATAATCCTCCATTATGCGCGAAATAGCTTTTAAATTTTCTTTTATATCCTTGGCTTTTTCTCCTGTATCAATCAGCTCTAAAGGTTTATTCACCTTTATAAAATGCCTATCGCATTCAACTCGCCTTATAAACGAAGGCAATATCATAGCTCCTGTTTTAAGAGCAAAAATCACGGCACCAGGAGCAAAAGAAGCAGGCCTATTAAGAAAATCTACAAACACACCATTGGCTCCAGCATCTTGGTCTCCAAGCATGCCTATCATTCCATTATCTTTGAGCGTTTTTATTATCTCCCGGGCAGAGAAACCTTTTGCAATGACTCGGCATCCCGTCATTTCTCTGTTCTTATTTAGAATATCATTCAGCTTAGTATATTTTTGCTCTCTAGCAAAGACACTCATTGCATAGCCTCTGGAACTTGCAGCAAGAGATGCGATCTCCCAATTGCCAAAATGCGCAGTCAAAAATATCAGGCCTTTTCCTTTTTGAACCGCATCGTCAATATTCTCAACGCCATTCATCTCCACATACTTATCCAGATAACCCTTGCCCGTCACAGAAAATTTCAGCAACTCTATCACGCTCATGCCAAGATTCTCATAATGGGCTCTTAAAATCTTCTTTATCTCGACTGCCTCTTTTTCAGGAAACGCTGATTTTAAATTTGCATAGGCGATCGAGCGTCTTTTCGCGTTTACAAAATAGGCAAGATCGCCCCCTCGCCTGCCTATCCACAGCGCAAGCCTCAGAGGAATGCAAAACAAAATAAGGCTAAATGCCTTAATTGCTATAAATCCCAAAAAGTCTATCGTAGAATCTTTGTTCATTTTCAATTATTTTGAGTTTGACGCGTAAAATAGTGAATAGTGAATTGTGAATAGTGAATGGTGATAATTTTACAGCGTCCTTGTCTGTAGTTATTACTATATCAATATTATTTTTATTACAATAATCTTCTATTTTCTTTAATTCTTTTTCTTTATACCAATGATGATCGCGAAATCTAAAGTGTCTATCAAATTTCAACCCTAAGTTCAAAATCGTCTTCTCAAACGCCATAGGGTTACCGATTGCCGAGAGAAGCGCTATTCTTTTATCCTTCAGCGCGCCAATGTCAACAAGTTGCTCATTTGATAGCTTATAAAAATATTCGGCCTTGTGAATTGATCTTACGATCAGCGCGTTCAGATTTACATCCTTTAATTTTTGCTCCAATTTATTTAAGGCCTTTGAATTCTTAACCAAATCCGCTTTTGTTATTAAAAATATATCTGCCCTCTTAAGGGCTGATAAACGTTCACGTTTTGAACCGGCAGGTATCAAGAGCCCATTGCCAAAAGGATTTGTCGCATCGATGCACACGATATCGAGATCTCTCTTTATCCGCCTGTGTTGGAAGCCATCGTCCAACAGGATCGTATCAATAGAATGTTTTGCTAGCGCCTTTCTACCGTTTTTCACTCTATTCTTCCCGACTATTACCGGCACGCCCCCGGCTAATCTTGAAAGCAGCGCTGGCTCATCCTTTCCGTATCCCCTTATTAGTATTGCCGGCTTCAACCCCTTCTTCAAAAGTGCATCCTTTATGAATAAGACCGCTGGTGTCTTTCCTGTGCCGCCCCATGTAATATTGCCCACACTTATCACCTTGGTGCTAAGTTTATGCTCTTTGAAAATATGAGACCCGTAGAAAGCATTACGAATAGAAACTAGCAAGAGATAGACTAAAGAAAACGGAACAAGAATATATTTCATTATATTAAACATAGGCACCACTTAAGTGAACAAAAAATAAAGATCAGCTCAAAAAACACCAACGAATATCAAAAGAGTTACAAAAACAAGTGATATCACAGTCAATATAGTCGCTGAAGAAAGCCATGTTTTTATATCGATAGGACTCCTGGATTTTTTACTTATTGAGATTCCCAATATACTCGCTGCATGGCCCAACGGAAACCCATTGGCGCCAAAGCCTACGCCCAAAGCAAGTATCCACCAAAGGTTCTCACCGTCTACGCCAAGCCCTGTCAATGTCTTCATAATAGGGAGCATTACCATTGTAAAAGGCACAGCTCCTATCATTGACGAACAAATACCAGTTACCCACAAAAGCAATATCTTATAAAGCGTCAGATTTACACTCGCCAACACAGCTATTTTTTTTGCAAACATAGCCAAGAGACCTGTCTCCTGTAATCCTCCTACGATGACAAAAAAACATGTAAAAAATGCCAGAAGTGTCCACTCGACATCGTGAAGCACTTCTTCTGGATCTGGTCTCAACAACAAAAATGCCAGACCCGCGCCGATCAGCGCTATAAATGACGGGTACAGATGAAGCTGTTCATGAATAAAGAAAAGTGCAAATGTCACACCAAGCGCCAACAAGCACTTAATCATACCTTTAGGATCTCGTATGGCCTTTTTTGCGTCAATGTTCAACACCGCCTGGAAATTTCTGCTTTTATCAGACAACTGTTTCCTGTAAATATACTTGAGAGCAAATATTGAAATAAAAATGACTGCGATTGTTGTCGGAAAGAGGTTTTTTAAAAAATCATTGAAGCTTAGCCCTGCTGCAGAACCTATAAATATATTCGGAGGATCGCCTACCAACGTCGCAACGCCGCCTATTATTGAAAGCAATATCTCTGCCATCAGTATCGGCAGAGGGTTTATTCCAAGTATGTCGCACACAAGGATCGATATCGGTACGATTATTACAATCGTGGTCACATTGTCCACAAGCATCGAAAGAAAAGCTGTAGTAATGCCCAATATGGCCATAAGCATCCATGGCTTGCCTTTGGAAAACTTTGCGAGACTTATTGCTATATACGTAAAAAAACCTGTCCTTTTAAGGATAGAGGCAATGACCATCATGCCAAAAAGAAGACCAAGCGTATTAAAATCTATTGCCATCAAGGCCTTTTTTTGCGAATAAAAACCCATGATCTGGCCAGACACGATCATCAGGAGCGCACCAGAAGAAACAGCAATAAGCTTATCTACTTTCTCTGTTACAATAAAGTAAAGCGCACCGACAAGTATTATTAAAGCTATAAGACCACTTAACATATCTTAACCTTTATCCTCGAAAAAAGACTTACATATATCGCCTCTTGTAATTATGCCTTTCAGGATGCCGTTCTCTTCCACGAGTACCCTGCGAACATTTGACTTTTTCATCATGGCCACTACTTTCAGAAGAGAGGCATTCTCCTTGATAGCCACTGCCCCCTTTTTCATAATGTCTTCTGCTATAAAAAGTTCGAACATGGGCAAAGACTCAAACTCCTCATCCAGCGCGCCAAAATCATCTATGAATCTTACATTCTCCCCTAGCATATCAAAATAATCCGGTAGAAATACAGCCAGAATCTCAGCCTTGGTAATCATGCCTAGGATCTTATTGTCTTTATCCACCACAGGTATGCCGCCATACCGCGTCTTCTTAAAAAGGAGATAGACCTCGCGTATGCCCGTTGAAGGAGAAACAGTAACCACACCCTTTGACATCACATCCTTAGCATTCATCTAGCCTCCATATATATCCTATATATACTATAACAACCCGACACTTTTGACAATGCTTAACTTAAAGCTTTATCCACACTGTAGGGGAGACTTAAGTCTCCCCTACAGTGTGGATAAAGCATGAGCAGCCTTAGATTATCTTGCGGACAAGGGAAACAGTGCGTTGACTCGAGCCTGAATTTCTGCTCACGGTCTCTTTGGCATCCATACCAAGCCTCTTCCTCTCTTTTGGATTGGCAATAAGAGACCTTATAGTAGATTCGAGCTCTTCTTTGCTTTCTACCTGAATAGCAGCGCTATCATCAAGGAAGGATTTCACTACATCTTCAAAATTATATGTAAATTTTCCAAATATCACGGGTTTTGCGAGGCTTGCTGGTTCAATAGGGTTCTGGCCGCCTTTCTTTACAAGGCTTCCGCCCACGAATACAACATCTGAAGCAGAATAGACAGTCCTGAGGTTGCCGATTGTGTCGAGAATGAATACTCGTGAATGGTGAATGGTGAATGATGAATGGTGCGTTTTCTCAACATTAGAATAGCTTATTGATTCGAGACCATGTTTCATTAAAATTTGTTCGACCTCTTGCACCCGCTCTATATGACGAGGTGCGATTAAAAGTCGCAGGTTGTTATGCTGCCGGCGTAACTTTGAATAACAATCAAGTATCTGCTCTTCCTCTCCTCTGTGCGTTGAACCTGCTATCAGCAAAATATCACTGTCATTGATCTTCAGCTTTTCTCTTATCTCCCGTCTTTTAGAAAGAGTTTCTGACAATGATAGGTCAAATTTTAGATTGCCGATTACAGAGACTTTATCTTTTGGCGCACCTAGATTCAATATCCTAGTTGCATCCTGCTCTGACTGCACCAATATGAGGGAAAATTTACTTAAGAGTTTAGAGATTGCGAATCTGATCTTCTGGTAGCCTGAATAAGATTTGTTTGAAATCCTGCCATTTGTAAGGACGATTTTTGCATCATGTCTATAAAGGGAAGATATGAGATTCGGCCAGAGTTCAGTTTCAAGACACAAAAATAATTCCGGATTAATGATTCTCACTACTCTATCCACTATGAAACTCAGATCAAAAGGAAGATAAAAGACCTCTTCGTCGCCCGTAGCTATTGTCCTCGCGACCTTATTGCCGGTATGCGTGACTGTTGAAAACAAAAGTGTGTGCGAAGGAAATTCCTTTCTTAAAAGAGGCGCGAGAATACTGGCCGCTTTCATTTCGCCGACACTTACCGCGTGTATCCATATCACCTTGCCTCTCGAAGACATGGACCTGATCCGTTCGGACAAAAAACCGAGTTTATTTCCCAGTCCGTACCTATAGCGCTTTGTCACTATAAGATATGGAATATACACTATGCCAAAAATTATAAAAGCTACATTATATAATACTCTCATCTCATTCGTAATACGTGGCGCAAGAAGTTTCGGATTCCCATACAGAAATTGACTTTATAGACAGGCCCTTTTTTCTAATGGAAGATCTGATTCCTTCATATATATACTTTGCAATGTTTTCTGCAGAAGGATTTTTCTTCTTAAAGGCATTTAATTTATTGAGATACGCGTGGTCTACCTTTTTAAGAACATTTTTTAGCTTGGATTTCAATATTTTAAAATCAACTGTCATTCCTATCTCGTCTAATATATCAGTCTTGAATCTCGCCTCTATCTTCCAATTGTGTCCGTGCAGCCTCTCGCATCTCCCTCTATATCCCCTGAGATTATGTGCGCCGCTAAAATCCGATTTTATCACTATCTCATACATGATCCGCTCTCCTTGCCTTGGAAATTCGCCTGCCAAGAAATTTCTCTCCCACTCTTACAAACTGCTTCACTGCGTCAGTCGCGTAAAAGCTATGTACCGGAGCCATAGAAACCTCCCTAAGTATGTTCTTTTTACGTAAAATGCCAGCTGCCTCTTCTGCCACTGAACTTGCAGAATCCACTATTTCTACGTCGCTGCCGACTGCCTTGGAAATAATATTTTTCAGAAGCGGATAATGAGTGCAACCAAGAATAAGCGTATCGATCTTCTTCTTTGCGAGTGGCCGCAGATATTTCTTTGCAATGTCCAATGCTATCTTCCCATCGACCCAGCCTTCTTCTACAAGCGGCACAAACAAAGGACAGGCTCGGGCCACTACTCTTATATTATTAGAAATAGATTTTATCTCTTTTTTATACGCCTCGCTTTTTACTGTAGCGGCTGTACCGATAATTCCTATTCTACGATTTTTGCTTATTTTGACTGCCCGCCGAGCTCCTGGTTTGATAACGCCTACTATCGGCAATTTAAATCTTTTCTTCAAAAAAGCAAGGCTGGTGCTTGAGGCAGTATTGCAGGCAACAACTATCAGCTTGACCTTAAACTGCAACAAAAATTCTACGTTTTCGACCGAAAAGCGCTTTACTGTTTCAGGAGATTTTGTACCGTAAGGCACTCTGGCTGTATCGCCCAGATATACTATTTTTTCATTGGGGAGTGATTTGAATATCTCTTTAACAACTGTAAGCCCGCCAACACCTGAGTCAAAAATCCCAATAGGTCTATTTTTCATTAACTATTAAACTCTTAAGTTTACACTTTAACATTGTTGAAGTGTAAACTTAAGCTTTCTTTGCAAGTGGTGGAGCCTATATATCTTTGTTCGAAATTATTTCTATCCCTTGGCCCCATCTTGGACAAAATAACGGCCCGGCCCCCTCGCGGCTCGGCTACACGGCCACAGGCCGGGTGCACCCGGCCTGCGGCCGTGTGCGTCCTCGCGTCATTCTAAGCCAGCGGGCTCGTCCGCTATCCCACCTCTTTCCACTCTAAATAACCATGACGGCGGGATGCCGAGCCTTCTCAATGCCTTGCGCGCTTCTTGCAAAAAACAAAATTTTCCCCCACCAAAATTTTGCTTTTTTGCCTAATGAAAAGAACAAAAATGCAAAATAGCTCAAGGAGTCGATTTTAGTTTAACTTAATTATACTTTAGGTTCTATCTTTATTCAAGAAATTTAATAAGGTGTGATGTCGCTATTTTTTAACTTGCGTGGACAAAATTACTTAAGCTATTTCTTTGTTTTGGTATGATGAAATTTTGAAGATAACAGGAAGTGGGTATTTTTAGAGAGCACACATTTTATACTATTTATATTTGCAATACACCTTCTCCCAGATTCTCGTCAAGGATGTCTCCTCCTTTTATAATTTTAAAGTTTCCAAAAATTTCACTAGCTTCTGCTGCATCAAACATAGCGCGATACGTTTCCCATGCAGGACTTTGTAATGTCCCTACTTTTAGATCTTCACTACCTGGAATTAAACCAATGTTTCTCAATTCTATTTCCATTTGTGATGGATCTTCTGCAATAACTACAAATATCTCGTCACCGCCTTTTTCATGATATATGCCTGGAAAATCATCTAATCGAGCAAGAACTTCATCGCCATGGAATAACACTACATTGTCATCTAAGCGTACCTCGCTTGACCTAGCAGCCTGGACTCCACTAGTAAATTCATAACCCAATTGTAAAACGCTATCTTGGTGTATCGCATCTTTAATGTTTTCTCCGAAAAGGAGAAGCATGAGGAATAACTGAAGCGCCTGAAAACCCTTAGATCCCTCTGGAGAATATCCTGATAAATTAAGAATCCTGCCTGCTTCTTGTTCTCGAATAACATATGGAGCAGACTGTTTCAGATAGTGTTCCAATAAAAACTTGTTCTGGAACAAGACAACGCCTAAACCATAAGGCATATTGAATAACTCTTGTAAATTAACGGTTGTAGAATTAACTCTCGCTAAAACAGAACGCATAAATTTATTATGAGGATCGAAAGAGGAACGATAGCTATCGCCCACTACAGCATGAACCCATATGTGTTTATATGTGCAATCTCTAAAAATTCTCTTGATATATCGGGCTTCTTTACTTACCATCCCACCTAAAGACACTGCAACCATCATTACAATATTGCCTTTCATCCGTTCTTCATCAATTTTAACTTGAAGACTTTTGGCATCAACAGTCCCATTTGCATTCTCAGCCGCAACAACAACATCATCAGGACTCATCCCAATAAACAATGCGAGTTCTTGCATTTTTTTCTGCATCTGTTCTGACGCAATAATAACTATCCGAGTTTTATCATTTCTCTTGACGTGTTTTCTTACAACATCCAATGCTACGGTGTATCCTTGTTCAGTCACAGAAACCTCCGGTGAAGAATTATTCTGTGCTTCATTATATCCGCGCAACAATCTCTCCATCATAATATTGCGCGCAACAAGTAAGGCTGTCAAATCAGCCATTGTTGTACTATTTGTTATATTACCGCCTGGCGTTATTGTAACTGTTTTACCTCCCAAATTAACTACATATTCTCTATAATTAAATAACTCTGCTAACCACTCGATAGCCATTGCTTCTGCATAAGTAGAAGCAGTAGAAACCTCCCATGCAATCTGATTGGGATTAAGGGCGCTATAAACAAGACTTCCTAGCTTGGCCACTTCAGGGACAATTTCCCTTCCATCCTGCGATCCGGCTAGTTCTGCAATAAGCGCCAATCTATCAACTATTGTAGCATCGCCGACCCCAGAAACTGGAGGGTTAAAATCATAAAGCGTTGCTTCAAAATCATCTATCTCTTTCTTAGTAGGTCCCAATCTATCGCCATTCTCTGATCCCAATTCAATAATTTGTCTTCCCAAGCGCTCTAATACTTCTCTTGTCTCAGGGTGCATGAAGTAATTCTGAAATGGATACTCACGCTTTGTTACAGGTATAGGCTCTTTATCTTGAGAAGCAGTTACAAGAATCTTCCTTAATTCCCACTCTTCTCTATGTTCCCTTGCCACTTGTTCACTGATTCGTTTCACAATCCCATGACATGCCTCTACGCTTAACCCGCTTATAAAGGCATTCATCAAATCAACCCTTAAGGCCTGTATAGAAGCCCCACCCCATCGAGTATAACTTGACCTCTCCATTCCAGTTAAAGAAAGCCATGTTTCGCCGCTATCTTGCAAGGCTTGTTGAATTGCTTCTGTCAGTCTATTAATTTTTGCATTTATTTCATTGATAGTTTTTTTGTCACTCTCCGAGATAGCCTTTTTTAATCTTTCATGAAGTTCAGGAGGGATATATCTGAATGTAAATAGATCCATCTCTGGAGTGCTTAAGGTTTCAAAATCTTCATCTTCTTCAAAAATACTGTAAAGATACATTGTCATTCTAATTACATGGTCTATAAGATTGCCTAATTCTTTAGTGCCTATCCACTGTAAAGCCGCCCAAAGCTTGAGTGCATCAAATCTCCTGTCGCCAATAAAGCTCTGGGCTAAAATACCCTCATTTCCTTCTTGAAAATAT
>CAYULJ010000009.1:0-12756 GCA_964445715.1 uncultured Planctomycetia bacterium
AAAAAAGAAAAAGTCTATCTTGGATTATGAAAAATCTGAAGTAAAAGTCAGGAAGCTTAAACCGGCTGATGTCTCCAGATACCTTAAATTGCTGGGCTCGTACGACAAGGCAGGCGGTTTTTCAATAGAAGGCGTAGGTTCCTTTCTTTTTGATGACATAAAAGGCTCTTATTTTAATGTATTGGGACTTCCGACCGCGAAATTGAAAGATATGTTCGGGAAGTTAGGTGTCGATCTTTTGAAGTTTGTAAAGAAAGAATCATGATAAGTCTTTTTATTTTAATTATAGGCGTGCTTTTTGCATCTGGCTTGTGTTCTATGGTCGAGGCTGCGGTATTGAGCCTGCCTCTGGTAAAGGCCAGGATTTTATTCGACCAGAAACGAAAAGGCTCAAAGGATCTTTTACTTGTCAAAGAGAACATAGATACGGCGATAGCTACAATAGTCGTTCTTAATAACTCAGTGAACATAATCGGTTCGATTTTTGTGGGCCATCGCGTCATAGGGATTTTCGGAAATGAATGGCTTGGGATTTCCTCGGCTATTTTTACATTTTTAATTATCACTATTTCAGAGATAATACCAAAGACAATAGGTGAGCATTATAAGATTTCTATTGGCCTTGGAAGCGCGAAGATACTAAGATCTGTCATATTGTTTTTAAGGCCTTTTATCAGCATCCTGATATTTACGACGAGAATGTTTAAAAAAAAATCAGCTGTTCCAAAAGTCACTGAGGAAGAGATAAAAGTGATGCTAAAGCTTGGTAGGGCAGCAGGCACAGTCGAGATGGATGAAGAGAGTCTCTGCAACAAGGTCTTTAAGCTCAATGATCTAAAAGCGATTCATATGATGAAACCCATAGATAAGATTTATGCCTTGCCTGCAGAACAGAGTTTGTTAGAAGCAAAGGATTCTATATTAAATTCGCAGTATAGCAGGATCGCGGTTTATGATAAGGTTATATCTAATATAATAGGCACATGTCAGCAGAGGGTGCTTTTAAGAGAGATCGCAAAGGATAATTACGAGGCCAAGATCAAGGATTTCGTATTAAGGCCCATTTTTGTCAATGAGAATGAGAAGGCAGACGACCTTTTGAGTAAATTTCAGGCCTATCACCAACACCTTTTTATTGTGCGCGACAAGACAGGCAAAAATATAGGCATAATTTCAATGGAAGACGTCCTAGAGGAGCTCTTCGGCGAGATCTACGACGAAAAGGATAAACCTTAAGTTCACATACCACTTCGTGGCACAGGCTTTCCCAATGTTAAAATGTGAACTTAAGGAATACTATGAGTCACGAGAGATATAGATATATATACGGACCTGTTTCGTCATGGAGATTGGGGAGGTCTTTGGGTATAGATCTTTTGTCTGGCAAGGATAAGGTGTGTACGTTTGATTGTGTTTACTGTCAGATCGGACCTAAGAAAATATCTAGCAGGGAAAGAAAGATTTTTGTAGCGACAAAAGATATCATAGAAGAAATAAAATCCTTGCCTCCTCTAAAGATAGATTATATGACTTTTTCAGGCACAGGAGAGCCGACGCTTGCGAAAAATCTAGGGGAATTGATAAATGAGATAAAAAAGATAAGAAATGAAAAGATAGCAGTTATCACGAATTCTTCTTTGCTGAACCTGAAGGACGTTCGCGATGATTTAATAAATGCGGATCTTGTGATGGCTAAGCTCGATGCGCCTGATGTGGAATTGTTTAATAAAATAAACAGGCCTATAAAAGGTATAACATTTGATAATGCTATAAATGGCATTAAAGAGTTTAGGGCTGCTTATAGTGGCAAGCTTGCATTGCAGATTATGTTTATAGGCCAGAATAAGGGCTGTGCAAAAGAATTAGCAGAAGTAGCGAAGAACCTAAGGCTGGATGAGGTGCAGATCAATACGCCGTTAAGACTTTGTACTGTAAAACCTTTATCTAAAAAAGAATTGGACGCTATAAAAGTCTATTTTAAAGACATGAATGTGAAGTGTGTCTATGAATCAGAAAAGAAAAAAGTAGATTCTATCAGTGAAAAAGACACATCAAAGCGTAGGGGTGAAGTATGATCAAGGAGAACTTGCAAAGAATATTTAGCGAATTGCCTGAGCATGTAGAACTGGAAGCAGCTTGTAAGACTAGGACGCCAGAGGAAATCTTAGAAGCAGTGGAGGCAGGCGTAAGGATCATAGGAGAGAATTACGTACAGGAAGCAGAGGCTGCATTTAATATTGTCGGGAATAAAGCAAAGTGGCACTTTATAGGTCATCTACAGAAGAACAAGGTAAAGAAGGCAGTGAATATTTTTGACATGATAGAGACAGTCGATTCTTTGAGTATAGCAGAAGAGATTAATAAGGTATGCGTGAGGCAGAATAAAACAATGCAGGTATTAATAGAGGTGAATAGCGGCAGAGAGAGTCAAAAATTTGGTGTAATGCCAGAAAAAGTCACAGGACTTTTGAAGAAGTTGTCAGAGCTGGAGAATATAAAGGCATCAGGACTTATGACCATGGGGCCTATGACCGGAGATCCAGAGGCAGCGCTGCCGTATTTTGTGGAAACAAAAAATATATTCGATAAAATAAAGACAATGGATATAGCTAACGTAGAGATGAGATATCTCTCTATGGGCATGAGCAACTCTTATAAGGTGGCGATAGAAGAAGGCGCGAACATTATAAGGATAGGTACGAAGATTTTTGGCGACAGAATAAAACCTTAAGTTTACACTTTAACATTGTTAAAGTGTAAACTTAAGGGATGGAAGGGAGCAGATATATATGGATTATGATGTGATTGTGATAGGTGGTGGGCCGGCAGGGCTCACGGCTGCTATATACGCATCGAGAGCGCGGCTGAAGACATTACTTCTTGAAAGTTTTTCAGTGCCCGGCCAGGCAGTTATTACTGACTGCATAGAGAATTATCCCGGATTTCCGGATGGAACGAATGGATTTGAGTTAATAGAGAAGTTTAAGAAACAGGCAGAAAGATTCGGAACAGAATTTAGCGTAGGGGACGTAAAAGAAATAGAGGCGTATAAGGAGCCAAGCTCTAAGGGCTGGAATGTAGCAGTCGACGGCAAAGCTTATACTTCTTTGTCATTGATTATTGCATCAGGAGCTCGTCCTAAAAAATTAGATGTGCCAGGAGAGAATAAATTACAAGGCAGAGGCGTTTCTTATTGTGCGACTTGTGACGGAGCGCTCTATAAAGACAAAAATATTGTAGTAGTTGGTGGCGGAGATACAGCTGTGGAAGAAGCTTTATTTCTGACCAAGTTTGCGGCAAAGGTTACTTTGATACATCGCAGAAGTCGTTTGAGGGCTACAAAGATCCTGCAAGAGAGGGCATCAGCAAATAAAAAATTAGAGTTTCTATGGGATTCGGTAGTTACTGAAATAGTAGGCGAAGACAGAGTAAAGGCAGTAAAGGTCAAGAATTTAAAGACAGAAAAAGAAACTGATTTTTCTTGTGAAGGTGTATTTTTATTTGTCGGATACGAGCCTAACACAGGTTTCCTTAAAGGCCTGGTGAAGCTAGATAAGAACGAATATATTCTGGCAGATGATGGCATGGATACCTCTAAAAAAGGCATTTTTGCCTGCGGAGATTGCAGACAAAAATCATTGCGTCAGGTAGTCACTGCCTGTGGAGATGGAGCGACAGCTGCCTTTTCAGCTCAGCGCTATGTAGAAGAACTAAAAGGCACTGCATATAAATAGGGGGCATGATGAAGGATTCGTGTCCAAAGTGTTCACATCAAAAATGGTATAAAAATAAAATCTTTATTGTCTCGTCAATTTTAGCCTGTCTTGTTTTTCTGTCCTATTTTTTCCCGCTATTAAAGCCGTTCAGAGAATCTCTGGTAATGTATTTTCAAAGGATCTGGTGGGCGATTCTCATTGGATTGGTTTTCGCGGGGATAATAGATCATTTTATACCGCGCGAATACATATCCCATATTCTGTCGCAACCCCGCAAGCGGACAATATTTTATTCTGTAATCCTTGGTTTTTTTTATGAGCGCTTGCAGCCATGGCATTCTTGCTTTATCTATTCAACTATACAAAAAGGGCGCGTCAAATCCAGCAGTCATAGCATTTCTTTTAGCAAGTCCATGGGCAAACTTGCCTCTTACGATAATGCTTATAGCGTTTTTTGGGATCAAGGCATTGTACATCATAGTTTGCGCAATAATCATAGCAATAGTGACAGGGTTGATTTATCAGGCCCTGGAATCAAAAGGGCTTATTGAAGTCAATAAGAACGCGACCCCTACTAAAAAACAATTTTCAATACTAAATGATGTAAAATCAAGGATCAGTTTATATAGGATTTCCGGAAAACAATTGATAGGTGATGTTAGAGGCGTATATAAAGGAGCAACTTCCCTTGCAAATATGGTTTTGTGGTGGATCTTGATCGGAATGGGCCTTGCGAGTTTGGCCGGCGCATATGTGCCGCAAGGTATATTCCAGAATTATATGGGCGCTACGATCGCAGGCCTTTTAGTTACATTAGTAATCGCTACTATCATGGAGGTTTGTTCGGAAGGCACAGCACCTTTGGCATTTGAACCCTATAGACAAACTGGAGCATTAGGCAATGCGTTTGTTTTTTTAATGGCAGGGGTGGTGACTGATTATACTGAAATAGGCTTGTTGTATTTTAATGTCGGCAAAAAAGTAACTGTCTGGCTCCCTATAATTACGGTCCCGCAAGTATTAGCCTTCGGTATATTGGCAAATATAATATTTTAAAAAAAGAGTTGACAGTTCTTTGTAATGATACTAAAATAGTATCATTACAAAGACAGGGGGCACGCGATGTTAAGCAAGAAAATGGTTGTAAGCTTCAATGAGCAGATCAATAAAGAGATCTATTCAGGATATCTTTATCTTTCCATGGCAGCATATGCTTCTTCCATGGGCTTGAATGGATTTGCGAATTGGTTTACTGTGCAGGTTCAGGAAGAGATGATGCATGCCAAGAAATTCTATGATTATGTGATACAGCAGGGAGGGAGAGTGGTGTTGAAAGAGATCGATGAACCACCAAAAGATTTTGTGAGTCCTGCGGATTTATTCGAGAAGACATTGCAACACGAAAAAAAGGTCACCAAGAGGATCAATGACCTCGTGAACCAGGCCAAAAAAGAAAACGACCATGCAACAGACGCATTTTTACAATGGTTTGTGACAGAACAGGTTGAAGAAGAGGCGAGCCCTGCAGAGATTTTGCAGAAGCTGAACCTTGTCGGAAAAGACGGGAATGGGCTTTTGACAATAGATTCTCAGTTAGCGACAAGGGTATTTGTTCCGCCGCAGACACAAACCCAATAATGGAGAAAAACGAAAGGAGAAAATCATGAGAGAGAAAATAGAAGCTGCTTTAAATAAGATAAGGCCTATGCTTCAGGCTGATGGCGGCAACGTAGAGCTTGTAGACGTGACTTCCGACGGAGTAGTGAAGGTTAAACTGGTTGGCGCCTGTGGTGGTTGCCCTATGAGCCAGATGACATTGAAAGCCGGTATCGAGAAGACGTTGAAGCAAGAGGTGCCAGAAGTAAAAGAAGTAGTTGCGGTATAAAAAAGGAGGGTTATCATGACTGAAGCAAAATACACTTGTGAGCAGGATGTATTATGTGGAGTTAATCTGCCGAAAGACCATAAAAATCTGGTCGACCTTGAAAAGAAACACCTGCCAATCATAGAAGCGCCGGGCAAGGTAAAGAAAGACGAAACTTTTGAGATCAATGTCCGGGTTGGCGGAATAGATGATATACAGCATCCCAATGAACCTGGCCATTTTATCGAGTGGTTAGAGCTATATTGCGGAGATACTTTTATTGCAAGGTCTGGTTTTAGCGGTGGGACAAGTTATGGTGTAGCTAAATTTAAGGTAAAGCTTTCCCATGCACATGGCCCATTAAAGGCGTGGACAAGATGTAACCTTCATGGCCTGTGGGAAGGGACAAAAGAGATTAAAATAGAAGGCTAGGCAAAATAGAGCTATGAAAAAGTTAAATAAGGGAGTGGCTGTTTTTTTTCAGAAACAGCCTTATACCGTAGTTACCACCATTGATGAAAAGGGAAGCCCTCATAATGCCTGCAAGGGCATAGTAGATATAGAGGCAAACGGGAAGCTATATCTATTGGATCTCTACAGAGAAAAGACCCGTAATAATCTAAAACAAAATCCACATATAAGCATAACAGCGATTGATGAGCATAAATTTATTGGTTACAGCTTAAAAGGCATTGCGAGAGTAGCTAAAAAAAGAGATTTCACGCCTCATTTAAGAAGAGCTTGGAAGCAGAAGATCACGAAGCGAATATCGAGCAGGTTGCTCAAAAATATTCGCGGCGAAAAAGGTCATCCTCTACATCCCGAAGCCCTTTTGCCCGAGCCAGAGTATCTAATAGAGGTAGACGTGAAAGAGGTCGTTGACCTCACTCCTCGTCACATAAAGAAGGAAAGAGAAGCCTAGTATGCTCGATTTGATTATTATTGGAGCAGGTCCGTCCGGCATAACAGCTGCGGTGTATGCTGCGCGTAAGAAGATGAGACTCTTGGTTATTACAATGGATATAGGGGGTCAGACCGCGTGGAGCGGAGACATAGAGAATTATACCGGATATCAATTTGTCTCAGGGCCTGAGCTCGTTGCGAAATTCGAAGAGCATATGCGACAATATGAGATCCCTGTTAAAGAGAGTGAGAGAGTTTTAGAGCTCGTAAAGAAAGACAAAGTTATATATGTCAAAACTGATAAAGGAGAATATAGGGCAAAGACAGTAATAATCGCTTCTGGCAAACGTTCGAGAGAGCTTGGTGTGCCGGGAGAAAAGGAATTCAAAAACAAGGGGCTTACGTATTGTGCGACTTGTGATGGCCCTCTATTTTCAGGAAAGGATGTTGCAGTCATAGGCGGGGGGAATTCTGCATTGGATGCAGCGTTACAGCTAATGAACATAGCCAGGCATGTGTATATCGTCAATATTGCGTCAGACTTTACAGGCGACCCTATTATGCAGGAAAAGGTGAAGGGAAGCAACAAGGTGACTGTTTTTAACAATAGCAAGGTGATAGCTGTGACGGGTGACAAAATGGTTGCAGGCATTAAGATCAAAAGAAAAGGCGAAGAAGAATTATCCGTACAAGGCATATTCGTAGAAATCGGCCTTATGCCAAATTCTGAATTTGCAAAGACATTGGAAAAGAACGAGCGCGCAGAGATAAAGGTCGATAATTATAATCACACGAGCCTACCTGGTGTATTTGCTGCAGGAGATGTTACTGATGTCCCTGAAAAGCAGATCATAATCGCAGCTGGCGAAGGCGCAAAGGCCACTCTCGGAGCTTTCAGGTATCTGGCCCGCTCTTAAGTTCGCACTTTAACATTGGGGAAGCCTGTGCCACGAAGTGGTATGCGAACTTAAGTATTTTTACAGGCTGCATACCTGCCATCTCATGCAAAGATTAGTCAAAGAGCGAGTCGTAGAAATAATAAAGGTACTGCGTAAAGCGCATCCGCGTAGCCGCACAGCCTTACACTATAAATCCCCGTTACAAATTATGATAGCTACGATTCTCTCTACGCAATGCACTGATGAGAGGGTGAATAAGATCACACCACGCCTTTTTAGAAAATACAAGACTGCGCGCGATTTTTCCGAAGCGAGACAATCTGTTTTAGAGAAAGAGATCCATTCGGCAGGTTTCTATAAAAATAAGGCCAAGAATATAATCGCTGCTTCAAAAAAAATCATGCATGACTTTAAGAGAAAAGTACCGGATAATATGGAAGAGCTGATTACTCTTCCTGGGGTGGCGCGTAAGACCGCCAATATAGTTCTCTCGAGCGGCTTCGGAAAGGCAGAAGGAATAGCTGTCGATACGCATGTCAAAAGGCTTTCAGGAAGACTGGGTTTAAGCAAAAAGAGCGACCCTAATAAGATAGAGAGGGATCTTCTAAAGATCGTACCTAAAAAAGACTGGCTTGATTTTAATTATATACTTGTCCATCATGGAAGAAATATATGTCAGGCAAAAAAACCCATGTGTTCAGATTGCGTTATAATTAAACTTTGTCCTTACCAGTTTAAGGTTTTATGATAGAAGAAAGCTTGTTGTACGAAAAGCTGGATGATAAAAAAGTCCATTGTTTTTTGTGTTCCCATCATTGTAAAATCCTTCCTGATAAATTTGGAATTTGCAAGGTAAGGCAAAATAGAGACGGCGAACTATACACGCATGTTTATGGCGAGGTCATTGCCTCACACATTGACCCGATAGAGAAGAAGCCCCTTTACCATTTTCTTCCTGGCTCGAATTCGTATTCGATAGCGACTGCAGGATGTAATCTTAAATGTGATTTTTGTCAGAACTGGCAGATTTCCCAGGTGTCCAAGGAAGATGACAGCATCGCTGGATATGAACTGACCCCTGAGCAGATTGTAAAAAAGGCAAAGAAAAATGGATGCAAGAGTATCTCGTATACATATACAGAGCCTACTATATTTTTTGAATACGCATATGACACTGCAAGGCTTGCCAAAGAAACCGGAATTTACAATAACTTTGTAACCAATGGATACATGACTAAAGAAGCCTTGGAGAAAATAAGACCATATCTAGACGCATGCAATGTCGATCTTAAATCCTTTGACGATGGATTTTATAAAAGAATGTGCAAAGCTCGTCTTAAACCAGTCCTCGATTCCGTAAAGACGATGAAAGAGTTGGGCATATGGGTGGAGATCACGACCTTGATTGTGCCTGGACAGAATGATTCGGACAAAGAGCTTGAAGACATTGCAGGGTTCATGGTAAGTCTTGGTCCGGAAATCCCATGGCATATATCGAGATTTCACCCTGATTATAAATATTTGGATTCACCGCCTACCTCCATAGAGACATTGCGCAAAGCAAAAGAAATAGGAGAAAAAGCAGGCCTGCGATACATATATCTGGGAAATGTGGTTGAAGGAAACAATACTTATTGTTATAATTGTAATAATCTTTTGATTGAAAGAGCAATATTCGATGTAATAAGTTACAATATAAAAGACAGTAAATGCCCAAAATGTAACACTGTTATCGATGGGAATTTCCCTTAAGTTCACGCTTTAACATTGGGGAAGCCTGTGCCATGAAGTGGTATGTGAACTTAAGGAAGAGAAGGGGGAATATGGTGAAGACGACGATCGAGAGATTAAACGAATTTGGCCAGAGTGCGTGGCTTGATAATATAAGCCGTTCCATGATAGAGAGCGGTAGGCTCAAAGAGATAATCGAGTTGGGCCTGCGAGGCATGACTTCGAATCCGAGCATCTTTGATAAGGCGATTAGATTAAGCAATGATTACGATGCTAAGATAGAAGAATTGCGAAGCGTGAATAAGTCTACATTTGAGATATATGATGAGTTGACAGTGAAGGATGTCTATGATGCAGCAGATATTTTCAAGCCAGTGTATAAAGCGACAAAAGGCCTTGATGGCTATGTCAGTTTAGAGGTAAATCCAAAACTAGCATTTAAAAAAGAAGAAACAGTAGAAGAGGCCAAGAGATTATTTGAAAAAGTAGCAAGGCCTAATGTGATGTTTAAGATACCAGCGACAGAAGCCGGATATGGCGCTATTGAGGCTTTATTGGCAGAAGGTATTAATGTCAATGCCACCTTGATATTTTCTCTTGAGCAATACAGAATGACCGCCCACTCTTTTGTAAGAGGAATAGAGAGGTTTCTTCAAAAAGAAGGAGATTTAAGTCGGGTGCATTCTGTTGCAAGCGTTTTTGTAAGCCGCATAGACACATTTGCGGATAATTTGATCGGAGAGAACGAGGCCCTTAAATCTTTAAAAGGCAAAGCTGCAGTTGCAAATTCGAGTTTGATATTCAAAGAATATATGAAAATATTTAATAGTACGGATTTTAAGAGATTAAAAGAAAGAGGCGCTAATGCCCAGCGGGTCTTGTGGGCTTCTACTAGCACGAAAAACCCAGCTTATAGTGATATTAAATATGTTACTGAGCTTATTGGCAAAAACACTGTTAATACCTTACCTGAAAATACATTCAATGCCTTTTTGGATCATGGTATAATAGAGGAGGCATTGGGTCAGGATGCAAGTGGCGCAGAACGAGTCTTAGGTACCTTAAAAGATTCTTCTATTGATATAAAAGAGATTTGCAACAAGTTGCTCAAGGACGGTGTTGTTGCCTTTGAAAAATCCTATGATTTGCTTTTGAATTCAATAGAAGAGAAGGCCTTAAATCTGTGCCAGAGATAACCCGCCCAGCCCTTAAGTTTACACTTTAACATTGTTGAAGTGTAAACTTAAGAAAGTAGTTGACGGGTTTTTTATTTCTGTTATAATTGATATTGAATTTCAAAATCAATTGTAGGAGGTGGGCAATGTCCAAGGAGTTAGGGATATTTATTGATTACCTCAGAAAAAAAGATCTTAAGTTGACAGATCAACGAAAAGAGATCCTAAATGTTTTTCTTAAGACAGAGCGGCATCTTAGTGTTGAAGACCTTTATAATATTGCAAAAAGGAAGGATCCAAGTATTGGCCAGGCAACAGTATTTAGAACGTTGAAGCTTTTACAGGAAGCTGATATTGCCAAAGAGGTCGATCTGGGTGATGGAAAGGTCAGGTACGAACACAAATATGGCCATGAACATCATGATCATCTTATATGCGTCAAGTGTGGAAGGTTTATCGAGGCAGTGGATCCGAAGATAGAGAGACTTCAGGATGGCTTATGCAAGAAACACGGATTTCTGCCACAGCGTCACAAGATGGAGATATTCGGTATTTGTAATAGATGCAGTACTAAATAGAAGGGAAACTAAAAAATGATTATTGATTTGACCAAAATGCGGCCAGGTGAATCTGGAACAATAGAAGGACTTCAGGGGGGCTGTGATTTTTTGAGAAGGGTTCAGGGTATGGGTTTGAGGCCTGGCAAGGTAGTAAAAAAAGTAAGTTCTCATTTCTGGCGAGGCCCTCAGACTGTTGAGGTGGATAAGATGCGCTTTGCTATTGGTCATGGTATGGCTAAAAAGATTTTAGTACGGGTGGAAAAATGAGCCAAAAAAAGATCTTATTAATGGGTAATCCGAATGTCGGCAAGAGCGCTATTTTCTCTCGTCTTACAGGCGCGAGGATCATAATCTCTAATTATCCCGGCACCACAGTTGAATTTACGCAGGGCCAGATAAAGATAGGCGAAGAAAGGGCTTCGGTAATAGACGTACCAGGCATTTATACAATGGAGCCGACTTCAAAGGCAGAAGAAGTCGCTGTGCGTATGTTAAAGGAAGGCGATTTGGTAATAAATGTTGTTAATGCAACTAATCTGGAGAGAAACCTATATTTGACGCTGCAACTCTTGGAAAAAGATGTCCCTGTTATTGTTGCTTTAAATATGTGGGACGAGACCAAGCACCAGGGAATAGATATAGATCTGAAAAAATTAGAGAAAGAATTGGAAGTGCCTGTAATCCCTACGTGCGGTTTGACCGGTGAAGGCATAAAAGAATTGATCATTCGCTTAAAAGAGGCTAAGCCTTTAAGGATTAAAGTTAGTTCTGATAAGGATAAATGGGAAAGGCTTGGTAAAATCATAGAGCGTGTCCAGAAATTAACGCATCACCATCATACATTTTTACAGCGGTTAGAGGAATTAAGTATAAAACCTTTGTCAGGGCTTCCTATAGCGCTGGTTGTTATATACAGCGCATTCTGGGCAATACGTCTGATCGGCGAAGGCCTTATTACCTATATATTAGAACCTTTATTTGATAAGGCGTGGGCGCCTTTAATGTTTAAGTTGGGAGCTTTATTGGGAGGCGAGGGAACGTTTTTGCACAATGTCTTGATCGGTAAGATCATAGATGGCACCATTGACTTTAAGATGGCCTTTGGCGTTTTGACCACCGGGCTTTTTGTGCCTATTGCAATGGTCCTGCCTTATATAATTAGTTTTTATCTGATACTGGGGGTTTTGGAGGACTTTGGGTATCTTCCAAGGCTGGCAGTTTTAGTGGATAACTTTATGCACCACATCGGACTTCACGGGTTTGCAATAGTCCCGATGATGCTTGGGTTGGGATGCAATGTCCCTGGCGCGCTGGCTATCAGGCTTTTAGAAGGCCGCCGCGAAAAATTTATTACAGCCACCTTGATGTCTATTTCTGTTCCGTGCATGGCACAGATCGCAATGATAATAGGGCTGGTGGGGCAGAGGGGAGGCCAGTATCTGGGGATTATTTTTGGTACGCTTTTTATGCTTTTGATTGTAAAGGGCCTTATTATGAATAAGGTATTAAAAGGTGCGAGCCCTGAGATACTTGTAGAAATACCGCCATACAGGATACCTCAGTTACAGGCCGTTATTAAAAAACTACTTATGAGGGTGTCTGGATTTTTAAAAGAGGCAGTGCCGTATGTACTTTTAGGTGTCTTATTTGTAAATATCCTGTATGCCTTGAACATAATTGATTTCTTTTCAAGGATATTCGCGCCTTTTCTTACTGGGTTATGGGGGCTTCCAAAAGAAGCAATATCTGCTCTGATAATAGGGTTTTTGAGAAAAGATGTTGCCGTAGGAATGCTCGGCCCTTTAAATCTGACTACCAAACAATTAATAATAGGCTCTACAGTCCTCGCAATATACTTCCCCTGCATTGCTACATTCGTAATGTTGGTAAAAGAGCTTGGAATAAAAG
>CAYULJ010000009.1:12766-23393 GCA_964445715.1 uncultured Planctomycetia bacterium
AAGACATGCTCAAATCAGCATGTATCATGATGTTCGTAGCGCTAATAGTAGGGACGTTGTTGAATATTATATTATAGAGGCTGCTTTATATAAAATTTTTTCTGGCATAGTTGAAATTGAATTTCAAAATCAATAAAAGGAGGTAAATATGTTAAGGAAGATTTTGATCACAGGTTTAGTCTTGTTTTTTAGTTTATGTCAGCAGGCTCGCGCAGACTGGAGAAGTTATGTCTGGACATATGAGTATATGACCATGAAAAAAGGTGCTTTCGAGCTTGAGAATTACCTGACGACCGTAGTGCCGGATAAGGACATCGGCAAGGCCAATTTTTCATACAACCAGATCTTAAAACAGGAAATAGAGACTGGCGGCAAAACAAAGCGCGAGTATGCTGCAAGGGTTCATTATAAAATAAATCCTGGATTTAGGTTAGGCCTGGAATCAAAGGGTGATTATAGAGATGAAAAATACTATCTAGGCCCGACAGTATCTTTTGCCTCGGAAAAGATATAGGTCTCTCTTGGAACGCTTTTAAGTTTAAATAGAAAAGGAGATGATCTGCAGGCAAGGATGATTGTGGGAGTGCCATTTTAATATAAGAATTCCATGGCCGATTCTAAATACTTTCTGTTCTAATAAATATTCTGTGTTATAATATCCATAAAAGCTTATTTTTTTAGAAAAAGACTTGACATTCTCAATTAATAATACTAAACTAGTATCATTAAGGAGAAGAGATATTATGAATTTTATTTCCAGGGATACGGATTATGCAATTAGGGCCTTAGTATTTATGACGAGGTCTTCAAAAAAAGGCGTGATCACTGTGGATGAGATTATAGAAGAAGAGAGCCTGCCCGAAAGATTTTTACGGAGGATACTTCAAAACCTGGTCAAGAAAAAGATACTCACTTCGCATAAGGGCAAAAAGGGCGGCTTCTCTTTTTTAAAGCCTCCTGCTGACATAAAACTTACGGATGTAATAGAAGCCTTGCAAGGGGACGTAGATCTTACCAATTGCTTACTTAAAGGAAGGATTTGTCCGAATGTAAAGAAGTGTGCTTTGAGAAAAAAATTAAAAAATATAGGCCGTTCAGTAGACAAGGAATTAAAAAGCGTAAATATAGAGTCGTTGTCAAAGGAGGCATGATCATGACAAAGAGAAAGATAGTAAAGATAGACGAGGGAAAATGCACTGGATGTGGACTTTGTATACCCAATTGCGCTGAAGGCGCGCTCCAGATAGTGGATGGCAAGGCAAAACTAGTGAAGGAGATATATTGTGATGGTCTTGGCGCTTGCCTGGGACATTGTCCCGAAGATGCCATAACTATCGAAGAGAGAGATGCAGCAGCCTTTAACGAAAAAGCGACAGAACAACATCTGCAGGAGTTAAAAAAGAAGGAAAAAAAAGATTTACCATGCGGTTGCCCTGGAACAGCAGTAAAATCTTTCAAAAAACGGAATACGGACGACGGAATACGGACGACGAGAAACGCCGAATCTGAACTTACGCAATGGCCAGTGCAGTTGATGCTGGTCCCTGTCACGACGCCATATCTAAAAGACGCGGATTTATTGATAGCTGCTGACTGTGTTCCATTTTCGTATCCGGATTTCCATCAGGATTTCTTAAAAGGCAAGGCACTGGTTATAGGTTGCCCAAAGCTCGACGCAGCCACGATATATGAAGAAAAATTAGCAGAGATATTTAAGTCGAACAATATAAAAAGCATAACAGTGGTACACATGGAAGTCCCGTGTTGTTTTGGTCTAAATCAGATCGTCAATGAGGCGTTGAGATTATCTGGTAAGAAGATACCGCTTAAAGAAATTACTGTAGGGATTAGAGGAGATTTAAAATGAGTCTTTTTGACGGATGTCCTGGTTCAAAGAGAATACGTCAGCCTTTTCCCGAAAATATCAAGTGCAGGTGCGGGGAAGAAGTGGAGATATGGTCTGATGAGACAGAGACAGTATGTCCGCATTGCAAAAAGAATGTAAATAGAAACATGCCTCCGTCTTGCCTTGACTGGTGCAGCATGGCAAAGGAGTGCATAGGGCCTGGGAAGTTCAAGAAATACAAAAACCATAAAGGCAAAGGTCAAAGATAGGCAGGTTTTAACCTGCCTGTTTATCGGAGACCTTTGCTACAATCTTTGTAGGGCACACTTTAGTGTGCCAAAGGAGGCTTGGAAATGTTTTGTTATCAATGTGAACAGGCAGCAGGCGGAAACGGTTGTACAAAGATGGGCGTGTGCGGTAAAAATCCAGATATACAGAGTCTGCAAGATATTTTACTCTTTGGTCTTAAGGGTATTGCGGCATATGCGTATCATGCCAGAGAACTGGGAGCTATAGACAAAGATGTTGACGCATTTGTGCATGAAGCATTATTTAAGACAGTAACGAATGTAAGTTTTGACCTGGACCAGTACATCGAGATGGTTCTCAGGTGCGGCGAGATGAATATAAAGGTAATGGAACTTCTGGACAAAGCGCATGTAAAGAGATTTGGCAGTCCAGCGCCTACGGCAGTTGAGACAGGCACGAAGAAAGGTCCAGCTATTCTCGTCACGGGTCATGATTTGCTCGATCTTTATGAACTATTGAAGCAGACAGAGGGTAAAGGTATAAATGTTTACACGCATAGCGAAATGCTTCCCGCACACGCATATCCTGAACTGAAAAAATTCAAGCACCTTGTCGGAAATTACGGAGGGGCGTGGCAGAATCAGAAAAAGGAATTCAATGAATTTTCAGGCGCTATTTTAGCGACTACAAACTGTGTGCTGATCCCACCAGATAACACATATCAGGATAGATTGTTTACGATAGGGATTACAGGAGTGCCAGGCATAACGCATCTCAAGAGCAGGGATTTTACACCTTTAATAGAAAAGGCCAAGTCTTTGCCGCCATTGCAAGAGACACCCGGCAAAACAATAATGACAGGTTTTCACCACACAGCTGTGCTTGGTCTTGCGGAAAAGATAGTAGGCGCTGTGAAATCAGGGAAGATCAAGCATTTCTTTTTGATCGGTGGGTGCGATGGCGCAAAGCCAGGCCGTAATTATTACACGGAATTTGCAGAACTCGTGCCAAAGGATTGCGTGATTCTTACGCTCGCTTGCGGAAAATATCGCTTTAATAAACTTGATTTCGGAGAGATAGACGGTATTCCGAGGCTCCTGGATATAGGACAATGCAATAACGCGTATTCTGCAATACAGATAGCATTGGCACTGGCAAATGCATTCAAGACAGATGTAAACGGCCTACCACTTACGCTTGTGCTATCTTGGTTCGAACAGAAAGCAGTTGCAATACTTTTGTCTTTGTTGTATCTTGGTATAAAAGATATGTACGTAGGGCCGACGCCGCCTGCCTTTATATCAGGAAATGTGTTTAAAGTCCTTCAGGAGAAGTTTAATTTAAAATTGATCAGTGAGCCAAAGAAAGATCTGGAGGAGGCATTAGCAAAGCATGGATCAGCATGTTCTGCATAATATAGGCTATGGCATGTACATAGTCGCCTCTAATAAGGGCGATTTGTTAAATGGTCAGATTGCCAACACGGTTTTTCAGATTACAAGCACACCAGTGACAATGGCAGTCAGCATAAATAAGGAGAATCTCACTTATGAATTTATAGAGACCAGCTCTAGATTTACAATCTCGATACTCGGAAAAGATGCGCCTCTGAACTTTATAGGTAAATTTGGTTTCAAGACAGGAAAAAAAGAGGACAAATTTAAAGACATAAAATTTAAAAAGCTGGCTTCAGGTTGTCCTGTGGTGTTGGATTATGCGATCGGTTATATTGAGGCAAAGGTTACGGGAAAACTTGATTGTGGCACTCACACAGTTTTTTTAGGAGAGATGACAGGCTCAAAACTCTTAAAAACAGGGACTCCCATGACCTATGCTTATTACCATGAGGTAAAACGCGGCACAACGCCAAAGACAGCCCCTACCTTTATTAAAGGAGAGGGCATGGCGACAGGAGGTGTAAAGATGCAGAAATACAGATGCACTGTTTGTAACTATATATATGACCCGGCAGTAGGTGATCCTGATAGTGGAATTCAACCTGGCACGGCATTCGAGGCTATACCTGATACATGGGTGTGCCCTATTTGCGGGGCTGGCAAGGATCAATTTGTAAAGGAAGGATAGCTGCATGAAGTCATTGGAAATAAAAAAAGGCATATATTGGGTCGGTGTCATAGACTGGGATCTGAGGAATTTTCACGGTTATCTGACGCAGAGAGGCTCTACCTATAATGCCTATCTTATAGTAGACGAGAAGATAGTGTTAGTAGACACGGTCAAACATTATCTTTTTGATGAGATGCTCGAGAGGATCAAGTCTGTTATAGAGCCCGCCAAAATAGATTATGTTATTTCCAACCATACTGAGATGGATCACTCCGGAGGCATCCCGAAGATAATGGAACTCGCTAAAAATGCGGCTCTCATATGTTCTCCTAATGGCGAAAAAGGGCTGAAGAGGCATTTTAAAAAGGATTGGACATTTAAAGTAGTAAATTCAGGTGATTCCATAAATATAGGCAAGCGAAATCTAAAGTTTGCATGCGTGCCAATGGTGCATTGGCCTGACTCAATGGTGACATATGTGCCAGAAGAAAAACTTCTCTTATCCAACGATGCCTTTGGTCAGCACATGGCAACAAATGAAAGATTTGACGACGAAATGAATTGTTGGGATATAGTGAGGGAAGAGGCAGCAAAGTACTATGCGAACATTGTTTTGCCGTATGGCGCGCAAGTACAAAAAGCGCTTGAGGTTGTTTCATCGTTGGATATAAATATGCTAGCTCCGAGTCATGGTCTTATATGGAGGAGTCACATAAAGGATATAGTCGAGTGCTATAAAAAGTGGGCCAATAATATTTGTGACAAAAAAGGAGTTATAGTATACGATACAATGTGGCATAGCACAGAAAAGATGGCATATGTCATTAAGGATACTTTGGAAGAAAAAGGTATTTCCTGTGAAATGAAAAACCTGCTTACGAATCATATATCAGACATAATGAGCTCTATCCTCGAGGCAAAATATATATGCGCTGGCTCTCCAACTTTGAACAATGGCATTATGCCTACAGTGGCAGCATTTTTGACTTACATGAAAGGCCTCGCGCCGAAGAATAGAATCGGTGTCGCCTTTGGTTCATATGGCTGGGGAGGACAGAGCGTCGGAGAAATAGAAAAGGTGTTCGAGGCGTGTAAATTTCAAGTCCCATTAAAAGGACTAAAAATACAATATATACCTGACAAAAAGGAACTTAACGACTTAAAAGAAAAAATCAAAACCGCAATTTCTTAAGTTTACACTTTAACATTGTTAAAGTGTAAACTTAAGAGCAGGTTTTATAACTAAGAGGAGGGAAGTATGAAGTTGAAGGGAAGTGAGACTGAAAAAAATCTTCTTGCATCTTTTGCAGGAGAGTCACAGGCTAGGAATCGCTATACCTATTTTGCAAGCGTTGCTAAAAAAGCCGGGTATGAACAGATAGCAGCGATATTCTTGGAAACAGCTGACAATGAAAAAGAGCACGCAAAGAGGTTTTTTAAGCTACTAGAGGGCGGAGAAGTGGAAATTACCGCATCCTATCCAGCTGGTGTTATTGGCGATACTGCCCAAAATCTTGAAGCCTCAGCAGGCGGAGAGCATTTAGAGTGGACAAAGCTTTACAAGGATGCAGAAGAGACAGCACGCAAGGAAGGCTTTGAAGAAGCAGCAGCACAGTTTAAAGAGATAGCAGAGGTAGAGCAAAAACATGAGAAGAGATACAGGAAGTTGCTAAAGAATATAAAAGATGACAGCGTGTTTAAGAAAGATAAAGTAGTAAAATGGAAATGCCGTAATTGCGGGTATGTGCACGAAGGAAAAGAAGCCCCTGATAAATGTCCGGCATGCGCGCATCCACAGGCGCATTTTGAGCTTCTCTGCGAGAATTATTGAGGCGAACATGAAAGTTTTAGGCATAAGCGGTAGTCCCAGGATAAATGGGAACTCAGATATTCTGTTGGATCGTGTCCTTGAAGGAGCTAAAAGTAAAGGCGCAGATACAGAGAAAATTGTTCTGAATAAGCTTAAATTTTCTCCGTGTCAAGAGTGCGAGAACTTAAAAGACGACGGGGCGTGTATTGTTCAAGATGATATGCAGAGCGTCTATAAAAAAATCAAAGAGGCAGATGTCCTGGTATTAGCCTCTCCAATATTTTTCGGAAGCCTCAGCGCCCAGACAAAGATGATGGTGGACCGCTTCCAGTGTCTTTGGAGGGCTAAGTATATCTTGAAAAAAGACATAGGGTTTAAAAAGATAAAAGGTGTATTTATTTCTGTCGAAGGGACAAAGAGAAATGATTTTTTTGACAATGCGAAGTCGATTGTCAAAAATCTATTCGCGACAATTAATGTGAAGTATAAAGAAGAGCTTTTTTGTTCTGGTGTTGACGAGAAGGGCAGCATATTAAAACATCCAGACTATCTAAAGCAGGCGTTCGAATTGGGCGCAAGGTTTTAAGTTCAAAAAATAGGTGTCTGTCCCTATTTTGTTCTATTTTGTTATTTTGTGAACTTAGGAGGGGGTTATGGCTAAGAGCGTAAAGGTGTATTCAACATCCACATGCCCTTATTGTGTAAGGGTCAAGGAATTTTTGAAAGCAAATAATATAACATTTGAAAATATCGATGTAGGAATGGATCAGACTGCAGCTCAAGAGATGATGAATAAGTCAGGTCAGATGGGCGTTCCTGTGGTTGATATCGGCGGCGATATAATAGTGGGTTTTGACAAGCCTGCCATAAGTAAAGCACTGGGGATATGAGAGAACTTTTAAAGGATTATAGTAATAGAAAAAAAGAAATAAAACAGAGGCTGCGGGATTTTAAAGAGATGTATAAAAGAAGTAACGATGATATTTTTGCAGAACTGTGTTTTTGCATATTGACGCCGCAAGCAAAGGCAGTTGTTTGTGACGAGGCTATAAATAGATTAAAAAGACGAAAATTTCTTGTCAATGGGACTCAGAGGCATATCAGGTCTTGCTTAAAAGGCGTGCGGTTTCCAAATAACAAGGCAAAATATATAATAGCAGCCAGAGATTTCTTGAGAAACGGAAAAGGCATTGAGATAAAAAACAAGCTTGATACCAAAGATATATTTAAAACAAGGGATTGGCTTGTAAAGAATATAAAAGGTTTAGGGTATAAGGAGGCAAGTCATTTTTTAAGAAACATAGGTTTTGGTGAAGATATGGCGATACTTGATGTCCATATAATAAGGAATCTGAAGAGATATTCAGTAGTGCGCAGGTTTCCAGCTTCGCTTAGCAAAAAGAGTTATAGGTATATTGAAAAGAATATGAGAAAATTTTCTAAAAAAACAGGAATACCCATGGGTGAATTAGATCTTTTATTTTGGTCTAGGGAGACCGGTAGGGTATTCAAGTAAAGACGAGGAGGTGTCTTATGCAGGTTACAATCAGATATATGTTAAGACCAGTAGCCCATTGCAAAGAGGGCTGCTGTAGTAACTCCTGGGTACGAGCCTAAACTGCCTTGCTTAAGTTCACGCTTTAACATTGTTAAAGCGTGAACTTAAGTGTATGATAGGAAAAACAGAAACAGAGAGAAGATTTATCTATGGATCGTTCGATTTCCCTTTTAAGTATTAAAAATGGCAGTATAGTTGATAGCGACAATAAGCCTTTTCATCTTCGCGGAATAAATCTTGGTGGATGGCTTATGATGGAGGGATATATTTTATGCGGCAGAAATATATCTGAAAAATCTTTTAAACGCGGAATGGTAAAAAGTTACGGTAAAAAGGCCAAGGATGATTTTTTAGCCGCTTTTAGAAACAGTTTTATCAGAGAATATGATTTCAAGAAGATATCCGAACTCGGGTTTAATTGCATTCGACTGCCATTTAATTTCAGATTAATCGAAGAGAAGAAAGGCATAGATTTTTTAGAAAAGACTCTTGGATGGTGCGAGAAATATAATATTTATTGCATATTGGATATGCATGGTGCTCCTGGTTGCCAAAATAGGGACTGGCATTGCGATAGCAATGGAGAAATGCTTTTATGGGATAACAAGACTTACCAAAGACGATTTTTCAAACTATGGGAATTTTTAGCGGATAGATTTAAAGATAAGAATATAATCGCAGGGTACGATGTCTTGAATGAAGCCGTGATCAGGAAAGCTGCAAAAAAGACTTTGCGCAATTTTTATAAGGAAACAGTAAGGCGCATTAGAGCTATTGACAAGAAACATATAATATTTCTTGAGGGAAATTTATGGGCCCGGGATCTGGAGGCTATAGGCGAGCCTTTCGCAGATAATCTTTCGTATAGCATACATTATTATCGTCCTGCAGATTTCACTTTTGATTGCCATAAAGATCTTAAATATCCGGGCATGATCAATGGAGAATACTGGAATAAGGAAAGGATAAAGAAAGACCTTAAAAAATACCATATATTTAGCAAAAAACATGGTGTCCCTATTTTTGTCGGTGAATTTGGCGTAAACTTTAGATGCGAAAAATGCACTGGCAGCATGACTTGGGTCAAAGATATGTTGCAGATATTCGATGAATTTGATTTTCATTGGACTTATTGGACATATAAGACTATAGCCAACAGCGTGTATCCCGACGGAGTTTATAGGTATGTTCCGAATCCGCCCTGGATCAATCGTGAGGCGCCTATATACGGTTGGGAGAATTTTTATACCACGTGGAAAAAATACAAGGAAGGAATAATAAAATCATGGAAGACAGAAAATTTCAGAATAAACCGGAGTTTATTCGATTTAATCACTGAGTTTACAAAAAAGTAAAAGATATGTTAGTAGAATTAGGAGAATAATTATGTCAAAGGAAATGATTATATTGGTGGGGACTGCTTTAAGTTTGGGCTTTTTCCATACATTGCTCGGGCCGGATCATTATTTGCCGTTTATCGCTATTTCCAAGGCGCGAAGATGGAGCATGCTAAAGACCGGGTTTATAACATTACTATGTGGCATAGGTCATGTTCTTAGTTCGGTCGTGCTGGGATTCGCAGGGATAGCATTAGGCATAGCAGTGTTTAAGCTGGAGGCCATAGAGTCATTTCGCGGGGCATTCGCCGCTTGGCTTCTTTTGATATTCGGCTTTACTTATTTTATCTGGGGTTTACATAAAGCAATTCGCAACAGACCGCATACTCATATCCATAATCATCATGACGATGAGGCGCATGAGCATCTTCATGCCCACAATGAAGGCCATGTCCATCTTCATGAAGCAAAGACCCGCGCAAATATAACCCCGTGGGTACTTTTTCTCATCTTTGTCTTTGGGCCTTGCGAGCCATTGATCCCGCTTCTTATGTACCCAGCAGCCAAGGGCAATATATTTTCGGTTGTCATGGTGACAGCGGTGTTTGGCGTTACTACTATTGCTACGATGTTGACCATGGTCATGGTCTTTAGTTACGGTTTAGCGAGGCTTCCGCTTTTTAGGATAGAAAGATTCGGCCATGCATTGGCGGGATTGGTAATATTTCTTTGCGGCGGCGCAATAAAATTCCTGGGCCTATAATTCACGTTCAAATTTATTTTCTACTTGCTTAAGTTTACACTTCAACAATGTTGAAGTGTAAACTTAAAATTAATAGCCGAGATTTTTTAAGGCGAGAGGGTCCTTTCTCCAGTTTTCATACACCTTTACCCATAGGTCCAAAAATACTTTTTTCTGCAGGAAGTTTTCAGTTGTCTTTCTGGATCCCTCGCCTATCTTTTTTAACATCTGTCCTTTCTTGCCTATGATTATGCCTTTCTGGCTTTCTCTCTCCACGTATATGATTGCCTTTATATAGTAGATGTCGTTGTTCGATCTATCTTTTTTCTCTTCCATCTCTTCTACGCTTACTGCTATGGAATGCGGCACCTCTTGTCGCGTCAACTCAAGCACTTGTTCTCTTATGAGTTCCTGGACAAAGAACCTCTCGTTTTTATCGCTTAATTGATCTTCTGCAAAAAATGGCATACCTTCTGGTAGGTATTCTATGATCTTTTTGAGCACGATGCTGGTCCCGTCTTTTTTTGTGGCTGATATTGGTATTATTTCTTTAAAATCTGACTTCTGCGCTTCGTCGATGAGCAGCAGGATTTCACGCCTATCAATCCTGTCTATTTTATTTATTATTAAAAAATTTGGTTTTTTAGGCATATTACAGAAGATCCTTTTGTCTTCTTGAGTTATGCCATCATATGCATCTATTATGACAAGCGCGAGATCTGATTCCAGAAGAGAGGAAGAGGCTCTTTGGACCATTGATTTTCCAAGTAGATTTTTAGGCCTATGCATGCCAGGTGTGTCGATAAATGCTATTTGAAAATCATTTCCCGAGAGTATGCCTTGTATATTATCTCTGGTTGTCTCAGGCCTTTTTGAGACAATGCATAGCTTTTCTGCTATTAGGGCATTTAAAAGCGTGGATTTTCCCACATTTGGCCTTCCTATTATCGCAACCTTCCCAGCCTTAAACATAGCTATATTATACATGCTTTTGTGGTATAATAGAAAGGAAAAAGGC
>CAYULJ010000010.1:0-17972 GCA_964445715.1 uncultured Planctomycetia bacterium
GATCTTAAGGCATTTTTTCGAAAACCGAGAACCGAAAACCGAGAACCGAGCTTCTATATCCCTAACAATCCCCTCCAGATCCACCTGGCACCGGCCGCATGTCGGGCACGATATTATCTCAGGTCCAAATCGCCTCAGGCCAAGCGCCTGCAATATATTTTTAGCTGCGGTTACTTCTTCACAAGGATGCGCAGTCAATGAAACTCTGATCGTATCGCCAATACCTTCTAAAAGAAGAGCGCCTATGCCTATGCTGGACTTAACAAGGCCTGTTGAAATCGACCCTGCAGCTGTAACGCCCAAATGAAGCGGATATTTTGATTTTTTCGAAAATCTCCTGTAAGCGTCTATGGTCGTTAATACATCTGATGCCTTCAACGAGACTATTATATCGTAAAATTTAGCCTTCTCCAAGAGCTTTATAAAATCCAGGGCAGCTTTTACTAGATCATTTGCCTTCACCCTTAACCCTTCACCCTTCACACTGTAGACTGACCCTGAATTCACGCCCACTCTTATAGGCACATGTCTTTTCTTCGCAAGCCGCGCCACTTCTATAATCTGAGATTCCTTGTGTATATTTCCCGGGTTAAGCCTTACCTTGTCGGCGCCGTATTCTATCGCCTCCAGCGCCAGGTGATAGTCAAAGTGAATATCTGCGACAAGCGGCAACTTCACCTTCCTTTTAATCTTCTTGATCGCGCTCGCTGCCTGAAAGTCCTTCACAGCCACGCGCACCAGCTCGCACCCTGCCTGCTCCAGTTCCCTGATCTCGCTGACAGTCGCAGCCACATCGCGCGTGTCAGTCTTTGTCATTGACTGCACAGCGACCGGCGCGCCCCCTCCTATCTTAACCTTCCCAACCCTGATCTGCCTCGTCATCACCCTTCTCATCCCAACCTTTTATCTTAAGTTTACACTTTAACAATGTTAAAGTGTAAACTTAAGCGAGCCTCAAGATTCTCTTGACTTATTTTTGCCATAACCCCGAGATTTTTTCAAAAATGCCAAACCGCATAAAATCATTGTAGAAAACAAAAAGCATCAGACATAATATCAACGCCAAACCGACTTGTGTTATATTTTCCTGCATCCTGGCTGAAACCGGCCTGCGCCGTATCTTTTCTATTGTGAGAAATAAAAGGTGACCACCGTCAAGCACTGGTATTGGCAAAAGATTGAATATCGCAAGCGACGCGCTTAGAATCCCCATTAGATGCAAAAGATACACAATTCCCATCCTCGCTGCCTGGCCTGTTATGTAAAATATGCCAACAGGCCCTGTGATCGATTCTTTGAAAGGAATTGCGCCTGTCAAACTCGCCCACAATGCCCTGCAAGTAATATAGGTAAGCATAATCAATTTTTTAGCGCCCATATAAATGGACTTTATGACATTGTGCCTCACGTATACCACTTCTTCCGAAGGCATAATGCCTATAAGGCCTATTCTTTTTTTAGAACCGAATATAGTTTTAACTTCTTGAGATTTTGGTATGACCTTTAAATCCACCAGCCTTCCATCTCTCTCCACTAAAAGTTCTATCTCTGGCTCCTTATTAGTATGAACGATATTTGTAACATCTTCCCAATAACTGACTTCCTGGCCGTTTATTTCCAATATCACATCATCTGCTTCTACGCCAGCTGCTGCTCCCGGATAATCCGGCATGACCTTGCCTATTTTTGTAGTCAATGTCGGATAGCCGATTACAAAGATAAATGAGAATATGAGGAATGCCAATATATAATTCAACAGCGGCCCGGCAAAGATTATCTTCGCGCGTTCGCCGACTGTGCGCGATAGATATTCCCAACTCTCGCCTTTTAATCCTTCCTCGCCAGTCTCGCCTGCAAGCTTTACATATCCGCCTAAAGGTATAAGAGAAATGCGATATCGCGTCCCGCCTTTCGTAATGCCGAAAATCTCTGGTCCAAAACCAACAGAGAATTTCTCAACGCGCACGCCAGTCCTTTTCGCAACAATAAAATGTCCGAACTCGTGCACGATCACCAAGATACTCAATACAATTATGAAACTCGCTGCCGACAACATCTTCTTCTCCTTGCCTTAACTTCACAAATCAATATGCTTAAGTTTACACTTTAACATTGTTGAAGTGTAAACTTAAGCATATTCTCTATTCCTGTTTTAGTAAAGTCAAAGTCTTTTCTTTTGCCCACTTATCAACTTCTAATATATCCTCTAATTTGGGGTTTTTTATATTTTTGTGCAAGCCTAAAATGCACTCTATGATCTTCGGTATATCTGGAAATCTAAGTCTGCTTTTCAGAAATTCTTCTACGACAACTTCGTTCGACGCATTTAGGACGCACGGATACGTGCCTCTGTGTTGCGCGGCCTCATATGCGAGCCGCAAACATGGAAATTTTTTGAAATCAGGCATGTCAAAATGCAATGCCTTCAGCTTAGAGAACATGACGCCCTTTACAGGTGATGTGTCGCGCGATGGATATGTAAGCGCATATTGGATCGGCGTCCTCATGTCGCACATGCCCATCTGCGCCAATATAGAACCGTCCACAAATTCTACCATCGAATGCACGACTGTCTCTGGATGGATCAAAACCTTGATATTATCTATGTCTGCGCCAAAAAGATGGTGCGCCTCGATCACCTCAAGCCCTTTATTCATCATGGTTGCTGAATCGATGGAGATTTTTTTTCCCATTTTCCATTTAGGGTGATTGACAGCTTGTGCAGGTGTTATTTTTCTAAAATCTTTTTTTGGTACTCGAAGTAATGGACCGCCCGAACCCGTGAGGTAGATATTCTTTAGCTCTGATAGCTTTCTTGACTCAACGCACTGGAATATCGCGCTGTGTTCGCTATCAACGGGCAGCACCGTAACCTTGTTGCGCCTGGCCTTTTGCATGATAATATCGCCTGCCATGACAAGCGCTTCTTTATTCGCAAGAGCAAGCCTCTTTATATTGGGAAGTGCGGTTAAAATAGGAAGCAGCGCAGACGAACCTACTATCCCTGCGACAAGTGTATCAGCCTGTCTCTTCATCATGCTTAAAAGGCCTGATGCACCTTCATAAAACACGATTCTTTGTTTCTCAAATCTCTTTCTGAATTCCTGTGCCTTCTTTACATTAACAATACAAACTGCTTTTGGTTTAAATCTCTGCGCCTGTTGCCATAGAAGCCCTGCATTAGAATGTGTCGAAAGCGAGTCTATCACGAACCTCTCTGGAAATCTAGAAACTACATCCAGCGCACTCGTGCCTATTGAACCTGTTGAGCCTATTACTGATACTCTCTGCATAATCCCTAATCCGCTTAAGTTTACACTTTAACAATGTTAAAGTGTAAACTTAAGGCCATAAGATAACATTTAAGTAAATATAAAAAATCGGAGCAGTGAAAAGAACGCTGTCAATTACATCTAGCATGCCGCCCAATCCCGGTAGAAAAGGGCTCGAATCCTTTGCCTGGTAATCCCGTTTTATAAGACTTTCTGCCAGGTCTCCGAGCTGGGCAAAGATCCCAATCAAGATCCCCGCTCCAAGCACAACGCCAAACGACATCGGCCAGAAAAAGGGCCGGGCCAAAATAGCAAAAACAATGCTGAATAAAAACCCGCCCACAGCGCCTTCGACTGACTTTTTTGGGCTTATCCTGGGAATGAGAGGGCGTTTTCCTAGATACGTACCGACTAAATACGCGCCGATGTCCCCTGATTTTGTCACTAAAAGCAAAAATGCCACCAGCTTATGCCCTTCTTCTAAAAATCTTATCTTCACGAGAAATGTAAAAAACCAGCCAATATAGAAAATCCCGAATAGTGTAACTGCGATCAGTATTACTGCGTTTTGATTTTCTCGTCTGGTAAACTCTATGAGAAAAAGCATAATCAAGACTAGGATAAAAAACAACGCCTCCCACAGACCGCCAGCAGGCCTGTAAAAATATGTTATATAAGGGAGCAGGGCACTACAGAGTATGCCTAGGACTATAAAACTCTTTGGAAAAATATCCTTGGAATTCAACCTGAAAAATTCGTAAAGTCCAAAGGCAATAAATATCGAAGCCACCATACTAAAGATCCATATAGGCAACAAGAATATTGTAATAGCTACAATGGATATCAGTATTATTGAGCTAATCGCACGTTTTAACATTTTTCTGCTCATCCCCGCCCCTTAAGTTCACACTTCAACATTGTTGAAGTGTGAACTTAAGGGATTACCTGCCGAACTTTCTCTCTCGTCTTTTATATTCTTCTATCGCCTTTTCCAAATCCTCTTCGCTGAAATCAGGCCAGAGTTTTTCAATGACATAGATTTCAGCGTAGGAGATCTGCCACAATAAAAAATTTGAAATACGCATTTCTCCGCTGGTCCGTATTAATAAATCAGGATCAGGGCATCCGCGAGTATAAAGGTGATTTGAAAAGATATTCTCATCTATCTCGTCCAGCTTTAAAATACCACCTTCCACTTTTTCCGCTATGGATCTTACGGCACTTACAATCTCCTGTCTCGATCCATAACTCAGGGCGACATTCACAAGCAATGCATCATAGCCTTTGGTGTCTCTCTCTAGCTTCTCTATCTTTCCCCTCAATGTCTCATCTATTCTTTCTCTTTCGCCTATTACGCAAAACCTTACCTTGTTATCGTGAAAAAGCCTGGTCTGCGAGTTTAAAAATTGATCCAAGAGCTTAAAAAGTGCTCTCACTTCTTTCGTTGGCCGATTCCAATTTTCAGTAGAAAACGTGTAGAGCGTTAAATATTTGACTTTAAGCCTTACACAGGCCTTGATTATCTTTTTTACAGTCTCCACGCCTCTCTTGTGGCCCATTATCTTTGGAAGGTGGCGCTTCTTCGCCCAGCGTCCGTTCCCGTCCATTATTATTGCAATATGCTTCGGCGTGCTCATATTATTTTTATAAAAAAACGCGAAACGCATCTTTTAAAAAGCGCGATTCGCGTTTCTCTATAATCCTTAAGTTTACACTCCAACAATGTGAAAGCCTGTGCCACGAAGTGGTATGTAAACTTATTTCTTGTATCGCTTTAAGCGCTTCTCTATCCTTTTCTTTCTCTTCTCTAATTTATCTATATCTGCCTGGATCTTTTCGATATTCTTCGGAAGTATGACTATTTCAACACGTCTGTTCTGCCTGCGGCCTTCTTTGTCATCATTAGATACCACTGGCCTGTGCTGACCATAGCCTGTTGCAGAAAGCCTTTTCGGATCAAGCCCTTTTTCGTCTTCCAGATAATGCAATACGCTGGTGGCCCTTGCAGTCGAAAGTTCCCAATTTGATTTCCAGCCTGAATATTTAATTGGCTCGTTATCCGTATGGCCCTCTATGCCTATATTCCTGTCAGCAACATTCTCATTAAGGACCTTGGCAATCTTTTGTAACGCGCCATATGCATCTTCCTTTACATCCGCCTTGCCAGAATCAAAAAGTACCTCTGCCAAAAATATAATAGCGAGGCCCCTCTCTGCCATTTCGAGACGGACATCCTTATTGCCGATCTCCTTTTTCAACTGCTTTTCCAGAAGCTTCTTAGCATTCTCGAGCTCAGATACCTCTTTGCCTTTCTCCTGCTCGAGCTGCTCTAACCTCAGATTCATAGCATCTAGCTCATGCTGGAGAGATTCGATCTTCTCGATGTCGCTGCGCCTGCCTTTTTGGATCGTGATAGAGCATCCGGTGGTCACTACAGAAAGGATAATCACACACAAAACCGCGTAAAATAAACCTCTTTTGGAGAACATGTTTTACCTCCTCGTTTTTTCTTTAATATAATACGCTACCCCTTTAAAGTCAAGAAGTTTTGTTCCCACTTAAGTAGTAGTAGGGGACACTTAAGTGTCCCCTACTACTACTTATTTAAAGAGGGTGTTCGATATTATGAAAGAAGCGAAGACAATAGAAACCATTGACATCAGCTTCAGCAATATATTTAACGAAGGACCTGATGTGTCCTTAAACGGATCCCCTACTGTATCTCCGACCACTGTTGCCTTATGAGAAGAAGAGCCTTTGCCTCCTTCTACGCCACTCTCTACGTATTTCTTTGCATTGTCCCACGTGCCGCCTGCATTGGCCATCATGATCGCAAGCACAAATCCAGAGACCAGCGCACCCACTAAAAGTCCGACGCCTGCCTCTACGCCCATCAAAAGTCCAACGACAACTGGCGCGAGTATTGCAAGGAGCGACGGCAATATCATCTCCTTTTGCGCGCTCTTTGTGACAATAGTCACGCAATTCGCATAATCTGGTTTTTCCCTGCCTTCCATCAAACCTTTTATCTCTTTAAACTGTCGCCTCACCTCAACCACTACGCTCGACGCTGCGCGGCCTACTGCGCTCATAGTAAGCGAGCAAAAAGCGAATGGAAGCATGCCTCCTATAAAAAGGCCTGCCAATAATCGCGGGTTCATGAGATCCGTATTCACGGTCTTCCCCAATAAATGCAAATGCTCTCTGTAAGCAGCGATCAATGCGAGGGCTGATAGCGCGGCAGAGCCAATGGCAAAACCTTTACCTGTCGCAGCAGTCGTGTTGCCCAACGTGTCCAGCGCATCTGTGCGGCGCCGTACCTCTGGCGGCTGATGTGACATCTCTGCGTTGCCGCCAGCATTATCTGCCACAGGGCCATATGCGTCTGTCGCTAATGTAATACCTAACGTACTGAGCATGCCGACAGCAGCAATGCCAACGCCGTACAATCCGAGGCTAAAATCTTTCGCGCCGCCCGATAGATAAAAACTAGCCAGAACTGCGGCTGCAACAGCTATGACAGGGATAGCAGTCGAAAGCATGCCGACTGACAAGCCCTCTATGATTACAGTAGCAGGTCCTGTGCGCGCAGCCCTGACCACTGTGCGAGTTGGCGAATATTTGTCAGACGTGAAATACTCTGTTGAAAGACCGATTATGATCCCGGCGACCAGGCCTGAAAAAACCGCCCAATATACTCCTATGAATTCCACTCCCAAGACAAACTTTATGACAAAATAAGAGCTGATCGCGATAAGCGCTGCGCTCGTAAAAATTCCTTTCCTTAATGCCAAAAGCAATTCGTGCTGCTCAGCCTTTTCTCCGGAGCGCACAAATAACGTACCGATCAAACTCGCAATGACTCCTACGGCTGCTATTACCAAAGGGATGGTAATGCCTTTCAAGCTCTTCCCATACTGTATGAATGCAGCTGAGCCTAGCGCCATTGTCGCGACGATCGAACCCACGTACGACTCATAGAGATCCGCGCCCATGCCTGCGACATCACCGACATTATCGCCGACGTTGTCAGCGATCACGGCTGGGTTGCGCGGGTCGTCTTCGGGTATGCCTGCCTCGACTTTACCTACGAGGTCTGCGCCGACGTCTGCCGCCTTTGTAAAGATCCCGCCGCCTACGCGCGCGAACAGCGCCATGAAACTCGCGCCCATGCCAAAATTAAGCATCGTGCTAGTAATATTTTGAATCCTAATTGCCTCATCAAGTCCCCTGTAATACCAATTTAAAAAATAATACCATATACTCAGGTCCAAAAGTCCCAGGCCGACCACCATCAAGCCCATCACTGCGCCGCTCGAAAATGCCACGCGGAGCGCGCTGTTCAAGCTGGTGCGCGCCGCAGCCGTGGTCCTCGCACTTGACTGAGTCGCAACGCTCATGCCTATGAATCCGCAAAGTCCTGAAAAGAAACCGCCTGTCAGAAACGCAAACGGGACAAATATAATCATGTAACCCCGTAAATACAATAAAAATAGAACGGAAAAAGTGACGGCAAAGAATATGCCGACGATCGAGTATTGCCTTTTAATATAGGCATAAGCGCCTTCCCTGACACACGCTGCGATCTCTTTCATCTCAGCCGTGCCCTCATCCTGGCGCAATATTCTCAAGATCAGAAAAACAGCAAAAATTATCGCTATCACAGAACCGATAGGTGCCAAAAATAACATTCGTCCTCTCCTCTCTAGGAAGCGTTCGCGGCTGCTCCTTGCTTAAGTTTACACTTTAACATTGTTGAAGTGTAAACTTAAGCATTTAACTGACTTTAAATGCCTGCTTTCGTTTTGAACCCACTGAAACCATGCCAATCTTTACATCTAAAAGTTTTGAAAGGCGGGTTAAATACAACTTTGCGTTTTTCGGCAGATCTTTGTATCGCCTCACCCCAGTCGTATCCTGCATCCAGCCCTTGTGCTCTTCGTATACTGGCTTTGCGTACCATAAAACATCTATGTCTGCTGGAAAAACTTTATATATCTTTCCTTTATATTTATAGCCTGTACAGATCTTTATATTCTCCATCTCGTCCAAGACGTCCAACTTTGTCACTGCGATCTCGCTCAAACCATTGACAAGCGCAGAATGCTTCACGACCACTGCGTCGAACCAACCGCATCGCCTCGGCCTGCCAGTCGTTGCGCCGAACTCTTTTCCTTTGCTCCTTATTTTTTCCATAAGGTCTTTTTTGAACTCAGTTGGAAACGGACCTTCGCCTACTCGCGTCGTATACGCCTTTACAACGCCTACCACCTTCTGGATCTTTGTAGGCCCCACGCCAGTCCCGGTCAAGGCCCCGCCCGCAGATGCGCTGGAAGAAGTCACGTAAGGATACGTGCCGTGGTCCACGTCTAAAAGCGTGCCTTGAGCACCCTCGAATAAGATCCATTTCTTTTTAGATATGGCCGTGTTCAAGACCAAAGAGACATTGGCGAGATATTTTTTAATTTTTCGGCCGTAATCCAAATATTTCTTGTAAATAATGTCGACGTCAAATTCCTTTGAGCCTTCTAAATTTGCCGTCAACTTTCTCTTGAGTACATCCTTGTTCACCAAATCCACTGCGCGTATGCCACAACGTGCCATCTTGTCGACATAACACGGACCTATGCCTCTTCCGGTCGTACCTATTTCTGCGCCGCGCCTTTTATCTATGACCTTATGATAAGGCAAAATAATATGCGCTGACTCACTGATAAGCAGATTGCCGTCCACTTTTATACCTTTTCTCCTGAGCATCTCCAGTTCAGACAAAAGCACGCCGGGATCGATAACAACGCCGTTACCTATAATACAGGTCTTGCCTTTATGAAGCACACCAGACGGTATAAGGTGCAATATAAATTCCCTGTCACCCACGACTACAGTGTGGCCGGCATTATTCCCGCCTTGAAATCTTACGATAATATCTACGTCGGCCGCAAGGATGTCTATTATCTTTCCTTTGCCTTCATCTCCCCATTGCGCTCCAATAACAACTGTGCACGGCATAATATCTCCTCCCATGCGTCACCGCATGCCGCCCCGCTTAAGTTTAAAATTGGGGACAGACACCTATTTTTTATTCACTTCTGTTTTTCTACAAAAAATAGGTGTCTGTCCCCAATTTTAATAACACTACGGGGTCATTGTGAAAATCTGCTTTGCTATGTCTGGGTATTTAGCTATAAACTTAAGCTCGTCGTTTACGAGGGGTTGTTGCGTATGGACATTCGCGTAACGCACCAACTCAAGGATCTCGGTAGCCTGCTTATCATTCTTAAACTTTACCTCTAATCTCTCGTATACGTTTCTAAAACCTTTGATACCGCTATACTCTCCTGCTGTGATCTGCCTGCCTGTCTCGATAAGATCTGGTTCACCTCTTCCAAGCTCTTCGTAATCGTAAAGTTCATAATTGCGCCTGTCTTTTAACGCGCCGTCTGCGTGAATGCCGCTTTCGTGCGCAAACGCGTTCGCGCCAACGCCTGGTTGATTTACAGGCAGCGGCACTCTAAACGCGTACGAAGCATACTTTGCAATCTTCCAAGCGTGACCCAGTCTCACATTGTCGTCGAGACGGTATCTTTTGGCAAACCCGCTTGAATACCTAAGCGCAAGTATGACTGAAACAAGGTCTGCATTGCCAGCCCTCTCGCCCATGCCATTGACAGTGGTGTTTATGTATGCGTCGCATCCGGCATCGATCGCTGCTTTTGCCCCGCTGATCGAACATGCCACCACCATGCCAAGGTCATTGTGACAATGTAGTTCTATTGGCAGCTTCACCTCGCTCGCGAGCGTTTTTACGCGCCTATAAATCGTGAACGGGTCGTCGTAGCCAAGTGTATCGCAATACCTGATCCTGTCTGCGCCATGATCCCTGGCTGCTTTTGCAAATTTTATGAGGAACGGCATATCAGTCCGCGACGCATCTTCTGCATTTACGCCGATTATCTTGAGTTTTCTCTTCCTGGCATAATCCAATGCCTCTATCATCATTTTCACGACATCGTCTCTGGTCTTCTTACCTTGAAATTTGCCGCGCGTCATCTGATCAGAAGTGGATATGGAGAGATTTAGGTTCTCGACATCAGTTAAATCCAGCGCCGCCTTCACGTCAGCCTTTATCGCCCTCACCCAACCATTCAGCGCTATAGGTTTCAGCATACCTTTACGTGCGAGCTTCAGGTTTGCATTCAGATAATTGGTTTCATGGTGCGTAACAGGAAAACCAAACTCGCTTCCAAATACACCCATGTCGTTCAGCATGATGTTTATCATAGTCTTCTGAAGTTTTGCCAATCCGAGCCTAGACGTCTGCACACCATCTCTATTGGTCACATCTATGATATATATCTTGTTCTTCTTTTTCTTCATATCGCACCCCTTAAAAACCTTAAGTTTACACTTCAACAATGTTAAAGTGTAAACTTAAGGTAGTGTCAAAGTTTTATCAATGTTGCGTCTAAAATATTTTTTGCCTTTCTTATCTCTGAGAGCACTTTTTCAGGCACTGTGCTATCCACGTTTAAAACCGAAAGTGTTTTTCCACCAGGCTTTTCGCGGCCAAATGTCATTGTCGCGATATTTATTTTGTTATTCCCGAGTATTGTCCCTATCTTACCTATAATACCAGGTACATCAATATTGTGAGCGACGAGCATGTAGCCTTCTGGTATTGCATCCACATGAAACTCATTGACCTTTACGATCCTGGCATCAGTCTTTGTAAACAATGTTCCCTCAACTGATACTGAACCTTTATCCGTCTTGACTTCCACTGTTATGAGATTCGCATATTCTTCCAGCTCCATTGACTTTGACTCTCTGATCTTTATGCCGCGCTCCTTTGCCACGATAAGAGAATTCACATAGTTAATTGTTTCCTGTAAAATCGGCGTAAGCGCGCCTTTTACAACAGCCACTGTCAAGGGAGACGAAGAATACTTGGCAATGTCGCCTGAGTATTTTATGTTTATCTGCGATATCCTGCCGCTCGCAATCTGCGCGGCGAGTGAACCCATTTTCTCGCTGAGTTCTGCATAAGGATGCAAGACCTTGTAAAGCTCTGCGTCGACGCAGGGTACGTTCACGGCATTGCGTATCCCACAGCCCAAGAGCGCGTCTTTCGCGCTATTGGCAATATCCACTGCCACATTGACCTGCGCCTCTTCTGTGGACGCACCCAGATGCGGGGTAAGAATAACATTCTCGCATCCAATAAGAGGGCTATCCTTTGGAGGTTCTTTTTCGTATACGTCAAATGCTGCGCCTGCTATCTTTCCGCTCTTTATCCCATAGACCACTGCCGTTTCATCTATAATGCCGCCTCTTGCGCAATTTACAATGCGGACTCCTTTTTTCATCTTGTCTATTGCCTTCTTACCAATAATATGCTTTGTCTCATCTGTAAGCGGGGTATGCACTGTAATGTAATCCGACTCTTTAAATATAGCATTCAATTCGGCTGACACAATTCCTAACTCCTCTACTTTATCCAATGATAAAAACGGATCATAGACCAGCACTTTCATACCAAATGTCTTGGCGCGTTTTGCAACTTCGGCGCCGATCCTGCCAAGCCCTATAATACCCAATGTCTTGCCATGCAGTTCAACGCCCATGAACTTTTTTCTCTCCCACTTTCCTGACTTTGTCGAGACGTCTGCTTGAGGTATGTTGCGGGAAAGCGCGAGTATAAGCGACATTGTATGTTCGGCAGTGGAGATCGTGTTGCCACCAGGCGTATTCATAACGATGATGCCACGCTTTGAAGCAGCACCTAGATCAACATTGTCAAGCCCGACTCCTGCCCTGCCTATTACCTTTAATTTATCTGCACTCTCTATAATGTCTTTTGTGACCTTTGTGCCACTCCGCACCAAAAGCGCGTCATAATCCTTGATCATCTTTTTTAGCTCTCCCGGCGGAAGTTTTAATTTCACGTCTACTTTAAATTGCTTTACTGACTCCAGCAGCTCAACGCCTTCTTTTGCCAAAGGGTCACTTATAAGTATCTTAAACATAACCTCTCCTCGTATTGTCAGTTCCGTGAAAATACTTTATCCACACTGTAGGGGAGGTTTAAACCTCCCCTACAGTGTGGATAAAGTCTGAACTTAAGCTATTGCCTTCTCGAGCGCCTTGACTCCTACGCCTTTTTCAAACTTATGTCCTGACTCTGCTAGGACTGTCTCCAGAGTCTCTATGCCTATTTTTAAATCTGCTGCTGTAATGTAGCCCATGGTGGCTATCCTGAATATCTTTCCTTTTAGCTGCGCCTGGCCGCCGGCAATCGCCACGCCGTATTTATCGCGCATTGTCTTTACAAGCTTTGTGCCGTCAACCCCGTCTGGCACCTTGACCGAAGTCACAGCGTCCGAGCATGCGTCTGGCGCGAAAAGTTCGAGGCCCAGGGCCTTGCAAGCTGTACGCACAGCCTGTGCGTGCTTTCTATGTCGGGCGATTACATTCGCGAGTCCGTCTTTTTTGATGATCTTTAGCGCCTCGTTTAGTCCGATTATAAGATTCACTGCAGGTGTATAAGGTGTATCATTTTTCTCGATGGACTTTTTGTATGCCTTGAAATTGAAATAATATTTTGGCAACCTTGATGCCTCAACAAGCCTCCACGCCTTTTCGTTTAGACTTACAAACGCAAGGCCCGGCGGAATCATCAGTCCCTTCTGCGAACCAGACACTACAACATCGATGCCCCAGTCATCAGTCTTAAGAGGCACTGCTCCGAGTGCGCTTATCGCATCAACAACTAAAACTGCCTGCGTATCTTTTATTATTTTTGCAATCGCCTCTATATCTGTTGCCACTCCTGTAGAAGTTTCACATAAGGTCACATAGACTGCCTTTACCTTGGATTCTTTATCTAAAATCTTCTTTATTGCCTGTGGGTCGACTGCCTTACCCCATTCTACATCCACAGAAATAAATTCTATACCGTACGCGTCGCACAGCTCGCCCCATCTCTCCCCGAATTTCCCAGCTCTTACAACTATTGCCTTGTCTCCTGAAGAAAGCAGGCTGCACACTGTCCCTTCCATTGCGCCTGTGCCGCTTGCAGTAAATATCAAGACATGACTCTTGGTTTCGAATACATATTTGAGACCATCTTCTGTCTCCTTTAATATCTCCTGGAATTGCGGAGTCCTGTGATGGATTATAGGTTTTGCCATTGCCTTTAGAGACTCTGGCGGCACTGGTGTCGGTCCTGGTGTCAACAGGTAATTCTTCATCTATTTTCGTCCTTCCCTATATCTTAACTTTACACTTTAACAACGTTAAAGTGTAAAGTTACTTCTTCTTTGTTGGCTTTCCGCCGATTATCACTTCATCCACAAGTCCGTATTCCTCTGCCTCTTTAGCAGACATAAAATAGTCTCTGTCTGTGTCCTTTTGGATCTTATCTATTTTTTGACTTGTGTGCTTTGCAAGTATCTCATTGATCCTGTCGCGCATCTTTAAAATCTCTTTTGCCTGTATACTTATATCTGCGGCCTGGCCCTGCACGCCACCCCATGGCTGATGAATCATCACCCTGGAGTTAGGCAATGCGTGGCGCTTGCCTTTCGTGCCTGCTGCCAGAAGTACTGCGCCCATGCTGGTCGCCTGACCGACGCAAAACGTCGAGATGTCAGGCTTCACGAATTGCATTGTGTCGTAGATCGCAAGCCCTGCTGTTACTACACCGCCCGGGCTATTTATGTAGATATTGATATCCCTGTCTGCGTCTTCTTGTTGGAGAAAAAGCATCTGCGCGATTACAAGGTTTGCAACAAGGTCATTTATTGCATCGCCGATAAAAATTATCCTGTCCTTTAAAAGCCTTGAATAAATATCATACGCGCGCTCTCCCCGACTTGACTGCTCTACAACCATAGGAACCAATGTGGACATATCCGCCTCCTTTATTTTGTGCCGCCTCCCCTTAAGTTCACGCTTTAACAATGTTGAAGCGTGAACTTAAGAGACCTTTGCCTCTTTTAGCAGGAACTCTATTACCTTCGCGTTCCTAATGTTTACGGCCATCTCGTCAAGCATGCGATTCTTTTCCAGCTGCGACCTTACTTCTTCCTTTGTCTTTTTATGCTGCTTTGCAATCTGCCCGATTTGCTGATCCAGGTCTTCCTGTTTCAGATATATCTTTTCAGCCTGCCCAATCCTATCTAATATAAAAAATGCTTTTACCTGGCGCAGCGCCTGCTTTTCTGCATTCGCCTCCAGCTCTTTCTTGTCTTTATCATCCAACGCAAATTCCTTTTTCGGATCCTGTTGTTTCTGAATAGCCTGCATATACGCGAGGCGGTTGTTGGCGTCCTTTACCAGTCGCTCCTTTTCAGAATTCACAAGTGACTCAGGCACCTCAAAATTCACACCATCTACAAGCTGATTAATAAGCTGCATCTCTAAATCAGCCTTGCTATCCTGCTCGAGTCGCTTCCTTAATCCGTCCTTCACAGCCTCTTTTAATTTTGCCAGATTCTCAAGGCCAAGATCCTTTGCAAACTCATCGTCCAATTTAGGAAGAACCTTTTCTTTTTCTTCGCCTTCACTACCTTCCTTCTTGGGCACTTTTTGCGCGTGCATCTCTCGCAGCGATTCTAAATTTTTCTGGACATCTTCTTCCTTTACCTCAATACTTTTCCTTTTGAGCTTCAAGCCTTTATAGCTTTTCAATGAAAATTCCGGCCTTGTCTCAATGCTCGCTTTATAATAAAAGCCATCCTTTAAATCCAGCTTAACATCGCTTATATCAGGATAACCTATTGGATCCAACTTGTGTTGTTCTAAAATCTTACCATAAGTCTCAGGAATAAGGCTTTTGATTACCTCTTCTTTTGCAGTCTTCCCATAATGAAGCTCCAACAGGTCACGCGGTGCCTTACCGACTCTGTACCCAGGCACGTTTGCAACCTTTTGGATATCCCGATAGACCTTTTCAAACGCTTCCTTGACCCTCTCAGGTGAAAGTTTGACCTCTACGACCTTCTTGCAATTCTTATGTTTCTTTATATTGGATTTCATGTTATCCTTTTTTCCACCTTAAGTTCACATGCGAAAGTTTTCGCCCAAATAGATCTCGCGGGCCCTTGGATCCTTTGTAAGTTTATCTGCTGTCCCTGATATCAGTATTCTTCCTTCTGCCATTATATACGAACGGTCTGTTATTTCAAGTGTTTCTCTTACATTGTGATCAGTAAGAAGTATGCCGAGCCCCTTTTGTTTTAGATCAGAGATGATGTCCTGTGCATCAGCCACTGCAATGGGATCAATACCGCTAAAAGGTTCGTCCAGGAGTATGAATAATGGGTTTGTCACTAACGCCCTTGTTATTTCCAATCTGCGCCTCTCGCCGCCAGAAAGCATATACGCTCTTTTTTTGGCCAGATGAGCAATGTGCAATTCTTCCAATAGCTCCTTAAGTCTTCCCTTTCGGACTGAACGTGGTAGATCTAATGTCTCCAATATCGCCATTATATTTTCTTCGACTGTAAGTTTTCTGAAAATAGAAGGTTCCTGAGAAAGATAACCTATGCCATAGCGCGAACGCCTATACATAGGCAGTTTCGTTATATCTTTTCCGCCAAAGATTATCTTTCCGCTTTCCGGTTTAAGCATTCCCACAACCATGTAAAAAGTCGTGGTCTTACCCGCGCCATTGGGACCCAAAAGCCCAACGACCTCGCCTCTCTGTACTTCCATGCTCACGCCGTTTACAACCCTCTTGCCGTCATAAGACTTTGCGAGACTCTGTATTTGCAATAAATGTTCGTTATTCATATTCATTAATGACGACTTTAAAATTCTCCGACTTCTTCCCTCTGTATCACTAGCTTCGGACGTTTAGGCAAGACCACGCGACCCTGTTCAACAAGGTAAATAGCCTCTTCGCTATATGTCACATTGCCCTCATTTACTATTTTGACATTGCCTCTTGCCATAACAACTCTCACGCGCCTTGTATCTTTGCCAAAGTAAATATCTATGCGATCCGCGAATATACTGCCCTCTGCGTCGTACACCTCTACGTTATTACTAAACGTAGCCTTGTTTTTCTTATAGTTTATTTCAAGTGGGCCGTCGCAGGTAATTGTAGTCGCTCGTCGCTCGTCGCTCGTCGCTTGCCCCTCGCTAACGCTCGGGACTTCCTTCGGTCGCAAAAAATTTGCCTCTGAAGATTTTATATTTGCAACTACGTCCTTTTTCAGTTTAGCAGTTCTATTTTCCAAATCGACTTCTGCGCCCTTGCCATTGACTTCGAAGTCAGCCTTTTTAATATTGACCTTGTCATCTGTAAATACACTCTCCGCCTCTGCGTCCCAGTTTAAAGAATCTGTTCTAAGAGCAGTACCGTCTGTCGCCTTTATTACCACATTATCTGCAAGATGCACCAGCTGATCGTCCCTATTGAAACTCCCCTCTTTTGCCTTTAGTTTAAGCGTCGTGTCTTCTGTAAAAGCAACTGCTGAGATCTCGCTAATATTAACCTTTTCTCCTTCTAGGTCTGCTGACTTGCCGCTCAATTCCCATTTCTTGTTGCCACCCTCTTCGTACTGGACGAGAGAAAACCCATCGATCTGCTGGCCTACCTCTTTTTCTTCTTCCTGCGCAAAGCACAATGAGCAAATGCTAAGAGTAAATACCAGGATAAAGATTGCTTTCCACTTTACACTTTCCACTTTACACTTTCCTCGTCTTCCATCTATCATGAAACCAGACCCATTGCGACGGGTATTTTCTTATTTGATCCTCTATTACTTTTGTATATCTCTGGGTATTTTCCAAAATATCCCTGTGCCTGTCTCCTGTGGCGCTCAGCTCTATTGGTTTACTTATCTCGATCTCGTGACCAAAATCCTTCCTGACCATGAAACAAGGTATTATCGGCACTCCTGTTAAAAGATTCAGAATCGCTGGGCCGTTCGGCGTAAATGCCTTGCGTCCGAAAAAATCCACAAAGACACCAGAAACACTGTCCATATCCTGATCGGGCATCACACCTACGAATTCATTCTTCTTCAAAAGCGCAACTGTCTCTTTCGCGGACGCGTCCCTGTATAAGATCTTGACCCTGTGACACTTCCTAACTTTGGCGAGGAAATTCTCAAATTGTTCCATTCTAACTCGCCTGGCAATAACGTTTACTGAATAGCCTTTGATCCCAAAATAATGCGCCATAAGTTCCCAATTGCCAAAATGCCCTGAGAGGACGATCCCGCCTTTACCCTGCTCTATAAATTTCGTAATAACCTCAAGTCCTTTGCATTTTATATAGGCATCTATATTCTTGCTATTGAATTTGGACAAGGAGATAATTTCGATAAGATTTTTTCCCAGATTCTCAAAGACCCCTTTAGCTATAACTTCTTTTTTTTCTTTAGACTTGGAATTCGCAAAAGAAGCATCCAAATTGTCCAATGTCTTTGAGCGAGCCTTTTTAAACAGGCAAAAAACCGATCCACCGAAAATTTGCCCTATCTTCAAGCCCCACCTTAGAGGCAGAATAAATACAAAGAAGCTCAAAACCCTAAAGCAGAGATAAATTACAACATGCCTCGGCTTTGCCTTTGTCATAACCGCCATATATTATCATATATAGCTGCTATAAGTCAACTCCTTAAGTTCACACTTTAACAATGTTAAAGTGTGAATTTAAGGAGTTTTTGACAATCTTTTTAGCGGGAT
>CAYULJ010000010.1:17982-21510 GCA_964445715.1 uncultured Planctomycetia bacterium
AAGTTCACATACCACTTCGTGGCACATGCTTTCACAATGTTGAATTGTGAACTTAAAGAGCTTTTAATAATCTTTTTAGCGGGATGGGTATTGTGGCTTCTATATAGACAGTACTTGGTCTGTCTTCTCTATGGTGCACCTTGCCGTGCTCATAGATAAGGTTTACTATGTTCATCTTTGTATTAGGAAGTTCTATTTTTACTTCGCTTACTAGTTCTGAAAATATCTCTGAAATCTGTTCAATGAGAAGCTCTATATCAGTCCCCTTCAATGCAGAAATCAACGCCGCACCTCTGAATTGTCTTTTGAGCCTCTTCAAATAATTAGCATTGTCAATAAGATCGATTTTATTCAGCACATTCACTATAATCTTCTGGTCTGAATCCAATTCTTTCAAAACCACATGTACTGCCTCGTCAAGCTCATGGATCCGAGGATTTGAAGCATCAAGAACATGTATAATCAGGTCGGCAGTCTTTATCTCTTCCAGCGTAGCCTTGAATGACTCGACAAGATGATGCGGTAAGTTATGGATAAAACCTACTGTATCATGAAAAAGTACTTTAAGATTATTGGGCAACACATAACTTCTGGCAACAGGGTCAAGTGTACTAAATAATTTATTGGCAACAAGTTTTTTAGAATTTGTAAGCCTATTCAGAAACGTGGTCTTTCCTGCATTTGTATACCCTATGATCGCAATACTTGCAAGCATCACATCTCTGCGCCTCTTTCGCAAAGCCTCTCTTCTTGTTTCCAAGTTCTTTAATTCTATTTTTAACCTTCCAATGCGATCTTTTATCCTGCGTCTATCATATTCAAGGATCTTTTCTCCTGGGCCGCGTGTGCCAATGCCAGCTCCCAGGCGCGACAAGTGCACACCCCGGCCTGTAAGTCGCGGCAAAAGATACTCCAGCTGCGCCAGCTCCACCTGGATCTTGCCTTCTATACTTTTTGCGCGCTGTGCAAATATATCAAGAATAAGCTGAGTCCTGTCAAGGACCTTGTCTTTAAGACTATTGTCATACAAACCTGCTTCAAGGTTTCTTAGCTGTGTAGGCGTCAGGTCATTATTAAAAATAATCAAATCCGCGCGCTTCTCTTTAGCTAAAGCGATTAACTCTTGAAACTTGCCCTTTCCTATAAATAGGTCAGGCGTGGGTCTGTCCCTGTGACACACTATCTCGCCTTCCACTGAAGCGCCACTAGAACAAGCAAGGTCTCTTAGCTCATCAGTTCGATCCTGGATTGTCCAACCCTGTTCACTCTTCAAATCAACTGTAACTAATATCGCTCTTTCCATATACTACGCCTATCTCCTTAAGTTTACACTTCAACAATGTTAAAGTGTAAACTTAAGGCTTGTTGAGTCAGCCATTGTATGCGTTTATCAGCGTGGAACCATGTCAATTGTCGTTTTGCAAAATGCCTGGTATTCTTTTTTAAAATCTCCCTTGCTTCCTCCAGCGTGCTTTTTCCTTTTAAATACAACAGAACCTCTTTATATCCCAGCGCTGCCTTTGCAGTAATACTCAATTTCTTTTTTGACAACTTTTTTACTTCTTGCACAAGGCCTTGCTCAAACATGCGATTTACCCTGCTATCTATGCTCCCATAGAGCTCTTCCCTGTCTATTTTTAACCCAAAAATCTTTGCTCCATATTTCAAAGGCTCTGTTTTTTGTTTTAACTCTGAAGGCCTTTCGCGCTCAGTATGGTATATTTCAAGCGCCCTTATCACGCGCCTTAAGTTATTAGGATGGATCTTTTTGGCTGTAACAGCATCTATCTTTTTTAACTTATTATATAAATACATATTACCGTATTTTTTGGCAAGCTGCTCCTGCTTTTTTCTGAACCGCGCATCTTTCTTGTTAGAGGAAAATAAACCATCCACCACCGCCCTTATATACAAACCGCTCCCTCCCACAAACAAAGGCCTTTTGCCTCTTTTTAAAATATCCTCGATTGCATCGAGCGCTAAATCCCTGTATTCTGCAACGCTAAATTCCCCAGTAGGAGAAATTATATCGACAAGATGATGCCTGACTTTTTTTCTGTCAAGCCCTGAGGGCTTAGAGGTAAGGATATCCATGCCCTTGTATACGCACATGGAGTCGCACGATATGATCTCGGCATTAAGCTTTTTTGCTAACTCAAAAGAAAGCTTTGTTTTCCCAGATGCTGTAGGCCCAATTAGAAAAAGTACTTCCATAGTATATCAGCTACCTGTAATGTTATCCACAATGTAGGGGATACTTAAGTGTCCCCTACATTGTGGATAACTTCTTGCTTGACGATATTTCCTTCTGTATATTGAGAAGCAAGGCGTGACGGCGCTCCTTTTCTTCTCTTGAAACATCATCTTTAAATCTGCTTGCCTTTGTAAACGGCCGCGGCGAATACTTAAATATATAAGCAGCGCCAAACCTAATCTCCTTAACTGCCTTTAGCGTATCATTGAAATCCTTTTTTGTCTCTCCAGGAAAACCCACAATAAAATCAGACACGACGATCCCGCCCTTTACTATTCTTCTGAAATCCTTAACGAGCTTCTTGTATTTTTCTACAGTATAACCTCTATTCATGCGTTTAAGGATCTTATCCGACCCGGACTGTAAAGGTAGGTGCAGTTGCTTTGAAAAAGATCCAAGCCCTGCCATTGCCTTGAATAACTCAAGACTCGCATCTTTTGGATGAGAGGTAACAAAATCCACCCCTGTCTTGCCCGCCACTATTTTGTCTATCTTCCTCAAAAAAACAGGGAAATTTATCTTTTCCCTTAATCCCTTTCCATAAGAATTTACATTCTGTCCTAAAAGCGTTATCTTCTCAACACCCTTATCTAGCAGTTGCCTTATCTCATCCAGTATCTCCTTCGAAGGCCTACTTCTCTCCCTACCTCTTACATAAGGGACAATGCAATACGAACAAAAATTACTGCACCCTTCCATTATCTTTACATAAGCATTTTTAGTCACTGTCCTGTTTTTTGAAAACTCAGGTATCTTTTTTGATTTATAGCCCTCTATATAAATAATATGTCCGGCACCACTTTTTATCCTGTCTATAATTCCAGGTACTTTATCCAGATCTGCAGACCCGCACAAAAAATCTACATGCGGCATCTTTCTGAAAATCAAATCCTTCTGCGCCTCTGCCATGCATCCGAGAATACCAATGATCATATCGGGCCGTCTCTCTTTCAACTTCTTGAAAGTCCCTGCTTTTCCATACACCCTGTCTTCTGCGTGTTTTCTGACACTGCAAGTATTGAATAGCACGACATCAGCCGCTTCTGGCTTATCAACAAGAGAATAGCCTTGCCCCAAAAGCAAATCCCTTACTCTGCCAGAGTCATGCTCATTCATCTGGCAGCCGAAAGTGCGAATGTAGACTCTGGGGGCTTTATTTTTGTAAGTCTTTTTAAATTCTCTGGTTGGCATTTTTGTTTTTCCTCAAAATATAAAAAACTAAAGGGGGCGAAAAGCTCTAAAGAAAAAATCTTTTTATGGGCGATTTTGATGTT